>NZ_JAPCIK010000056.1:0-3332 GCF_025910115.1 Pseudomonas sp. RG1
TTGACGATGACCTACTCTCACATGGGGAAACCCCACACTACCATCGGCGATGCATCGTTTCACTGCTGAGTTCGGGATGGGATCAGGTGGTTCCAACGCTCTATGGTCGTCAAGAAATTCGGGTACTGACTCGTGACCAGATGGCCTCGCTTCAGCAAATTGGGTATGTGACAGCTTTCGGTGTTTGTGCGTTTCGAACTTTCGGTTCGTTTCGTCTTCACACACCGCAATCTGGTGCCTTTTCAGGTCAGCAAATTGCTTGGGTGTTATATGGTCAAGCCTCACGGGCAATTAGTATTGGTTAGCTCAACGCCTCACAGCGCTTACACACCCAACCTATCAACGTCGTAGTCTTCGACGGCCCTTCAGGGAACTCAAGGTTCCAGTGAGATCTCATCTTGAGGCAAGTTTCCCGCTTAGATGCTTTCAGCGGTTATCTTTCCCGAACATAGCTACCCGGCAATGCCACTGGCGTGACAACCGGAACAC
Organism: Pseudomonas sp. RG1; assembly: GCF_025910115.1. NCBI lineage: Bacteria > Pseudomonadati > Pseudomonadota > Gammaproteobacteria > Pseudomonadales > Pseudomonadaceae > Pseudomonas > Pseudomonas sp. RG1. Next base: position 490 of record NZ_JAPCIK010000056.1, read on the forward strand.
CAGAGGTTCGTCCACTCCGGTCCTCTCGTACTAGGAGCAGCCCCTCTCAAATCTCAAACGTCCACGGCAGATAGGGACCGAACTGTCTCACGACGTTCTAAACCCAGCTCGCGTACCACTTTAAATGGCGAACAGCCATACCCTTGGGACCGGCTTCAGCCCCAGGATGTGATGAGCCGACATCGAGGTGCCAAACACCGCCGTCGATATGAACTCTTGGGCGGTATCAGCCTGTTATCCCCGGAGTACCTTTTATCCGTTGAGCGATGGCCCTTCCATACAGAACCACCGGATCACTAAGACCTACTTTCGTACCTGCTCGACGTGTCTGTCTCGCAGTCAAGCGCGCTTTTGCCTTTATACTCTACGACCGATTTCCGACCGGTCTGAGCGCACCTTCGTACTCCTCCGTTACTCTTTAGGAGGAGACCGCCCCAGTCAAACTACCCACCATACACTGTCCTCGATCCGGATAACGGACCTGAGTTAGAACCTCAAAGTTGCCAGGGTGGTATTTCAAGGATGGCTCCACGCGAACTGGCGTCCACGCTTCAAAGCCTCCCACCTATCCTACACAAGCAAATTCAAAGTCCAGTGCAAAGCTATAGTAAAGGTTCACGGGGTCTTTCCGTCTAGCCGCGGATACACTGCATCTTCACAGCGATTTCAATTTCACTGAGTCTCGGGTGGAGACAGCGCCGCCATCGTTACGCCATTCGTGCAGGTCGGAACTTACCCGACAAGGAATTTCGCTACCTTAGGACCGTTATAGTTACGGCCGCCGTTTACCGGGGCTTCGATCAAGAGCTTCGCGTTAGCTAACCCCATCAATTAACCTTCCGGCACCGGGCAGGCGTCACACCCTATACGTCCACTTTCGTGTTTGCAGAGTGCTGTGTTTTTAATAAACAGTCGCAGCGGCCTGGTATCTTCGACCGGCATGAGCTTACGGAGCAAGTCCTTCACCCTCACCGGCGCACCTTCTCCCGAAGTTACGGTGCCATTTTGCCTAGTTCCTTCACCCGAGTTCTCTCAAGCGCCTTGGTATTCTCTACCCAACCACCTGTGTCGGTTTGGGGTACGGTTCCTGGTTACCTGAAGCTTAGAAGCTTTTCTTGGAAGCATGGCATCAACCACTTCGTCACCCAAAGGGTAACTCGTCATCAGCTCTCGGCCTTAAGATCCCGGATTTACCTAAGATCTCAGCCTACCACCTTAAACTTGGACAACCAACGCCAAGCTGGCCTAGCCTTCTCCGTCCCTCCATCGCAATAACCAGAAGTACAGGAATATTAACCTGTTTTCCATCGACTACGCTTTTCAGCCTCGCCTTAGGGACCGACTAACCCTGCGTCGATTAACGTTGCGCAGGAAACCTTGGTCTTTCGGCGTGGGTGTTTTTCACACCCATTGTCGTTACTCATGTCAGCATTCGCACTTCTGATACCTCCAGCAAGCTTCTCAACTCACCTTCACAGGCTTACAGAACGCTCCTCTACCGCATCACCCGAAGGTGATACCCGTAGCTTCGGTGTATGGTTTGAGCCCCGTTACATCTTCCGCGCAGGCCGACTCGACTAGTGAGCTATTACGCTTTCTTTAAAGGGTGGCTGCTTCTAAGCCAACCTCCTAGCTGTCTAAGCCTTCCCACATCGTTTCCCACTTAACCATAACTTTGGGACCTTAGCTGACGGTCTGGGTTGTTTCCCTTTTCACGACGGACGTTAGCACCCGCCGTGTGTCTCCCATGCTCGGCACTTGTAGGTATTCGGAGTTTGCATCGGTTTGGTAAGTCGGGATGACCCCCTAGCCGAAACAGTGCTCTACCCCCTACAGTGATACATGAGGCGCTACCTAAATAGCTTTCGAGGAGAACCAGCTATCTCCGAGCTTGATTAGCCTTTCACTCCGATCCACAGGTCATCCGCTAACTTTTCAACGGTAGTCGGTTCGGTCCTCCAGTCAGTGTTACCTAACCTTCAACCTGCCCATGGATAGATCGCCCGGTTTCGGGTCTATTCCCAGCGACTAGACGCCCTATTAAGACTCGCTTTCGCTACGCCTCCCCTATTCGGTTAAGCTCGCCACTGAAAATAAGTCGCTGACCCATTATACAAAAGGTACGCAGTCACAGAACAAAGTCTGCTCCCACTGCTTGTACGCATACGGTTTCAGGATCTATTTCACTCCCCTCTCCGGGGTTCTTTTCGCCTTTCCCTCACGGTACTAGTTCACTATCGGTCAGTCAGTAGTATTTAGCCTTGGAGGATGGTCCCCCCATATTCAGACAAAGTTTCTCGTGCTCCGTCCTACTCGATTTCATTGATAAGAGATTTTCGCGTACAGGGCTATCACCCACTATGGCCGCACTTTCCAGAGCGTTCCGCTAATCTCAAATCAACTTAAGGGCTAGTCCCCGTTCGCTCGCCACTACTAAGGGAATCTCGGTTGATTTCTTTTCCTCAGGGTACTTAGATGTTTCAGTTCCCCTGGTTCGCCTCTTGCACCTATGTATTCAGTACAAGATAACCATCTTATGATGGCTGGGTTCCCCCATTCAGACATCTCCGGATCAAAGTCTGTTTGCCGACTCCCCGAAGCTTTTCGCAGGCTACCACGTCTTTCATCGCCTCTGACTGCCAAGGCATCCACCGTATGCGCTTCTTCACTTGACCATATAACCCCAAGCAATCTGGTTATACTGTGAAGACGACATTCGCCGAAAATTCGAATTTCTCAACTAAGAGAACTCACAAATTTTACCTTAGCCTGATCCGTTACCAGTGAAAGTAACGTTCAGTCTATCTTTCTATCACATACCCAAATTTTTAAAGAACGATCTA
>NZ_JAPCIK010000057.1:0-1590 GCF_025910115.1 Pseudomonas sp. RG1
GCCGCGCGTTTGATTTGGTATTTGGCGATCACCGTCCCGCCTTCGTTGCCCTTGATCCACTTGGCGTCGATAGGGAACGGCACTTCCTTGCCAGCGGTGAGTTCGTTCAGCTTGATCGAGTCGCGGTATTCGCCCGTGATTGAACCGATCCAGAACATGAAGACTTCGTCGCCGGTCACTGTTTCCGTGTAGATCACCGTCAGGGTGGTGCCGGCGGTGTCGGCAGGCAGGACGCCATCGACCACGCCGGCCACCTGCGGTTGAGGCAGTTCCAGACGTGGTTTGCCGACTCGCAGGATGTCGGTGTGAATCGACTCGCGAACGGCGCGGGTGGCCTCGAACGGGTTCAGCGTGTCGAGCACTGTATCCGGGATCTGTAATTGGTAATAGAACTCCGCGGTGCCACCGTTGACCGGGTTCAGGTGCGCGCCATCAATGCTGTACAACAACGGTTCGGCTGCGACGATATCGTTGTGGGTGATGGGCCGAGTCGGCAGGTCTGGCAGGTAAGGCTTGAGGCCTGGCGTGGTGCCGAGCATGACTATCGTGAGGACCTGGCCTTCGGCGAAGGATTTGTCGAAAGGGATCTCGAGTTCTACTCGGTCCAGCGTCGGGTCCAGCGACCCGGAGTTCTCATCCGGCAAGATCGGCGCGGCCAGGCGCTTGACTTCGCCGATGGCGCGGATGAACTGGCTTTTGGAACGTAATTCAGCGGAGCCGTCGGCTTTTTCCAGGCGATACGACAAGGTGATCTGGGACTTGGCCAACTGGCGCAGCACGGCGTTGGGCGCCATGATTTCCATGATGCTCGGCACACTTTCCAGCTTCACGCCTGCTGAAGGTTCCCAATCAATCGGCGGCCCTTCGACCGGCGTGCCCTTGATCCTGATGAATACAAGGTCACCGATTTTGAACTTGTTCGTGTCCATGGCGATAATCTGCACGGTGCCGTCAGCATCGCCCAGCTTGTCAACGTCCAGTACGTTGTTCACCGTTTCCTTGAGCAACGGGGCGTCCGCCCGAGTCGTATCCACCGCCACCGGCACACGCTGCTCGGGGCTCCAGTCCTCGGAACGGTTGAACACGCAGTCGTACACCTCGAACACCACGGCCACGCCGGGAGCGTCGGCATCACCGGCCTCGCGGATGTCGGCTTCTTCAACTTTCACGATGATCAGCGTTTTGCCTTGGGCCTGCTCCTCGGTCAGCGGATCGCTGTAGACGTAGACGCCGCCCCAGCTGACGCGACAGACATCGCCGGCCGCGGCGAAGGGATAGGGCGGCGTGCCATCGTTGTTGCCGATGGTGATCGGCGCGCCCGCTGCCACGTTGCCTGCGTGGATGCCTTCAAGAATGTCCTGAGGAATGATCATGACCAGTTTGGAATGCCCGCCGTCGCCGTTGTCATCGTGCCCGCCCGGACGAGTGAGTTTGACCCGCACCTGCATGACTTCGGACGGTTGATCCGTGCCGCCCAAAGGCTTGACCACATAGGATGCCGCGAACTGGCCATCGACCATGTGTCGAGGGGGCACGAACATGCTCAGTTGCGTGCCGACCTCGTCTTGGTCGACGGTTTCAACCCAGACG
>NZ_JAPCIK010000059.1:0-645 GCF_025910115.1 Pseudomonas sp. RG1
TTCTGCCCGGTGCCCCATAAGATCGTCAACTTGTCACCAAACGCCATGTTCCCCCACGGGCCGGCCTGGCACTTCATGCCATGAAGCGGAAAGTTGCCCAGCGCGGCGGCGATGTTAATGCCCCAGACGTCGGGGTCCGTCGACACCGGGTTCTTGCTGCGGCCAGGAATGACGAGTTCCGCGAGCAGCAGGGGGCTGTTGGGGCTGGACATGGCATCGACTCCGACGGAAAGGTGACGGAGTGAGTTAACGTGCGTTGGCGGGATTGCGCACCTGTCAGAGTTGACAGGTGCGCCGTGGTATCCGACGAGCGGTCGTCGTCGCGAACCAGCCCGGCCCACGTTTGGAATGCGGTCAAACTGTGGGAGCGAGCCTGCTCGCGAAGGGGCCAGAATGGACGGCCAACAGCTCAGCTTTCCTGCCTCACTGTGGCAATTCCAGATTATCCAGCACCCGATTCACCGCCAATTCCCCGAGCATGATCAACTGCGCAATCCCCATGAGCGTCCGGCGCTGCGATGGCTTCGCCAGCCCGGCGAATTCCTGGGCGATGGTTTTGGCCGAGGCGAGGGTTTCGCAGGCGTTGGCCAGCAGGTCTTCGTTTTTGGTGTCGGCGGTGACGGCATACATGGCGCGGGGGCTGAA
>NZ_JAPCIK010000006.1:0-241650 GCF_025910115.1 Pseudomonas sp. RG1
GGCACCCCCGGGGGGCCCCCCCCGCCCCCCCCCCACAGTGGGGTAATGTGATCTGCCCGGTGATCGTACAACTCGCTTGAGCTATGATGGCGCCAAGCCGAACTTTCGAGACAAGATGCAGACCATGGAAAAGCTGATCGACACCCCGCGCCTCCCCCGCAAGCGCCGCAGCCTCGCCCAGGAATTGGTGACGGTGTTGAGCGAGCAGATCCGTGATGGCCTGCTCAAGCGTGGCGACAAATTGCCCACCGAGTCGGCAATCATGGAAGCCCATGGCGTCAGCCGCACCGTGGTCCGCGAGGCGATTTCCCGTCTGCAGGCCGCCGGTCAGGTGGAAACCCGCCACGGCATTGGCACCTTTGTTCTCGACACACCGAGCCCGAGCGGTTTCCGCATCGACCCGGCCACTGTCGTCACTCTGCGTGACGTCCTGGCGATTCTCGAATTGCGCATCAGCCTCGAAGTCGAATCCGCCGGCCTCGCCGCGCAACGCCGCAGCCCCGAGCAACTGGCAACCATGCGCGCCGCCCTCGACGCCTTGAACGAAAGCGCCTCCCATGCCAGCGATGCGGTGTCGTCGGACTTCGCTTTCCACCTGGAAATCGCCCTGTCCACCGGCAACCGCTACTTCACCGACATCATGACCCACCTTGGCACCAGCATCATTCCACGTACGCGGCTGAACTCGGCGCGTTTGGCTCATGATGACCAGCAGCACTACATGGGCCGCCTGAGCCGCGAGCACGAGGAAATCTACGACGCGATTGCCCGTCAGGACTCCGATGCCGCGCGTGCGGCGATGCGTCTGCACCTGACCAACAGCCGCGAAAGACTGCGCCAGGCCCATGAAGAGGCGCAGGCGCAGGGGTAGTGCTTAACGCACTATGGCAACCTTGAGCTCTGAAGACATGCCAGGGATTTGACCGTCTCGCGAGATGCTGTACCACAACCGGGCATCTGCTCCCGCAGCGAGACCCTTCGAAAAATGATCCCTCTCAATTCTGAAAGTAATCTTCTTGCCGACATCAGCGGAAGTCAGGACTTTCGAGTAATCCCATTGCTTGTTGCCGATGACAAGCATCAGTTTCACTTGGTCCCCTAGCGTGGCTCCTTCATAAGCAGGTACCACAGCGTCGGTCGGGTCTTTAATTGTGCTGACAGAGATAATGCCGTTTGCTGCTTCTGTCAGTGCTGGAGCCGGCAAAGGGGGGAGCGTTGCGTTAGTCATTGTCAAAATCCTTTTGTTGAGTCTGATTTGGCGAAATGCGGGAGCTTGTCTCGCGTATCCATTTAAGGATCGCTAGACCTGCTGCCGCACCTGTAAGAAATACCAGTTCCGACCAACGGTCAGTCCGCTAACGCCGTACCAGTCACGCCTCAACCCGCAACCTCAACGCCTGCGAATACGGCTCCATACTCGACTCATCGCGGAACTTGTAACGCAGCTCCACCTCGCGGTTCAGATACGGTTGCAGCGCCTCTTTCGGCAGTTGCACCTCGATGTCGAACAGCTTCTCCATTTCATCCTCGGCGTCGTCCCAGGCGCCAGTGTCCACCTCATCACCTTCCCATTCGGGTTCCTCGCCATCGCTGCCGAGAATCGCGTAGACGCTCCAGTTCGCTGCGAAATCGCTGGAATCCGGCACCTGCACGGTGAGGATGTCCGGCAATTGCGAGAGCTGAAGCGTCACGCAATCGTCTTGCGCCGGGGCGGCATGGGTGAGGGTGGGGGCGGCAAAATGCATCGACATAGCGGCTTCCTTTGAGTGGTCCGCCACGATCCTTCGTGGCAGTCGACGTACTTTACGAGCCGCTGGTCCTCTCAGAGTTAAACGAATCCAGACCAGATATTTCCGCGAGAAAATGCTTCAAGGACGGGCCTTCCAGCGATTTCCAGAAGCATAAGCAGTGATTTTGTCGGACAAAAAAGCCCTGCCAACGATGAAATGCAGTTGACGGTTATTTTTTAAGTTGTACGATGACCTACAACTTCGGCGAAGGCTGAACGGTCCACTCACAATAAAACGTTGCTACCAGGGTGTTCGAATAATGAATCCACAAGAACTGAAGTCCATCCTCTCTGCCGGCCTGCTGTCTTTCCCGGTGACCGATTTCAACGCGCAGGGCGATTTCAACCGCGCGGGCTACATCAAACGCCTGGAATGGCTGGCTCCGTATGGCGCTTCGGCTCTGTTCGCCGCCGGCGGCACCGGTGAGTTCTTCTCCCTGGCCGCCAGCGAATACTCGGAAATCATCAAGACTGCCGTCGACACCTGCGCAACCAGCGTGCCGATCCTCGCCGGCGTCGGTGGTTCGACCCGCCAGGCCATCGAATACGCTCAGGAAGCCGAGCGTCTGGGCGCCAAAGGCCTGCTGCTGCTGCCGCACTACCTGACCGAAGCGAGCCAGGACGGTGTTGCTGCCCACGTTGAAGCCGTGTGCAAATCGGTGAAGATCGGTGTGGTCGTCTACAACCGCAACGTTTGCCGCCTCAACGCGCCGCTGCTGGAACGTCTGGCCGAGCGCTGCCCGAACCTGATCGGCTACAAGGATGGCCTGGGCGATATCGAGTTGATGGTGTCGATCCGTCGCCGCCTCGGTGATCGCTTCAGCTACCTGGGTGGTTTGCCGACCGCCGAAGTCTACGCCGCTGCCTACAAGGCGTTGGGCGTGCCGGTGTACTCCTCGGCGGTGTTCAACTTCATCCCGAAAACCGCGATGGACTTCTACCACGCGATCGCTCGCGAAGATCACGCCACTGTCGGCAAGATCATCGACGACTTCTTCCTGCCGTACCTGGACATCCGCAACCGCAAGGCCGGTTACGCCGTGAGCATCGTCAAGGCAGGTGCAAAAATCGCCGGCTATGACGCAGGTCCGGTGCGTGCGCCGCTGACCGACCTGACCGGCGAAGAGTACGAAATGCTCGCCGCGCTGATCGACAAGCAAGGCGCGCAATAAACGAGAAAAGCGAGGCCGCTGAGCAATCAGCGGCTTTTTGCGTGAAGGCTTTTAGAGTTGAGGGCTGCCCTGTGACAACTGCAAAACGCTACGACAACTACATCAATGGCGAATGGGTCGCCGGTGCCGATTACTCGGCCAACATCAACCCGTCCGAACTCAGCGACACCATCGGCGACTACGCCAAGGCTGACCTGACCCAGGTCAACGCCGCCATCGACGCTGCTCGCGCTGCGTTCCCGGCGTACTCCACTTCGGGCATTCAGGCCCGTCACGATTCGCTGGATAAAGTCGGCAGCGAGATCCTCGCCCGTCGCGAAGAGCTCGGCACGCTGTTGGCCCGTGAAGAGGGCAAGACCCTGCCGGAAGCGATCGGTGAAGTGACCCGCGCCGGCAACATTTTCAAGTTCTTCGCCGGTGAATGCCTGCGTCTGTCCGGTGACTATGTGCCGTCGGTACGCCCGGGCGTCAACGTCGAAGTCACCCGCGAAGCGCTGGGCGTGGTCGGTCTGATCACCCCGTGGAACTTTCCGATCGCCATTCCGGCGTGGAAGATTGCTCCGGCCCTGGCCTACGGCAACTGCGTCGTGCTCAAGCCTGCCGATCTGGTGCCGGGCTGCGCTTGGGCGCTGGCGGAAATCATTTCCCGCGCGGGCTTCCCGGCCGGTGTGTTCAACCTGGTAATGGGCAGCGGTCGGGTGGTTGGCGAGGCGTTGGTCAACAGCCCGAAAGTCGACGGCATCAGCTTCACCGGTTCGGTGGGCGTGGGTCGTCAGATCGCGGTCAACTGCGTTTCGCGCCAGGCCAAGGTGCAGCTGGAAATGGGCGGCAAGAACCCGCAGATCATTCTCGACGACGCCGACCTCAAGCAAGCGGTCGAGCTGTCGGTGCAGAGCGCGTTCTACTCCACCGGCCAGCGCTGCACTGCGTCGAGCCGTCTGATCGTTACCGCCGGCATTCACGACAAGTTCGTTGAAGCGATGGCCGAGCGCATGAAGTCGATCAAGGTCGGCCACGCGCTGAAAGCCGGCACCGACATAGGTCCGGTGGTTTCCCAGGCGCAGCTTGAACAGGACATGAAGTACATCGACATCGGCCAGTCCGAAGGTGCACGTCTGGTCAGCGGCGGCGGTGTAGTGACTTGCGACACCGAGGGCTACTTCCTCGCGCCAACCCTGTTTGCCGACAGCGAAGCGTCGATGCGTATCAGCCGCGAAGAGATCTTCGGCCCGGTAGCCAACATTGTTCGTGTGGCTGATTACGAAGCTGCGCTGGCAATGGCCAACGACACCGAATTCGGCTTGTCGGCCGGCATCGCCACCACCTCGCTGAAGTACGCCAACCACTTCAAGCGCCACTCCCAGGCCGGGATGGTGATGGTCAACCTGCCGACCGCCGGCGTGGATTACCACGTACCGTTCGGTGGCCGTAAAGGCTCGTCCTACGGCTCCCGTGAGCAGGGCCGCTATGCACAAGAGTTCTACACGGTCGTGAAGACTGCCTACATCGGTTCCTGATACACGCAATACCTGTGGGAGCTGGCTTGCCAGCGATTCAGGCAACGCGGTGCTGCAGGCACGCCGCGCTGATGCCATCGCTGGCAAGCCAGCTCCCACAAAGACCAAAGAATGTTTTACCCGCATAAAAATAATCAGTGGGAGTACATCTGCATGCAATCCTCCAAGCCGACTCACGTCCGCTATTTGATCCTGCTCATGCTGTTTCTGGTGACCACGATCAATTACGCCGACCGTGCCACGATCGCCATTGCCGGCTCCAGCCTGCAAAAAGACCTTGGCATTGACGCCGTCACCCTCGGCTACATCTTCTCCGCATTCGGTTGGGCCTACGTTGCCGGGCAAATTCCCGGTGGCTGGCTGCTCGATCGCTTCGGCTCGAAAAAAGTCTATGCCCTGAGCATTTTCACCTGGTCGCTGTTCACCGTGCTGCAAGGCTTCGTCGGTGAATTCGGCATGTCCACGGCAGTGGTTGCGCTGTTCATGTTGCGCTTTCTGGTGGGCCTGGCCGAAGCGCCATCGTTCCCCGGCAACGCGCGCATCGTGGCGGCGTGGTTCCCGACCGCTGAACGCGGCACCGCTTCGGCGATCTTCAACTCGGCGCAATACTTTGCCACCGTGCTGTTCGCGCCGTTGATGGGCTGGATCGTCTACAGCTTCGGCTGGGAGCACGTGTTCATCGTCATGGGTATCCTCGGTATCGTGTTCTCGCTGGTGTGGCTGAAAGTCATCTACAGCCCGCGCGAACATCCACGCGTCAACGAGGCCGAGTTCAAGCACATCGCTGACAACGGCGGCATGGTCGACATGGATCAGAAGGGCAAGAAGTCCGACGGTCCGAAGTGGGATTACATCCGTCAGTTGCTGACCAACCGCATGATGCTCGGCGTGTATCTGGGCCAGTACTGCATCAACGGCATCACCTATTTCTTCCTGACCTGGTTCCCGGTGTATCTGGTGCAAGAGCGTGGCATGACCATTCTCAAGGCCGGTTTCATCGCTTCGTTGCCGGCGATCTGCGGCTTTATCGGCGGCGTGCTCGGCGGGGTGATTTCCGACTACCTGCTGCGCAAGGGCCATTCGCTGACTTTCGCTCGCAAGGCGCCGATCATCGCCGGTCTGCTGGTTTCGAGCAGCATCGTCGCGTGCAACTATGTTGACGTGGAATGGATGGTCGTGGGCTTCATGGCTCTGGCATTCTTCGGCAAAGGCGTTGGCGCACTGGGCTGGGCGGTGGTCTCCGACACTTCGCCGAAACAGATCGCCGGTCTGAGCGGTGGCCTGTTCAACACCTTCGGCAACATCGCTTCGATCACCACGCCGATCGTCATCGGCTACATCATCAGCTCCACCGGTTCGTTCAAGTGGGCGCTGGTGTTTGTCGGCGCCAACGCACTGGTCGCGGTGTTCAGCTATCTGGTGATCGTCGGCCCGATCAAGCGTGTGGTCTTGAAAGAGCCGCCAGCCAAGGGCGGCAATGAAGTCACCGGTAACTTGTCTCAAGCGCATTCCTGAGGAGCGGCGTCATGCAGTTGATTGAACATTCCGACTCGCCGCGCTACATCCGCCTGCACGAGCGGGACAACGTTGTAGTGGTGGTCAACGATCAGGGCGTACCGGCCGGTACCGAGTTTGCCGACGGCCTGGTCACCTTGGATTTCGTACCCCAGAGCCACAAGGTCACCTTGGAGGATATTCCTGAAGGCGGCCCGGTGATTCGTTACGGGCAGATCATCGGCTACGCCTTGCAGCCGATCCGTCGCGGCAGTTGGGTCAAGGAAGATCAACTGCGCATGCCGACCGCGCCGCCGCTGGACAGCTTGCCGCTGTCCACCGATGTGCCGGATGCGCAGGCACCGCTGGAAGGCTTCACGTTCGAGGGTTATCGCAACGCCGACGGCACCGTCGGCACGCGCAACATTCTCGGCATCACTACGACCGTGCAGTGCGTCACCGGCGTGCTCGATCACGCGGTCAAGCGCATCAAGGAAGAGCTGCTGCCGAAGTACCCGCACGTCGATGACGTGGTGGCGCTGACCCACAGTTATGGCTGCGGTGTGGCGATTACCGCGACCGATGCCTACATCCCGATTCGTACCGTGCGCAATCTGGCACGCAATCCGAACCTGGGCGGCGAGGCGCTGGTGATCGGTCTGGGCTGCGAGAAATTGCAGGCCGGGCAGGTGATGCACGAGGACGATGCCTCGGTGGATCTCAGCGATCCGTGGCTGTACCGCTTGCAGGATTCCAGTCACGGCTTCACCGAAATGATCGAACAGATCATGGAACTGGCCGAAGTGCGCTTGAAGAAACTCGACCAGCGCCGCCGCGAAACCGTGCCGGCCTCCGAGCTGATTCTCGGTATGCAGTGCGGCGGCAGCGACGCGTTCTCCGGCATCACCGCCAACCCGGCGCTGGGTTATGCCTCAGACTTGCTGTTGCGTGCCGGGGCGACAGTGATGTTTTCCGAAGTCACCGAAGTGCGCGATGCGATCTACCTGCTCACCTCCCGCGCACAGACGCAAACCGTTGCCGAAGAGCTGGTGCGCGAAATGGACTGGTACGACCGTTACCTGGCCAAGGGCGAGGCCGATCGCAGTGCCAACACCACGCCGGGCAACAAGAAGGGCGGGTTGTCGAACATTGTCGAGAAGTCGCTGGGCTCGATCGTCAAGTCCGGCAGCAGCGCGATCAATGGCGTGCTCGGCCCGGGCGAGCGTTTCAAGCACAAGGGCCTGATTTTCTGCGCGACGCCGGCCAGTGATTTTGTCTGCGGTACGCTGCAACTGGCGGCGGGGATGAACCTGCACGTGTTCACCACTGGTCGCGGCACGCCTTATGGGCTGGCCATGGCGCCGGTGGTCAAGGTATCGACGCGGACCGAACTGGCGCAGCGCTGGCCGGATCTGATCGACATCGATGCCGGCCGCATTGCCACCGGGCGCGCGACCATCGAAGAACTCGGCTGGGAGTTGTTTCACTATTACCTGGATGTTGCCAGTGGCAAGCAACAGACTTGGGCGGAGAAGCACAAGCTGCATAACGACATCACCTTGTTCAACCCGGCGCCGATTACCTGAGACCGCGTCATCGTTCTTCGCGAGCAGGCTCGCTCCCACAGGGATATGCATTGCAAATGTGGGAGCGAGCCTGCTCGCGAAAGCGATCTGCCAGACGCCGAAGGACTTGCGGTGCCTGTGATCGTTCCCACGCTCTGCGTGGGAATGCCTCATGTGCCGCTCCGCGTCACGCTTTGGGACGCAGAGCGTCCCGGGGCTGCATTCCCACGCAGAGCGTGGGAACGATCAGGGTGAAAGTGGCTTATCATTAGCCCCCTATCGACGCTCACCCAAGGCTCTCCGGCATGCTGGCAATATTTCTTGAAACCCTGAACATCACCGCGCCGGTGTTTGCCATGCTGTTTCTCGGTGTGCTGCTCAAGCGCATCGACTGGATCAACGACAACTTCATCCACACCGCCTCGTCGCTGGTGTTCAACGTGACCATGCCGGCGCTGCTGTTCCTCGGCATCCTCCACGCGGATCTGCACGCCGCGCTGCAACCTTCGCTCCTCATCTACTTTTCCCTTGCCACCCTGGTGAGTTTCGCCGTGGCCTGGGGCTGGGCGATTTTCAAGTGTCCGCGTGAAGATCGCGGCATCTACACTCAGGGCGCGTTTCGCGGCAATAACGGCGTGATCGGCCTGGCACTCGCGGCAAGCATGTACGGCGATTACGGCATTTCCCTCGGGGCGATTCTCGCGGCGCTGGTGATCCTGTTCTACAACACGTTGTCGACCATCGTGCTGGCGGTTTACAGCCCGGTGATCAAGTCCGATCCGTGGAGCATCTGCAAAAGCGTGTTCAGCAACCCGCTGATCATCAGCGTGATTTCGGCGGCGCCTTTTGCTTACTTCAAGATCGGACTGCCGGGCTGGCTGGAAACTTCCGGCCAGTACCTGGCGCAGACCACGCTGCCGCTGGCGCTGATCTGTATCGGCGGCACGCTGTCACTGGCGGCGTTGCGCAAGAGCGGCAAGATGGCGCTCAGCTCCAGCCTGGTGAAGATGGTCGGTCTGCCGTTACTGGCAACCGTGGGCGCGTGGCTGTGGGGCTTTCGCGGGGCGGAACTGGGGATTCTGTTTCTCTACTTTGGCAGCCCGACGGCGGCGGCAAGTTTCGTCATGGCCCGGGCGGCGCAGGGCAATCATGAGCTGGCAGCGGCGATCATCGTGATGACCACGTTGATGGCGGCGATTACCACCAATGTCGGGATCTTTGTGTTGCAGTGGGGTGGGTGGATCTGACCAAGGATTTGCGGTGTCTGCCAGGGCCTCTTCGCGAGCAGGCTCGCTCCCACAGGGAAGCGCATTGCAAATGTGGGAGCGAGCCTGCTCGCGAAGGCGGTCACTGCGGTTTCTGATAACTGTCGATCACTTCCTGCGCCGCGCGAAACGCATCGATCGCCGCCGGCACGCCGGCATACACCGCGCAATGCAGCAGTGCTTCGCGAATCTCTTCCACCGTGCAGCCGTTGTTCAGCGCACCGCGCACATGGCCTTTCAACTCCTGCGGACACTTCAACGCGGTCAGCGCGGCGAGGGTGATCAGGCTGCGGGTTTTCAGCGACAAGCCTTCGCGATTCCACACGCCGCCCCAGGCGTGTTCATTGACGAAATCCTGCAACGGCTGGGTGAACTCGGTGGCGTTGCCCAGGGCGCGATCAACGAACGCATCGCCCATGACCTGACGACGGATTTCAACCCCGGACTGCTTCGACTCGCTCATGGCACATCTCTCTTGTGGTGTTGGCGACGCCAGGCGCGGATCGACGTGAACAGCAGAAACGTCAGCAGCGCCGGCAGGACATAAAACAGCATCAAGCGCTCGAGTTTGCCGGCCAGCGGCATGCCGGTGGTGAACGACACCACATGCAGCCCGTAGACCAGATACAAACCGAGCAGCAGCAAGCCTTCGGCCCGGGTAACGCGGTAGCCGGAATAGAACACCGGCAAGCACAGCGCCGCGACGCCGAGCATCACTGGCAAGTCGAAATCCAGCGCGTTGGGGGAGACGGAAAGCGGCGTCGGTGCGAGTAGGGCGGTCAGCCCGAGCACCCCGAGCAGGTTGAACAGGTTGGCGCCGATCACGTTGCCCACGGCAATATCACGCTGCCCGCGCAGGGCGGCGATCAGCGAGGTCGCCAGCTCCGGCAGCGAGGTGCCGACCGCGACCACGGTCAGGCCGATGACCCGTTCGGACAGGCCCAGGTCGGTGGCCACGACCACGGCGGCGCCGAGCAGCAAACGCCCGGCGAACACCAGCATGGCAAGGCCAGCGAGAATCATCAGCACCCTGATCAGCCAGGATTGCTGCGTATCCTTCGGGCGTTCGGTATGGGGGCGGGTCGAGTGTCGCGACTGGCGGAACAACAAGCCAAGGTACAGCGCCAAGGCCCCGAGCAGCAGGACGCCGTCGAAACGCCCGAGGTCTTTATTCCACGCGAGGATGAATACCAGCAGGCTGGCGCCGATCATCAGCGGGATATCCAGGCGCACCAACTGCCGCGACACGCGCAGCGGGATGATCAGTGCCGAGAGGCCAAGGGTTACGAGGATATTGAAGATGCCGCTGCCGACCACGCTGCCGACGGCGATGTCCGGGTTGTCGGTCAGCGCCGCTTGCAGGCTCACGGTCATCTGCGGCGCGCTGCTGCCGAGGGCGACGATGGTCAGGCCGATGATCAGCGGACGCACGTGCAGGCGCTCGGCCAGGCGCACGGCGGCGCGCACCATCAGCTCGGCGCCGATGAGCAAAAGAACCAAGCCGCTGAGCAATTCGATGACGTTGATCAGCGGCAGATCGGCTAGTCCGAAAATGGTCAGCGCTCCATCAGTCCAAGGCCTGCACGCGAACCCGTGCGGTGCCGCTGCGCAGCATGCCGATTTCATCGGCGGCCTCGCGCGACAGATCGATCAGCCGGCCACGGGTGTGCGGGCCACGGTCATTGATGCGGACCACGACTGATTCATCGTTTTTCAGGTTGGTGACCTTCACCCGCGTGCCGAACGGCAACTGGCGGTGGGCGGCGGTCAGGGAATGCTGGTTGAACGCTTCGCCGCTGGCGGTGCGTTTACCGTGATGTTTGGCTCCGTAATAGGAGGCGACGCCGGTCTGGTCATAACCGTGCGGGTCGATGGTGTCGGTACTGGCGCAACCGGCCAGCAGAGAGAGCAGGGCGCTGCTCAAAAACAGGCGCTTCATTCAAAGGTATCCCGGATCAAATGTAGGAGTGACCTGTGGCGAGGGGATTTATCCCCGTTGGACTGCGCAGCAGTCCCAAAACTGAGAACTCGGTTTATCTGGTGCAAATCAAGCTCAGCAATTGGGGCCGCTTCGCGGCCCAACGGGGATAAATCCCCTCGCCACAGGTCCCTTCCACAGGGGATGGAGCCAGGCTTTGGATCTGGCTCCATTGGTGGTCAGCCTTCGAGCTTGCTTTTCAGCAGTTCGTTCACCTGCTGCGGGTTGGCCTTGCCTTTCGAGGCTTTCATGGCCTGGCCGACGAAGAAGCCGAACATCTTGCCGCGTTTGGCTTCGTCTGCCGCGCGGTATTGTTCGACCTGTTCGGCGTTGGCCGCGAGCATTTCGTCGAGCACGGCGGAGATCGCGCCGGTGTCGGTGACTTGCTTGAGCCCGCGCTTCTCGATGATCTCGTCAGCACTGCCTTCGCCGTTGGCCATCGCTTCGAACACTACCTTGGCGATCTTGCCGGAGATGGTGTTGTCCTTGATGCGCTGCAGCATGCCGCCCAGTTGCTCGGCGGAAACCGGCGAATCCTCGATGTCCAGGCCCTGCTTGTTGAGCAGGCTACCCAACTCGACCATCACCCAGTTCGCCGCCAGTTTCGCGTCGCCACCGATGGCTGCGACTTTCTCGAAGTAATCCGCCTGTTCACGGCTGGTGGCCAGCACGTTGGCGTCGTAGGCCGACAGACCGAACTGGCTCTGGAAGCGTTCGCGCTTTTGCGGTGGCAGTTCCGGCAGGGTGGCACGCACTTCACCGAGGAACGACTCTTCGATGACCACCGGCAGCAGGTCCGGATCGGGGAAGTAACGGTAGTCGTTGGCTTCCTCTTTCGAACGCATCGGACGGGTCTCGTCCTTGTTCGGATCGTACAGGCGGGTCTGCTGGATCACTTTGCCGCCGTCCTCGATCAGTTCGATCTGACGCTGGATCTCGGAGTTGATTGCCTTCTCGATGAAGCGGAACGAGTTGACGTTCTTGATCTCGCAGCGAGTGCCGAACTCGACCTGGCCTTTCGGGCGTACCGAGACGTTGCAGTCGCAACGCAGCGAGCCTTCGGCCATGTTGCCGTCGCAGATGCCCAGGTAGCGCACCAGCGCGTGGATCGCCTTGACGTAAGCCACGGCTTCCTTGGCGCTGCGCATGTCCGGCTCGGAGACGATTTCCAGCAGCGGCGTGCCGGCACGGTTCAGGTCGATGCCGGTGGCACCGTTGAATTCTTCGTGCAGGCTCTTGCCGGCGTCTTCTTCCAGGTGCGCACGGGTGATGCCGACGCGTTTGACCGTGCCATCCTCGAGGGCGATGTCCAGGTGGCCTTTGCCAACGATCGGCAATTCCATCTGGCTGATCTGGTAGCCCTTCGGCAGATCCGGGTAGAAATAGTTTTTCCGGGCGAACACGTTGTGCTGGCCGATCTCGGCGTCAATCGCCAGACCGAACATCACCGCCATGCGCACCGCTTCCTGGTTGAGCACCGGCAGCACGCCGGGCATGCCCAGATCGATCAGGCTGGCCTGGGTGTTCGGCTCGGAACCGAAGGTGGTGGAACTACCGGAAAAGATTTTCGACCGGGTGGTGAGCTGAGTGTGAATCTCCAGCCCGATCACGACTTCCCATTGCATGTGTGTCTCCTCAGAAGCCGGTTGGGGTGCGGGTGTGCCAGTCAGTGTTGAGCTGATACTGGTGCGCAACGTTGAGCAAACGGCCTTCCTGGAAGTACGGCGCGAGCAACTGCACGCCCACCGGCAGACCGTCGACAAAACCGGCCGGCATCGACAGGCCCGGCAGGCCGGCGAGGTTGGCGGTGATGGTGTAGACGTCTTCCAGATAGGCAGCGACCGGGTCGCTGTTCTTCGCGCCGAGTTTCCACGCCGGGTTCGGCGTGGTCGGGCCGAGGATGATGTCGACTTCATTGAACGCAGCCATGAAATCGTTCTTCACCAGACGACGAATCTTCTGCGCTTTCAGGTAGTAGGCGTCGTAGTAACCGGCGGACAGCGCGTAGGCACCGACCATGATCCGGCGCTGCACTTCCGCGCCGAAGCCTTCGCCACGGGAGCGCTTGTACAGGTCGATGAGGTTTTCCGGGTTCTCGCAGCGATGGCCGAAACGCACGCCGTCGAAACGCGACAGGTTGGAAGACGCTTCTGCCGGGGCGATCACGTAGTAGGCCGGAATGGCGTGCTGCATGTTCGGCAGGCTGATTTCCTTGATCACGGCACCGAGCTTCTGCAACTGCTGGATGCTGTTCTGGATCAGCTCGGCAATGCGCGGGTCGAGACCGGCGCTGAAGTATTCCTTCGGCACGCCGATGCGCAGGCCTTGCAGCGACTCGCCGAGGCTGGCGGAGTAATCCGGAACCGGCTCATCGATGCTGGTGGAGTCGTTCGGGTCGAAGCCGGCCATGCCTTGCAGCAGGATCGCGCAGTCTTCGGCCGTGCGCGCCAACGGGCCGCCCTGATCGAGGCTGGACGCGTAGGCAATCATGCCCCAGCGCGAAACGCGACCGTAGGTCGGCTTCAGGCCGGTGAGGTTGGTGAACGCCGCCGGCTGACGGATCGAACCGCCGGTGTCGGTTGCGGTGGCGGCAGGCAGCAGGCGAGCGGCCACGGCGGCGGCCGAGCCACCGGACGAACCGCCCGGCACGTGTTCCAGGTTCCATGGGTTTTTCACTGCGCCGTACCAGCTCGACTCGTTGGCCGAACCCATGGCGAATTCGTCCATGTTGGTCTTGCCCAGGGTCACAGCGCCAGCAGCGGCCAGTTTCGCAACGACAGTGGCGTCATACGGAGCTTTGAAGTTGTCGAGCATCTTCGAGCCGCAGCTGGTGCGGATGCCCAGGGTGCAGAACAGGTCCTTGTGGGCGATCGGCGCGCCGAGCAGGGCGCCGCTCTCACCGTTGGCCCGGCGTGCATCGGCGGCTTTCGCCTGCTCGATGGCCAGATCCTCGGTGAGGCTGATGAAACTGTTGAGCTGCGGATCGAGCTGGGTAATACGCGCCAGCAGGACTTTGGTCAGCTCTTCGGAGGAAAACTTTTTATCGGCGAGACCGCGGGCGATCTCGGCCAGAGTCATTTGATGCATTGCAGGCTCTTTCCCTTTAGTCGATGACTTTCGGAACCAGATACAGGCCGTTTTCGACCGCTGGTGCGATGGACTGGTAGGCCTCGCGATTATTCGTCTCGGTCACCACGTCGGCGCGCAGGCGCTGACTGGCTTCCAGGGGATGGGCCAGCGGCTCAATACCGTCGGTATCAACGGCCTGCATTTCGTCGACCAGCCCGAGAATGCTGTTGAGGGCGGAAGTAATGTGCGGAAGATCGGCATCGTTGAGGCCAAGGCAGGCCAGATGCGCGATTTTTTCCACGTCGGAGCGTTCTAGCGCCATCGGGATTCTCCAGTGGAAAACAGAACGGACGGCGTCCGTGTGTTAGATTGTCGGAACACTACCGCACTTCTACGGTCATAAGGCCGCGATTGTGGGGCTTGGTGCACAGAAAAGCGGCCAATTTAACATATTGGCGCCTTGCCCAAAATCCCTGTCGTTGTTAGAGTTTGCCGCACTTTTTTACCCACGCGTTGCCTAGGGTCCCTTTCCCATGTTCAAGAAACTGCGTGGCATGTTTTCCAGCGATCTTTCCATTGACCTGGGCACTGCCAACACCCTTATTTACGTGCGCGAGCGCGGTATCGTCCTGAATGAGCCATCGGTTGTGGCCATTCGGACACACGGTAACCAGAAAAGTGTCGTCGCTGTCGGCACCGAGGCCAAGCGCATGCTCGGCCGTACGCCGGGCAACATTGCTGCCATTCGTCCGATGAAGGACGGCGTGATCGCCGACTTCAGCGTCTGCGAAAAGATGCTGCAGTACTTTATCAACAAGGTTCACGAAAACAGTTTCCTGCAGCCCAGCCCTCGTGTGCTGATCTGCGTTCCATGCAAGTCCACCCAGGTTGAGCGTCGCGCCATCCGTGAATCGGCCCTTGGCGCCGGTGCCCGTGAAGTGTTCCTGATCGAAGAGCCGATGGCTGCTGCGATCGGTGCCGGCCTGCCGGTTGAAGAAGCGCGCGGTTCGATGGTCGTGGACATCGGTGGTGGTACCACCGAGATCGCCCTGATCTCCCTGAACGGTGTGGTTTACGCCGAATCCGTACGTGTCGGCGGCGACCGTTTCGACGAAGCGATCATCACCTACGTGCGCCGCAACTACGGCAGCCTGATCGGTGAATCCACCGCTGAACGCATCAAGCAGGAAATCGGTACGGCCTACCCGGGCGGCGAAGTGCGCGAAGTCGATGTTCGCGGTCGCAACCTGGCCGAAGGCGTTCCACGCGCATTCACCCTGAACTCCAACGAAGTGCTCGAGGCTCTGCAAGAGTCGCTGGCAACCATCGTTCAGGCCGTGAAAAGCGCGCTGGAGCAATCGCCGCCGGAACTGGCTTCCGACATCGCCGAGCGTGGCCTGGTGCTGACCGGTGGTGGCGCGCTGCTGCGTGACCTCGACAAGTTGCTGGCTCAGGAAACCGGTCTGCCGGTGATCGTTGCCGAAGATCCGCTGACTTGCGTTGCTCGCGGCGGTGGCCGTGCGCTGGAAATGATGGATAAGCACACCATGGATCTGCTTTCGAGCGAATAAGCTTCGAATGCAATACGTGGGTGAACGCACAGGCAGCACTTTGCAGTGCTGCCTGTTGGCGTTTATCTTCTGTCAGTCTTCATCCAGGCCGGTTTGATGCCGTATGAATAAACAGAACATTTGCCTGGGAGGAGCGGCTTATTAAACCGCTTTTCACCAAAGGCCCTTCGTTGGGCGTGCGCCTGTTGGTGCTGGCCGTGCTCGCGGTCGCACTGATGGTGGTCGATGCACGTTTCGACCTGCTCAAGCCCGCGCGCAAGCAAGCGTCGCTGGTGCTCATGGATGCCTACTGGATCACTGACCTGCCCGGCCGCTTGTGGGAAGGGGTCGCCAGTCAGTTCGGCAGCCGCACCGAGCTCGTCGCCGAAAACGAAAAACTCAAGACCGAAAACCTGCTGTTGCAGGGGCGCATGCAAAAGCTCGCGGCCCTGACCGAGCAGAACGTTCGGCTGCGCGAGTTGCTCAATTCCTCTGCATTGGTCAATGAAAAGGTCGAAGTGGCCGAGCTGATCGGCATGGACCCCAACCCCTTCACCCATCGCATCATCATCAACAAAGGTGAGCGCGACGGCGTGGTGCTCGGTCAACCGGTGCTCGATGCACGCGGGCTGATGGGCCAAGTGGTTGAATTGATGCCGTACACCTCGCGTGTCCTGCTGCTGACCGACACCACTCACAGCATTCCGGTGCAGGTGAATCGTAACGGTCTGCGCGCGATTGCCAGCGGCACCGGCAACCCGGAGCGCCTGGAATTGCGTCATGTCGCCGACACGGCAGACATCAAAGAGGGCGACCTGCTGGTCAGCTCCGGCCTCGGCCAGCGATTCCCGGCCGGTTATCCGGTGGCCACGGTCAAGGAAGTCATCCACGATTCCGGCCAACCGTTCGCCATTGTCCGCGCCGTGCCCACAGCCGCCCTGAACCGTAGCCGCTACCTGCTGCTGGTGTTCAGCGACAGCCGCACTGCCGAGGAACGCGCCAATGACGCCGCCCAGGCCCAGGAACAGCTCGACGCTCACGGCGGTGGCCCGATGTTGCCGGCCAGCGTGCCGAAACCGTTGATCATGCCTGCCACGCCGTCGACCGCTACCGCAGCGCCGGCCGCTGAAGCAGCGGCGCCAGCCGCCACGCCAGCCAAGCCCGCCGCGAGCAAACCGCCCGCTGCCGCTCCGGCCGCTGCCAAACCGCCGGCCGCGAGCAAACCACCGGCGAAGCCGCCAGCGACTACCGGGGGACGAGAATAATGGTCGGCGCGAAAAAATCCGGAAACGGCTGGATGATCTGGCTGACGTTCTTCGTCGGCATCCTGCTCAGCGTTTCACCGTTGCCGATCTTCATGGAAATCCTTCGCCCGCTGTGGCTGGCCTTGCTCGTGACGTTTTGGGCGCTGTACATGCCGCACACGGTCGGCATGGTAACGGCGTTCTGTCTGGGGCTGGCCGAAGATGTCCTGCAGGGCGACCTGCTCGGACAGAACGCGCTGATCCTGACCCTGATTACTTTCCTCGTGTTGTCGTTGCAGCAGCGCCTGCGCATGTTCCCGATGTGGCAGCAGTGCCTGGTGATCCTGGTGATCTTCGGCCTCGCACAATTGGCGCAACTGTGGCTCAGCGCTCTGACCGGCAACCGTCAGCCAACCCTGGCGCTGGTCTTGCCGGCGCTGGTCAGTGCCTTGCTCTGGCCGTGGGTCAGCTTCGCCCTTCGCGGGATGTGCCGACGCTACAGAATCTATTGAGCCGGTGAAGCAGGGCACTGAACAGGGAGATGTTTTGATGAAACTGCTTTACCTCGCCTCCGGCTCACCGCGCCGCCGGGAATTGCTCACGCAGATCGGCGTGCGGTTCTCCGCCATCAGCGCGGACATCGACGAAACCCCGCTGCCTGAAGAATCCCCTTCGGCCTATGTCGACCGCCTCGCGCGTGGCAAGGCTGAGGCCGGGCGCCGCTCGGTCGTCTCTGACCAGCCGTTCTGCGTGCTTGGCGCCGACACCGCTGTGGTACTCGACGGCAAAATACTTGGCAAACCGGTGGACGAAGCCGATGCATGCGCCATGCTGATGATGTTGTCCGGCAACGAACACGAAGTGCTGACCGCCATCGCCGTGCTTGAAGGTGAGCGCTGCGAGTCGCGGGTGGTGCGCAGTCGCGTGCGTTTTCGCAGCATCAGCCGCGAAGAGGCCGGCGCCTACTGGGCCAGTGGCGAACCGCGCGACAAGGCCGGCGGCTATGGCATTCAGGGCCTGGGTGCGGTGTTTGTCGCCGGGCTCGAGGGTAGCTATTCGGCGGTGGTCGGCCTGCCGCTGTGCGAAACCTGCGAGGTGTTGGGCCATTTCGGCATACCCTGTTGGCAAAACCTGAACACGCCCTGAGCGTCGTACGAATCCAGATGCGGCCACTATCGTGAACATGCCTGAACGAGATCCTGCCATGAGTGAAGAGATTCTGATCAACATCACGCCGATGGAGTCGCGCGTGGCGGTGGTCGAAAACGGTGTGCTGCAAGAAGTCCACGTCGAGCGCACGCAGAAACGCGGGATCGTCGGCAACATCTATAAAGGCAAGATCGTTCGTGTGCTGCCGGGCATGCAGGCGGCATTTGTCGACATCGGCCTCGATCGTGCAGCTTTCATTCACGCCGCCGAAATCTCCCTGCGCGAAGGCCCGGCGGTGGAAAGCATCAGTTCGCTGGTGCACGAAGGTCAAAGTCTGGTGGTGCAAGTCACCAAAGACCCGATCGGCTCCAAAGGCGCACGCCTGACCACACAACTGTCGATTCCTTCGCGTTATCTGGTGTACATGCCGCGCACCGCCCACGTCGGCATTTCCCTGAAGATCGAAGACGAAGCCGAGCGCGAGCGTCTCAAGCAGGTGGTCAGCGATTGCGTGGCCAAAGAAGGCATCAAGGAGGCCGGCGGCTTCATTCTGCGCACGGCTGCTGAAGGTGCCGGCGCTGATGAAATCCTCATGGACATCCGTTACCTGCGGCGCCTCTGGGACCAGATCAACGAGCAGATCAAGACCATCGCCGCGCCCAGCGTGATCTACGAAGATCTCGGCCTGGCCCTGCGCACCCTGCGTGATCTGGTCAATCCGAAAATCGAGAAGATCCGCATCGATTCCCGGGAAACCTTCCAAAAAACCACGCAGTTTGTCGCCGAACTGATGCCGGAAATCGCCGATCGTCTGGAACACTATCCGGGCGAGCGGCCGATCTTCGATCTGTACGGAGTCGAAGATGAAATCCAGCGCGCGCTGGAGCGCAAGGTACCGCTGAAATCCGGCGGCTATCTGGTGATCGATCCGGCGGAAGCCATGACCACCATCGACGTCAACACCGGGGCGTTCGTCGGTCATCGCAACCTCGAAGAAACCATTTTCAAGACCAATCTCGAAGCGGCCACGGCGATTGCCCGGCAGATGCGCCTGCGCAACCTCGGCGGGATCATCATCATCGACTTCATCGACATGGAAGATGAAGAGCACCAGCGTCAGGTCCTGCGCACTCTGGAGAAACAGCTGGAGCGCGATCACGCCAAGACCAACATCATCGGCATTACCGAGCTGGGCCTGGTGCAGATGACCCGCAAGCGCACCCGCGAAAGCCTCGAACAGGTGTTGTGTGAACCGTGCAGCAGTTGTCAGGGACGCGGCAAACTGAAGACCGCCGAAACCATCTGTTACGAGATCTTCCGCGAGATTCTACGCGAGGCGCGGGCCTATCAGGCCGAGGGTTATCGGGTACTGGCCAACCAGAAAGTGGTCGATCGTCTGCTCGATGAAGAGTCCGGTAACGTCGCCGAGCTTGAAGGCTTTATCGGTCGCACCATACGTTTCCAGGTGGAAACCATGTATTCCCAGGAACAATATGACGTGGTGCTGCTCTGAAGCCCTGCATCACCACTCATTCAACGCGGCTGGCCTCAGCTTTTCGCAGTATTTTTGCCATGGGAGCCAACTGACATGGAGCGTCTGACACGCATTCTGGCCGCACTCACCCGCTGGGGGCTGGGCCTGTGCGCGTTGGTTCTGGTGTTGATGGCGTTGTACGTCAGCCTCGGCCGCGAGCTGACGCCACTGGTGGCCGAATACCGCGCCGACATCGAAGACAAGGCCAGTGCCGCCCTCGGCATGCCTTTGCAAATCGGTGAGCTGGAAGGCAACTGGAGCGGTTTCGCACCGATCCTGCTGGCCCACGACGTGATGGTCGGCGACGGTGCCAACGCTCTGCGCCTCGACCGCGTGAGGGTGGTGCCGGATATGTGGGGCAGCGTGCTCGCCCGCGAAGTCCGTCTCGCGCATATCGAACTCAACGGTTTGAAGATCAGCCTCAAGGAAGCCGAAGACGGCACCTGGGCGCTGGAAGGCCTGCCGGTGCAGAAGGATCAACCGTTCGATCCGGCACAATTGTTCCAGCGCTCGCAGATGATCAGGCAACTGTCGGTGCTCGATAGCCAGGTGACCCTGCAACCGCTCGACCACCCGCCCATGACGCTCACCTATGTCGGCCTCAATCTGCGCACCGGCGCCAGCCGCCAGCGTGTCGACGCGCGTCTGACCTTGCCCGACGGCCAGCCTGTGGCGCTGAGCCTGCGCAGCCAGTTGCGTCCTGATCAGTGGCAGAACAGCGCTATCGAGGGCTATGCCAGCCTGCCGCAGAGCGACTGGTCGAAGTGGCTGCCCGAGCGCCTGACTCAGCAATGGAATTTTTCCGAGATCAAGGCCGGCGGCGAACTCTGGGTCGATTGGGCCGAAGGCGCGTTGCAAAGCGCCGCGTTGCGCCTGAATGCGCCGCAAGTGACCGGTGCCTACGCCGAGCGCAAGCCAATCCAGATCAACAATCTGGCGCTCAACGCCTATTACCGCAACACCGCCGAGGGCGCGAAGGTCACTCTTGATTCACTGGCGATGAGCTTCGGCGACACCCGTTGGGAATCCCATGTGCAGGTGCAGCAGACTCGCGCCAGCGCCAACGCTGAAGAGCTCTGGCATTTGCAGGCCGATCGCCTCGATCTGACCCCGATCACGCCGCTGCTCAATGCGCTGGGGCCGTTGCCGCAAAGCTTCGCCACAGTGGTCGAGCGTTTGAAGGTAACCGGCGGCCTGCGCAACGTCCTGCTGGATTTCCGTCCGACCGCCGCCGATGGCAATAAATTCGGCTTTGCCGCCAACCTCGATAATGTCGGTTTTGATGCCTACCACGGCGCTCCGGCGGCGCGGAATGTCAGTGGCAGCCTCAGCGGCAATCTGGACGGCGGTGAGTTGCGCCTCGACAGCAAGGACTTCGTCCTGCACCTCGATCCGATTTTCGCCAAACCATGGCAATACCTGCAGGCCAATGCGCGGCTGACCTGGAAGCTCGACAAGGATGGCTTCACCCTGATTGCGCCGTACCTGAAGGTGCTGGGCGAGGAGGGCAAGATTGCCGGCGACTTCCTTATCCGCCTGCACTTCGACCATAGCCAGGAAGACTACATGGACCTGCGCGTCGGCCTGGTCGATGGCGACGGTCGCTACACCGCGAAATACCTGCCGGCGGTGTTGAGCCCGGCGCTTGATGAGTGGCTGCGCACGGCGATCCTCAAAGGCGCGGTGGATCAGGGTTTCTTCCAGTATCAGGGCTCGCTGAGCAAGAATGCCGGCGAGGCTGATCGCAGCATCAGCCTGTTCTTCAAAGTGCATGACGCCGAACTGGCCTTTCAGCCGGGCTGGCCGCACGTGAGCAAGGTCAGCGGTGACGTGTTCATCGAGGACAGCGGCGTGCGCATCTGGGCCAGCAAGGGCCAGTTGCTCGATACGCAAGTCAGCGATGTCTTCGTCAATATTCCTCACGTACCGGCCGGACAGAACAGCCATCTGTTGCTCGATGGCGCGTTTGCCGGTGGCCTGGGCGATGGTTTGAAGATTCTTCAGGACGCGCCGATCGGCACCGGCGAAACCTTTGCCGGTTGGGAGGGCGCCGGTGATCTGAATGGCAAGCTCAAACTGGACATTCCGCTGGCCAAGGGCGAACAGCCGAAAATCCTCGTCGATTTCAAAACCGCCAACGCGCGGCTGAAACTGGCCGAACCGAAACTGGAACTGAGCCAGCTCAAGGGCGATTTCCGCTTTGACAGCAATAAAGGCCTCAGCGGCCAGAACATCTCTGCGCGGGCCTTCGACAAACCGGTCACTGCGCAGATCTTCGCGGATGGCAGCCCCAACCAGATCAAGACCCGGGTTGCGGCGTCGGGGCAGGTCGAAGTGAAAAAGCTCACCGACTGGCTGGGCGTGACCCAGCCGTTGCCGGTGTCCGGGACGATTCCTTATCAGTTGCAGCTGAATCTTTCCGGGACCGACAGCCAGTTGCTGGTCAGCTCCAGCCTCAAAGGCGTGGCAGTGGATTTGCCGGCGCCGTTCGGCATGGCCGCCGATGTCGGGCGCGACACAGTGTTTCGCATGACCCTGCAAGGCCAGGAGCGGCGTTACTGGTTCAATTACGATCAACTGGCCAATTTCACTTTTGCCGCGCCGCCGAGCAATTTCGCCGATGGCCGTGGCGAACTGTTTCTCGGCGCTGGCGAAGCGGTGTTGCCGGGCGCCAAGGGCCTGCGCATTCGTGGGGTGCTGTCGGAGCTGGACGTCGCGCCGTGGCAGGATCTGGCCAACAAATACGCCGGCGGGGATCCGGGCGGCAGCGCCAAGCAACTGCTCAGCAGCGCTGACATCAAAGTCGGCAAATTGACCGCGCTCGGCACCACGCTGGATCAGGCCTCGGTGCAGATCAATCGCAAGCCCGGCGCATGGAATCTCGCTCTCGATAGTCAGCAGGCCAAGGGCACGGCCAGCCTGCCGGACGCCAACGGCGTGCCGATTGCGGTGAATCTGCAATACGTGAAACTGCCGGCGCCGGACCCGGCGGTGCAGGCTGACGAGAACGCGCCGGATCCATTGGCGTCAGTCGATCCGACGAAAATCCCGGCGCTGGATATCACCCTCAATCAATTGTTCCTCGGCCCCGATCTGGTGGGTGGCTGGTCGCTGAAAGTGCGGCCGACCGCCAAGGGCATCGCACTGAACAACCTCGATATGGGCCTCAAGGGAATCCTCCTGCAAGGCAACGGCGGCTGGGAAGGCGCGCCGGGGGCGACCAGCAGTTGGTACAAGGGCCGCATTGGCGGCAAGAATCTGGCCGACGTGCTCAAAGGCTGGGGCTTCGCGCCGAGCGTGACCAGCGAAGAATTCCATATGGACGTCGATGGACGTTGGCCGGGCTCGCCGGCGTGGCTGGCGACCAAGCGCTTCTCCGGCACCCTCGACGCCTCGCTGAACAAGGGCCAGTTCGTTGAAGTGGAAGGTGGTGCTCAGGCGCTGCGGGTGTTCGGTCTGCTCAACTTCAACTCGATCGGCCGGCGTCTGCGTCTGGACTTCTCCGACCTGTTCGGCAAAGGCTTGAGCTACGACCGGGTCAAAGGTTTGCTGGTGGCGAACAACGGTGTCTACGTCACCCGTGAGCCGATTCGCCTGACCGGGCCTTCGAGCAATCTTGAGCTGGACGGCACGCTGGATCTGGTCGGTGACAAGGTCGATGCGAAATTGCTGGTGACACTGCCGGTGACCAACAACCTGCCGATCGCCGCGCTGCTTGTTGGCGCACCGGCGGTCGGCGGCGCGCTGTTCCTCATCGACAAGCTGATCGGCGACCGCGTGGCGCGCTTCGCCAGCGTCAAGTACACCGTCAAAGGCCCATGGAAAGAGCCGAAAATCACCTTCGACAAGCCTTTTTAACTAGCAGACACTACCCCTGTAGGAGCTGCCGAAGGCTGCGATCTTTTGATCTGGCTCTAAAAAAAATCAAAAGATCGCAGCCTTCGGCAGCTCCTACACAGTCATATGCAAATCCCGAGGAGCGGCCATGTCTTTAGCGGTGATTCAAATGGTCAGCCAGAGTGACGTGCCGGCCAATCTGGCCCAGGCCCGACGCCTGCTTGAACAGGCCGCCGCCGGCGGGGCGAAACTCGCGGTGCTGCCGGAAAACTTCGCCGCCATGGGCCGTCGTGACGTCGCTGATATCGGCCGCGCCGAGGCCTTGGGCGAAGGGCCGATCCTGCCCTGGTTGAAACAGACCGCCCGCGACCTCACCTTATGGATAGTCGCCGGCACATTGCCGTTGCCACCGTTGGGTCAACCCACGGCCAAAGCCAATGCCTGCTCGTTGTTGATCAATGAATACGGCGAGATCGTCGCGCGCTATGACAAGCTGCATCTGTTCGATGTCGATGTCGCCGACAATCGCGGCCAATACCGTGAATCCGATGACTATGCTTATGGCGGTAATGTAGTGGTGGCGGATACGCCGGTGGGGCGCGTCGGTCTGAGCGTGTGTTACGACTTGCGTTTCCCGGAGCTGTACAGTGAATTGCGTGCCGCCGGTGCCGAATTGATTACCGCACCGTCGGCGTTTACGGCCGTAACCGGCGCCGCGCATTGGGATGTACTGATCCGCGCGCGGGCCATCGAAACACAGTGTTATATCCTCGCGGCCGCGCAGGGCGGCAGTCATCCGGGGCCACGCGAGACCTTCGGGCATGCGGCGATTGTCGATCCGTGGGGGCGTGTGCTGGTCCAGCAGGATCAAGGCGAGGCGGTGTTGCTGGCCGCCCGCGACAGCGATGAACAAGCGTCCATCCGGGCGCGCATGCCGGTGACGCGTCATCGGCGGTTTTTCTCGCAGGGCGCCCAGCGGCCTGCTTCAGAACACGAATTTAAGGCGTAAACCTATGAGCGAGTTGTTGTCCTCAGTCAGTGATCACCTGTTGGCACCCGGCGGTGTCACGATCGAGAGCCTGCAAGGCGTGCTCGGCGATCTGGCCGGGCCGGGCATCGATGCCGCCGACCTGTATTTCCAGGGCCAGATTTCCGAGTCGTGGGCGCTGGAAGACGGCATCGTCAAGGAAGGCAGCTTCAACCTCGATCAGGGTGTC
This sequence comes from Pseudomonas sp. RG1, assembly GCF_025910115.1. NCBI lineage: Bacteria > Pseudomonadati > Pseudomonadota > Gammaproteobacteria > Pseudomonadales > Pseudomonadaceae > Pseudomonas > Pseudomonas sp. RG1. Next base: position 24,381 of record NZ_JAPCIK010000006.1, read on the forward strand.
GGCGTGCGCGCGCAGTCCGGTGAGAAAACCGGTTTTGCCTACAGCAACGCGATCACCCTCGAGGCCCTCGGTGCAGCGGCGCGTGCGGCGCGTTCGATCTCCCGCGCCGGGCAGAACGGCACCGTGCAGGCGTTCACCAGCCAGGACGTCGCGCAACTGTACGCGCCCGATAACCCGCTGGAAGTGCTCAGCCGCGCGGAAAAAGTCGAGTTGCTCAAACGCATCGACGTCGCCACCCGCGCACTCGACCCACGGATTCAGCAGGTCAGCGTGAGCATGGCCGGGGTCTGGGAGCGAATCCTGGTGGCCTCCACCGACGGTGGCCTGGCCGCCGACGTGCGTCCACTGGTGCGTTTCAACGTAAGCGTCATCGTCGAACAAAATGGCCGTCGCGAACGCGGCGGGCACGGCGGCGGTGGGCGTACCGATTACCGCTACTTCCTCGCCGAAGACCGCGCCATGGGTTATGCCCGCGAAGCGCTGCGCCAGGCGCTGGTGAATCTGGAAGCGATTCCGGCGCCGGCCGGTACCTTGCCGGTGGTGCTCGGTTCCGGCTGGTCCGGGGTGCTGCTGCACGAAGCGGTCGGTCACGGTCTGGAAGGCGACTTTAACCGCAAGGGCAGCTCGGCCTACAGCGGGCGCATGGGTGAAATGGTTGCCTCCAAACTTTGCACCATCGTCGATGACGGCACCTTGAGCGGCCGTCGCGGTTCGCTGAGCGTCGATGACGAAGGCACGCCGACCGAGTGCACCACGCTGATCGAAAACGGCGTACTCAAGGGCTATATGCAAGACAAGCTCAATGCGCGCCTGATGGGCGTGGCACGCACCGGTAACGGTCGTCGCGAATCCTACGCGCACCTGCCGATGCCACGGATGACCAACACCTACATGCTCGGTGGCGAAAGTGATCCGGCGGAAATCATCGCTTCGGTGAAGAAGGGCATCTACTGCGCGAACCTCGGCGGCGGTCAGGTCGATATCACCAGCGGCAAGTTCGTATTCTCCACCAGCGAGGCTTATCTGATCGAGGACGGCAAGATCACCGCACCGGTCAAAGGCGCGACATTGATCGGCAACGGCCCCGAGGCGATGAGCCGGGTGTCGATGGTCGGTAACGATCTGGCGCTGGACAGCGGTGTGGGTACGTGCGGCAAGGATGGGCAGTCGGTGCCGGTGGGTGTCGGCCAGCCAACGCTGAAGATCGATGCGATTACCGTGGGTGGCACGGGCGCATAAGAGAGGCGGGGCTTACGGGTGGCGCGCAGGACGGCCACCCGGTGGCGATTATCAACGCAGGCCGCGTTGAGTCTCGTCCAGCTCCCGAATGTATTTGAAGATCTTGCGGCTCGAAGCAGGTGGTTTGTTTTGCGCAACCTCATGCTGGGCCTGACGGATCAGGGAACGCAATTGCTGGCGATCGGCGTCCGGGTACTCGATGACGAATTTCTCCAGCACGGCGTCATCGCCCGCGATCAGGCGGTCACGCCAGCGTTCCAGATTATGGAAACGCTCGTTGTACTGGCGAGTGGAGGCATCGAGTTGATCGAGCAGAGTCAGAATCGCGTCAGTGTCCTGGTCGCGCATCAGTTTGCCGATGAACTGCAAATGCCGTTTGCGCGCGATGTTCGCGGTGTGCTTGGGCGCATCGGCCAATGCCCGGCGCAAAGCGTCGGTCAACGGCAGTTTGGCGACCAGATCAGGCTTGAGTGTGGTCAGGCGCTCGCCGAGGTCAACCAGCGCATGCAACTCGCGTTTGACCTGAGATTTGCTTTTTTCTCCCGTATCGAGGGAGTCGTCGTAAGAATCAACCATGGTGGCAGTCCGCAAAGAAACGCCGCCATGATAACCAGTCGGGGGCCGCTTGTCCGGCCCGGTCGCTCGATGACCCCAGCCGAAAGCAGAATTTGAGTGGAGATGAGCATGAGTGCAGTTCAAAGCGTCGGCCCGCAGGCATTGCCGGCACTGCAAGAACAGGTCGAGCAGATCATCGCCGAAGCCAAGCGCCAGGGCGCCAGCGCCTGTGAAGTCGCGGTGTCGCTGGAGCAGGGGCTGTCGACTTCGGTGCGTCAGCGCGAGGTCGAAACCGTTGAATTCAATCGTGATCAGGGTTTTGGCATTACCTTGTATGTCGGCCAGCGCAAAGGCTCGGCCAGCACCTCGGCCACCGGGCCGGAGGCGATTCGTGAAACCGTCGCAGCAGCACTGGCCATCGCCAAGCACACTTCCGAAGATGAAGCCTCGGGCCTCGCCGACGCCGCACTGATGGCCAGGGATGTGCAGGATTTCGACCTGTTCCACGAATGGGACATCACCCCGGAGCAGGCCATTGAGAAGGCTTTGCTCTGCGAGGCCGCGGCGTTCGATGCTGATGCGCGGATCAAGAACGCCGACGGCACCACCCTCAGCACCCATCAGGGCTGCCGGGTTTACGGCAACAGCCACGGTTTCATCGGCGGCTACGCGTCGACCCGGCACAGCCTGAGTTGCGTGATGATCGCTGAAGCCGACGGCCAGATGCAGCGCGATTACTGGTATGACGTCAATCGCCAGGGCAGTCTGCTCGCCGATCCGGTGAGCATCGGCCAGCGTGCCGCGCAACGGGCGGCGAGCCGTCTGGGCGCGCGGCCGGTGCCGACATGCGAGGTGCCGGTGCTGTTTTCCGCCGAACTGGCGGGTGGTCTGTTCGGCAGCTTCCTCTCGGCCGTGTCGGGCGGCAGCCTGTATCGCAAATCGTCGTTTCTCGAAGGCACCCTCGGGCAGAAGCTGTTCCCGGATTGGCTGACCATCGATGAGCGTCCGCATCTGATGCGTGCCATGGGCAGTGCTTCCTACGACGGTGATGGCCTGGCGACTTACGCGAAACCGTTCGTCGAGAAGGGCGAGTTGGTCTCGTACATCCTCGGCACCTATTCCGGGCGCAAACTGGGCATGCCGAGCACCGCCAACGCGGGCGGCGTGCACAACCTGTTCGTCACCCATGGCGATGAAGATCAGGCAGCGCTGTTGAAGCGCATGGGCCGGGGATTGCTGGTCACCGAGTTGATGGGCCATGGCCTGAACATGGTCACCGGCGACTATTCGCGCGGTGCGGCGGGCTTCTGGGTGGAGAACGGCGAGATCCAGTTCGCCGTGCAGGAAGTGACCATCGCCGGCAACATGCGCGACATGTTCAAGCAGATTGTCGCGGTGGGTAATGATCTGGAGCTGCGCAGCAACATCCGCACCGGGTCTGTATTGATCGAGCGGATGACTGTCGCCGGCAGCTAAGCCGCGAATCCGCCAACAAAAAAAGGCGCGCCATCCGTTCTGGATGGCGCGCCTTTTTAATTCGCTTCGCACAAATCCCCTGTGGGAGCGAGCCTGCTCGCGAAAACGATGGATCAGTTGTAAATGTGCTGACTGACACAGCGCATTCTCGAGCAGGCTAACTCCCACAAGTGAGCAGCGCAAACTCGAGTGCTTGTTTTGGTTCTCATTATCATCTAATAATAAATCTCATCTCCGAACGAGTCCCGGATCATGAGTTCTGCCTTGCACGAGCAGCCCTACCTCGAAAGCTGGCGCTGGATGAGCCGCCAGATCCGTTGCGCGCTGGATCCTGACGAACCGCGCCTGATCGAACACTACCTCGCCGAAGGACGCTATCTGTCCTGTTGCACAGCCACTTCGCCCTGGACTGTCGCCGAAACGTCTTTCCGTCTGCTGCTCGATACCGCCACCGACATCGCGTTGCCGTGGCACTGGCGCAGCGTCTGTCTCGATCAAGCCTGGCGCCCCTTGCGTGAAATGGAGCGCCTGTCGCTATGCCAATGCCGCTTGCGGCGCTGGCAACGCTACACCTGGCAGCTCGCCACTTGCGAGTTGCAACCGTCGATTTCTCTCATTGATTTGCTGCAAGGACATTCGCATGACCAAGACACGTATTGAGCGCGACAGCATGGGCGAACTGCAGGTGCCGGTCGATGCGCTCTATGGCGCGCAGACCCAGCGCGCCGTGGACAACTTCCCGATCAGCGGCAAGCCGATGCCGACGCAGTTCATCCGCGCGCTGATCCTCGCCAAAGCCGCCGCTGCCCGGGCCAACGTTGAGCTGAGCCAGATCAGCGCGGCCCAGGGCAAAGCCATCAGTGATGCCGCGCAAGGTCTGCTCGAAGGCGATTTCATGCAGCATTTCCCGGTGGATATCTTCCAGACCGGGTCCGGCACCAGCTCGAACATGAACGCCAACGAAGTGATCGCGACGCTGGCCAGTCGCATGCTCGGCGAGCCGGTCAACGCCAACGATCATGTCAACTGCGGGCAAAGCAGCAACGACATCATCCCGACCACCATCCACGTCAGCGCCGCGCTGGCGCTGCATGAACAATTGCTGCCGGCGCTGTTGCATCTGGTCCAGGTGATCGAGCGCAAGGCCGAGCAAGTGCATCACCATGTGAAGACCGGGCGCACCCACCTGATGGACGCGATGCCGGTGCGCATGAGCCAGGTGCTCAACGGTTGGGCGCAGCAGCTCAAGGCCAATATCGGCCATCTGCAGGATTTGCTGCCAAGCCTGCAAGCGCTGGCGCAGGGCGGCACCGCGGTCGGTACCGGGATCAATGCGCATCCGGAGTTCGCCGCGCGATTCAGTCGGCATCTGAGCCAACTGACCGACGTGCAGTTCACCCCGGGCAAGGATCTGTTCGCGCTGATTGGCTCGCAGGACACTGCGGTCTCTGTCTCCGGCCAGCTCAAAGCTACTGCGGTGTCGCTGATGAAAATCGCCAACGACCTGCGCTGGATGAACTCAGGTCCCCTGGCCGGCCTCGGCGAAATTGAACTGCAAGCGCTGCAACCGGGTTCATCGATCATGCCCGGCAAGGTCAACCCGGTGATCCCGGAAGCCACCGCGATGGTCGCTGCGCAAGTGATCGGCAACGACTCGGTGATCACCGTGGCCGGCCAATCCGGCAATTTCGAACTGAACGTGATGTTGCCGATCATCGCGCAGAACCTGCTGAGCAGCATCGAACTGCTGGCCAATGCCAGTCGCCTGCTCGGTGACAAGGCGATCGCCAGTTTCAAGGTCAATGAGTCGCGCTTGAAAGAGGCGCTGTCGCGCAATCCGATTCTGATCACCGCGCTCAATCCCATCATCGGTTACCAGAAAGCCGCCGAAATCGCCAAGCAGGCCTACAAGGAAGGCCGCGCGGTGATCGACGTCGCTCTGGAACACACCGACCTGTCGCGCAGCCAACTGGAAGAGTTGCTCAACCCCGAGAAACTCACCGCCGGCGGCGTGTAAACCCCGCAACCGCTTTGGAGGCTCATCATGGAGCACTGGAAACGCACGATCGAACGGGCCAATCGCTGCTTCATGCTGGGCGAACTGATCGACGCCCGTGAGGCTTATCTGCAAGCCCTGGCCCTGGCGCAAGTGTTGTTCGAACGCTGGGCGGATGCCGACGAAGCGGTGGCGGCCTGCGTCGTCTCTCATCACAACCTCGCCGACCTGCATTTGCGCCTGAATCAACCGGAGGAGAGCGCCGAATATCTTTGCGCCATCCACCAGCGCTTGTTGCAAACCATGCAGGACGAACGCCTGCGCCCGGCCCTGCGTGAGGCGGCGTTGCGCCAGAGCAGCAAGACCTACGTCGAACTGTTGAATTTCATCAGCGAGCACGGCGAGTACCCGCGCACCCAGCGCCTGCTGCATCCGGACACCGGCAATGCCCGCCGCGCCTCAACTTCTCATCAGTATGGAGTCCATTGAAATGGCTTTTACCTTGCCTGCCTTGCCTTATGCCTACGATGCCCTCGAGCCGCACATCGATGCGCAGACCATGGAAATCCATTACACCAAGCATCACCAGACCTACATCAACAACCTCAACGCCGCCGTGGAAGGCACCGAATTCGCCGAGTGGCCAGTGGAAAAACTCGTCGCCAGCGTCCAGCAACTGCCGGAAAAACTTCGCGCGGCGGTGATCAATCAGGGCGGCGGCCACGCCAACCATTCGCTGTTCTGGGAAGTGATGGTGCCCAACGGCGGCGGCAAGCCCGACGGCGCTCTGGCCAAGGCCATCGACGAGCAACTGGGCGGACTCGACAGTTTCAAGGAAGCCTTCACCAAGGCCGCGCTGACCCGTTTCGGCAGCGGTTGGGCCTGGCTCAGCGTGACCCCAGAGAAAAAACTGGTCGTGGAAAGCAGCGGCAATCAGGACAGCCCGCTGATGACCGGCAACACACCAATCCTTGGTCTCGACGTCTGGGAACACGCCTACTACCTGCGTTACCAGAACCGTCGCCCGGAATACATCAACGCGTTCTACAACGTGATCAACTGGCCGGAAGTTGCTGCGCGCTATCAGGCCGCACTGGTTTAAGCCTTCAATAAAAACAATCCAGGGCTGACTATGGGCACGGAAACACTGGCGATTGGCAGCGGTCGCATGTTTCGTTACGCGGTGGGCTCGCTGTTGCTGTTGGCGGGTATGACTTTGCTGGTCGCCCACGGTTTGCAGTGGCTGAATCTGGAACCGAGGCTGTTGCGCGCCTTGCAGGGCGGTGCCATCTGCGCATTGGGCACGGCGCTTGGCGCAGTGCCGGTGCTGGTGATCCGGCGCATGCCGCAGGCACTCAGCGATACCTTGCTGGGATTTGGTGCCGGGGTGATGCTGGCGGCGACGGCGTTTTCGCTGATCGTGCCGGGCATTGCTGCGGCGGAGAGTCTTGGCCTGACGCCGTGGGCCGCCAGTAGCCTGATCTGCTTCGGCATCCTGCTCGGCGCGTTCGGTCTGTATCTGGTGGATCGGCGCGTCTCCGGTGCCTCGCCGCAGATGCTCGTCGGCACGCTAGAGCATCCGGTGATTCCACCACGAATCTGGCTGTTCGTGTTCGCCATCATCGCGCACAACATTCCGGAAGGCATGGCGGTTGGCGTATCTGCGGGCGGCGGGATGGCGGACGCCGACAGCCTGGCGATGGGCATTGCGTTGCAGGATGTGCCGGAAGGCCTGGTGATTGCGTTGGTGCTGGCCGGGGCAGGGATGTCGCGGGTCAGGGCATTTTTGATTGGCGCGGCGTCGGGGCTGGTCGAACCGGTATTTGCACTGTTATGCGCGTGGCTGGTGAGTCTGGCTCAAGTGCTGTTGCCGCTGGGACTGGCATTGGCGGCCGGGGCGATGTTGCTGGTGGTGACCCACGAAGTGATTCCGGAGTCGCGTCGTCATGGGCATGACAAGCTGGCCAGTCTGGGCCTGTTGGTCGGGTTTTGTCTGATGATGGTGATGGATACGGCGTTGGGTTGAATGAAGGCGAGGAACAGTGTGCCCCGCCTCGAGGATTATTCACCTTCGTCGAAATATCTTTCGATCAGATCGACCAATGCGTCCATGGCTTCCTGAGCCTGTTCGCCTTCGGTGCTCAAATGGATCTTGGTGCCTTTGCCCGCCGCGAGCATCATCATCGCCATGATGCTCTTGCCGTCGACAGTCGTTTCAGGTGTGCGTCCCACTCGGATCGTGCAGTCTGGATACTGACCCGCCACGCCGACAAATTTGGCCGATGCCCGGGCATGCAGACCCAGTTTATTGATGATTTCGATTTCACGAGCAGGCATCGCGGTGTGGATCCTTTAGGTGAGGTCGCGGTGGCGAACCTGGACGTTCTTCAGGGTTTTCTGCAGGGCCTGACCCAAACGTTCGGTCAGGTAGACGGAGCGGTGGTGCCCGCCGGTGCAGCCGATGGCAATGGTGACGTAGGCGCGGTTGCTGGCGGCGAAACGTGGCAGCCACTTGTTCAGGTAGGCGTAGATGTCCTGATACATTTCTTCGACATCCGGCTGCTGCGCCAGATACTCGGCCACAGGGGCATCGAGGCCGGACTGAGCGCGCAGCTCGGGTTTCCAGTACGGATTGGGCAGGCAGCGCACATCGAAGACCAGATCGGCATCGACCGGCATGCCGCGCTTGAAGCCAAATGATTCAACCAGAAACGCCGTGCCGGGCTCAGGCTGATTCAACAGGCGCAACTTCAGGGTATCGCGCAGTTGATACAGATTCAGGCTGGTGGTGTTGATTTTCAGGTCAGCCAGATCGGCGATCGGGCCGAGCAGGGCGGTTTCATCGTGAATCGCCTCGGCCAGCGAGCGATTGGCGTTGCTCAGCGGGTGACGACGACGGGTCTCGGAAAAACGCTTGAGCAGGGTTTCTTCATCGGCGTCCAGGTACAGCACATCGCACTTGATATGCTTGGCACGCACGTCTTCGAGCAACTCAGGGAAGCGTGACAGATGGCTGGGCAGGTTGCGCGCATCGATCGACACGGCGACCAGCGGCTGCGTCAGCTCCGTGTGAATCAGCGCACGCTCGGCCAGCTCCGGCAGCAAACCGGCCGGCAGATTGTCGATGCAGTAGTAGCCGTTGTCCTCAAGGACATTCAGGGCGGTACTTTTACCCGAGCCCGAACGGCCACTGACAATGATCAAACGCATGATTAGTGCCCGTTCTGCTCGTCCAGTACAACCTGGTACAAGGCTTCATTGCTCGGAGCGCTGCGCAGTTTTTCACGAACTTCCTTGCGGTCGAGCATGCTGGCGATCTGGCGCAACAACTCCAGATGCGCGTCGGTTGCGGCTTCCGGGACCAGCAGCACGAACAGCAGGTCCACCGGGGCGCCGTCGATGGCATCGAAATCAATCGGAGCTTCGAGGTGCAGCAGGGCGCTGACCGGTGCCGTGCAGCTCTTGAGGCGGCAGTGGGGAATGGCGATGCCGTTACCAAAACCGGTGGAGCCGAGTTTTTCACGGGCGATCAACGCCTCGAAGACATCCTGCATCGCCAGATCCGGCACTTCGCGGTGGATCAGGTTGGCAATCTGTTCGAGGGCTTTTTTCTTGCTGCCGCCCGGCGCGTTCACTTGGGAACGGCCGGGGGTCAGGATGGTTTCAAGTCGGATCATGGGATAGGGGTGTTAACGACCGGTCGCGCCCTGGAGGAGGCTCTGGGTCTTTTCCTTATGCTTTTTGAGTTGGCGATCCAGCTTGTCGGTGAGTGAGTCGATCGCAGCGTACATGTCGGTATCTTCTGCGTTGGCGACCACTTCGCTGCCGGGGATATGCAAGGTGGCTTCTATCTTCTGCTTCAGCTTTTCGACGCACATCGTGACCTGCACGTTGGTGATCTTGTCGAAATGTCGCTCCAGTCGCTGGAGTTTTTCCTCGATGTAGGAACGCAGAGGTTGGGTCACTTCCAGTTGGTGTCCACTGATGTTGACTTGCATACAGCTTCTCCTTCGTTGCCAGTGCATAAAGCGGCAGGCCGAAAAGCCTGCCACTGGAACGCTGTAACGTGGCTTACATCAACCGCTTGCGTTCGCTCGAAGGCGCGATTCCGAGGGATTCGCGGTACTTGGCGACGGTGCGGCGAGCCACCTGAATGCCTTGTGCCTCCAGTAAACCAGCGATCTTGCTGTCACTCAACGGCTTTTTCTGATTTTCCGCTGCGACCAGTTTTTTGATGATCGCGCGGATCGCCGTGGACGAGCATTCGCCGCCTTCGGAGGTGCTGACGTGGCTGGAGAAAAAGTATTTCAGCTCATAAATACCGCGCGGGGTATGCATGAATTTCTGCGTGGTCACCCGGGAAATCGTCGATTCGTGCATGCCGACCGCTTCGGCGATGTCATGCAATACCAACGGCTTCATCGCTTCGTCGCCGTACTCGAGGAAACCGCGCTGATGTTCGACGATCTGCGTGGCCACTTTCATCAGGGTTTCGTTGCGGCTCTGCAGGCTCTTGATGAACCAGCGGGCTTCCTGCAACTGGTTGCGCATGAAAGTGTTGTCGGCGCTGGTGTCGGCACGTTTCACAAACCCGGCGTACTGGGCATTGACGCGCAGGCGTGGCACCGATTCCTGGTTCAGCTCGACCAGCCAGCGCTCGTTGTCCTTGCGCACGATCACATCGGGAATGACGTATTCGGCTTCGGTTGATTCGATCTGCGAGCCTGGACGCGGATTGAGACTCTGCACCAGTTCGATGACTTGGCGCAGCTCGTCTTCCTTGAGCTTCATCCGGCGCATCAACTGGCTGTAATCGCGGCTGCCGAGCAGGTCGATGTAATCGGCGACCAGACGCTTGGCCTCGCTCAGCCACGGCGTCTTCGCGGGCAGCTGGCGCAATTGCAGCAGCAGGCATTCGCTGAGGTTGCGGGCGCCGATACCGGCGGGCTCGAATTGCTGGATGCGATGCAGGACGGCTTCGATCTCGTCGAGCTCGATGTCCAGTTCAGGATCGAACGCTTCAAGAATTTCTTCGAGGGTTTCGTCCAGATAGCCCTGATTGTTGATGCAGTCGATCAGGGTCACGGCGATCAGGCGATCGGTGTCGGACATCGGCGCCAGGTTCAGTTGCCAGAGCAGATGGCTCTGCAGGCTCTCGCCGGCGGATGTGCGGGTGGTGAAATCCCACTCATCGTCATCGCTGCTGGGCAGGCTGCTGGCGCTGGTCTGGTAGACGTCTTCCCAAGCGGTATCCACCGGCAGTTCGTTGGGGATGCGCTCGTTCCATTCGCCATCCTCGAGGTTGTCCACCGTCGGGGCGGTTTCCTGGTAGGAGGGTTCCTGGATTTCGGCGGGCTTCTGTTCGGCGTTGTCGGCCAGAGGATCGGCGTTGTCGAAGTCGTCGCCTTCTTCCTGGCGCTCGAGCATCGGATTGGATTCCAGAGCCTCCTGGATCTCCTGTTGCAGGTCCAGGGTCGACAATTGGAGCAGGCGGATGGCCTGTTGCAGCTGCGGTGTCATCGTCAGCTGCTGGCCCATTCTCAAGACTAGCGATGGTTTCATGGCAGGGGCTTAACACCTTATTCGCCGGCGCTTTGCGCCATCCACTACAGGGCGCCGAAGCGCCAAACTTAAGCAAATTATATGCCTGAAACTGAAGTGTTTGCCTAGAGCGCTGTAACAATTAAAGCGGATAAATGCGCCTTGAATCGATACAGCGCTGTCGCGCTTACAGGCGGAACTCGTGACCCAGATACACTTCCTTGACCAGATCGTTGGCCAGGATGGTCTCGGCATCACCTTCGGCGATCAGTTGACCGTCGTTGACGATGTAAGCGGTTTCGCAGATATCCAGGGTCTCACGCACGTTGTGGTCGGTGATCAGCACACCGATGCCCTTGGCCTTGAGGTGATGGATGATCTGCTTGATGTCGCCGACCGAGATCGGGTCGACACCGGCGAACGGTTCGTCGAGCAGGATGAATTTCGGCGCAGTGGCCAGGGCGCGAGCGATTTCCACCCGGCGGCGCTCACCACCGGACAGGCTCATGCCGAGGTTGTCGCGGATGTGGCTGATGTGGAATTCCTGCAGCAGGCTTTCCAGCTCCTTGCGCCGACCGGCCTTGTCCAGCTCCGGGCGGGTCTCGAGGATCGCCATGATGTTGTCGGCGACCGACAGTTTTCGGAAGATCGACGCTTCTTGCGGCAGATAGCCGATACCGGCCTTGGCGCGGCCGTGCATCGGCTGGTGGCTGACGTCCAGATCATCGATCAGCACACGGCCCTGATCCGCCTGCACCAGGCCGACGATCATGTAGAAGCACGTGGTCTTGCCTGCGCCGTTCGGGCCGAGCAAGCCGACGATCTGCCCGCTGTCGATCGACAGGCTGACGTCACGCACGACCTGGCGGCTTTTATAGGCCTTGGCCAGGTGCTGAGCTTTCAGAGTTGCCATTACTGGGATTTCTCTTCGGTTTTCTTCTTCGGCTGGATCACCATGTCGATGCGCGGGCGCGATTCGGTGACCTTGCTGCCCGTGGCGCGACCGGCGCTGGCCAGTTTCTTCACGGTGTCGTAGACGATTTTTTCGCCCTGGGTGACGTTGTTGTCCTTGTCGATAACCTTGGCCTTGTCGATCAGCACCACCCGATTCTGCTGGGCGTGGTATTGAATCGTCACGCCGTAGCCCTTGACCGGGTTGGCGTCGCCCTGGGTCTGCAACTGCTCGAAATAGGCCAGGTTGCCGACCGAGGTCACCACATCGATGTCGCCATTGGGCGCGCGCGTCATGGTCACGGTGTTGCCTTTAACGATCATCGAGCCTTGGGTAATGATCACGTCACCTTTATAGGTGGCAATGCCATTCTTGTCGTCCAGTTGGGCGTCGTCGGCCTGAATGCGGATCGGCTGCTGCTGATCGTTCGGCAGGGACCAGGCGCTCGCGCTTCCCAGTGCTGCGCCCAGACTGAGCAAAATAGGGAGGGTTTTAACGAGCCTCATACTGTCCTCTTACGTTCGATTGCAGGTGTATCCTGCTGTCCTTCAGGTACGCTTTCATTCCGACGCCAGTCGATACACCGCCAGCGCCCTCGATTCTAACGGGTTGCGCGGTCTGCGCATATTCTTGCTGCGGGAACACGGTCATGCGGGTGCTGGTGATCAGGGTGCCGCGCTGTTTCTCATCGGTGCGCTGTACGCGTACCGAATCGATCAATTCAACTTCGGTGCCGCCCGAATTCACTTCGCCGCGCTCGCTGGTCACGTGCCACGGGAAGTCGGTGCCGCGGTACATGTTCAAATCAGGCTTGGTCACCAGGGTGACATCGGTAGCCTTGACGTGCTCGGCCTTGTCGGAAGTCATCTCGTACTGCACCTTGCCGTCGGGCAGGTACTGAATGGTATGCGTGTTGGTCGCGTACCAGTCGATCGGATTCTCGGCAGCCGAAACCGGCGGCTTGTCGAGGAAGCGCTCAGGGCTGATGTTCCAGTAACCCACCGCAGCGAAAATCGCCGCGATGCAGCCGAACAGCAGGAAATTGCGAAACTTTTTGCTAAACATGGTCAGGCTCACAGGTACGCGGCGTTGGCCGCTTCGAGGCGGCCCTGGGCGCGCAGGATCAATTCGCAGAATTCGCGGGCGGCACCTTCGCCGCCACGGGCGCGGGTAACGCCGTGGGCGTGTTCGCGGACGAAATCGGCAGCGTTGGCCACCGCCATGCCCAGCCCTACACGGCGGATCACCGGCAAGTCTGGCAGATCGTCACCGAGATAGGCGACTTCTTCATAGCTTAGGCCCAGTTGCGCGAGCAGACCGTCGAGTACCACCAGTTTGTCCTCGCGCCCCTGAAACAGATGCGGGATGCCGAGGTTCTTCGCGCGGCGCTCGACCACCGGGGTCTTGCGACCGCTGATGATCGCGGTTTGTACGCCGGCATTCATCAGCATCTTTATGCCCTGGCCGTCGAGGGTGTTGAAGGTCTTGAACTCGCTGCCGTCCTCGAGAAAGTACAGGCGGCCGTCGGTGAGCACACCGTCGACGTCGAATACTGCCAGTTTGATCGCTTTGCCGCGTTGCAGCAGATCGTTGCTCATTACATGACTCCTGCGCGCAGCAGATCGGAGAGGTTGAAGGCGCCGATCGGGCGATCCTCCTCGTCGACGACTACCAGGGCGTTGATTCGATGGTCTTCCATGATTTTCAGGGCTTCGGCGGCGAGCATGTCGGGCCGGGCGGTCTTGCCGTGTGCAGTCATCACCTGGTCGATGGTGGCGCTGCGGATGTCGATGGCGCGATCCAGCGTGCGGCGCAAATCACCGTCGGTGAAGATCCCGGCGAGCTTGCCATCGGCTTCAATAATAGCGGTCATGCCCAGACCCTTGCGGGTCATTTCCATCAGCGCGTCCTTGAGCAGGGTACCGCGTTGTACCTGCGGCAGCTCCTGCCCGGCGTGCATGACGTTTTCCACTTTCAGCAACAGGCGACGGCCAAGGGCGCCACCCGGATGCGAGAAGGCAAAATCTTCAGCGGTGAAACCACGCGCTTCCAGCAAGGCCACGGCCAAGGCATCGCCCATGACCAGCGCTGCAGTAGTAGAAGAGGTCGGCGCCAGATTCAACGGACAGGCTTCGTGCTCGACATGCACATTGAGATTGACCTCCGCAGCCTTCGCCAATGGCGACTGCGGATTACCGGTGACGCTGATCAGCTGGATGCCGAGGCGTTTGATCAATGGCAGCAGCGTCACGATTTCGTTGGTCGAGCCAGAGTTCGACAGGGCCAGAATCACATCGTCGCGGGTGATCATGCCCATGTCGCCATGGCTGGCTTCGGCCGGATGCACGAAAAACGCCGGGGTGCCGGTGCTGGCCAGGGTGGCGGCGATCTTGTTGCCGATATGCCCGGATTTACCCATGCCGACCACGACCACGCGGCCCTTGCTGGCCAGAATCATCTCGCAAGCGCGTACGAAATCGGCGTCGATATGGGCCATCAAGCCTTGGACGGCTTCCACTTCGAGGCGGATGGTGCGTTGTGCCGATTGAATCAGGTCGCGGGTTTTGCTCATGTCAGAATCGTATGGGCCGATGAAAAGGCGGCGATTATAGCGGTTATGTGGCAAAGCCTCACGCAAGTTCGACGTGCTTTGTCATTACTGGTTACCAAAACCCTCTGAAACTCGCTCGGGCCCTCTTCAGTCGGCGATCTTGGCCGGGTTCTCGCTTGGGCGCTCAGCCTTTGCAGTGATATAGTTCGCCGCCAGTTCGGCCTGCCCGGGATGCAGGTGTTTCCGAGGAAAGTCTGGCATCCCAGTGAGAGGCTGCATCGCAAGGAGTTTAGATGAGTGCCGATAACGCCTACGCGGTCGAGCTGAAGGGAGTCTCCTTCAAGCGCGGTGCGCGGAGCATTTTCAATAACGTCGATATCCGCATCCCGCGCGGCAAGGTCACCGGCATCATGGGGCCTTCCGGCTGCGGCAAGACCACGCTGCTGCGCCTGATGGGCGCGCAGTTGCGGCCGTCCGGCGGCGAAGTCTGGGTCAACGGGCAGAACCTGCCGACGCTGTCGCGCAGCGATCTGTTCGATGCGCGCAAGCACATGGGCGTGCTGTTTCAGAGCGGCGCGCTGTTCACTGACCTTGATGTGTTCGAGAACGTGGCCTTTCCGCTGCGGGTGCACACGCAACTGCCGGAAGACATGATCCGCGACATCGTCCTGCTGAAATTGCAGGCAGTGGGTCTGCGTGGCGCCATCGAGCTGATGCCGGACGAACTGTCCGGCGGCATGAAGCGCCGTGTAGCATTGGCCCGGGCGATTGCCCTCGACCCGCAGATTCTCATGTACGACGAGCCCTTCGTGGGCCAGGACCCGATCGCCATGGGCGTGCTGGTGCGCCTGATCCGCCTGCTCAACGATGCTCTGGGCATCACCAGCATCGTGGTTTCACACGATCTGGCGGAAACCGCGAGCATTGCCGACTACATCTATGTAGTGGGCGATGGTCAGGTGCTGGGCCAAGGCACACCGGATGAGCTGATGAATTCCGATGATCCGCGTATCCGCCAGTTCATGACCGGTGATCCCGATGGCCCGGTGCCGTATCACTTTCCAGCGACGGATTACCGCGCAGATCTTCTGGGGAAGCGTTGATGCGCAGAATTTCATTGATGGAACGCGTGCGTCGGTTCGGCGAATCGGCGATCGACGCGGTCGCGGTGTTTGGTCGAGCGACCCTGTTCCTGTTTCACGCCCTGCTGGGCCGTGGCGGTATCAGCGGTGGTTTCGGCCTGCTGGTCAAGCAGCTGCATTCGGTCGGCGTCATGTCGCTGGTGATCATCGTGGTCTCCGGCATTTTCATCGGCATGGTCCTGGCGTTGCAGGGCTTCAGCATTCTTTCCAGCTATGGTTCAGAGCAGGCGGTGGGGCAGATGGTCGCCCTGACGCTGCTGCGTGAACTGGGGCCGGTGGTCACCGCCTTGCTGTTTGCCGGGCGCGCCGGTTCGGCGTTGACCGCCGAGATCGGCAACATGAAATCCACCGAGCAGTTGTCCAGCCTGGAAATGATCGGTGTCGATCCGCTCAAGTACATCATTGCCCCGCGCCTGTGGGCCGGCTTCATTTCCCTGCCGGTGCTGGCGATGATCTTCAGCGTCGTCGGCATCTGGGGCGGTTCGTGGGTGGCAGTCGACTGGCTGGGCGTTTATGAAGGCTCGTACTGGGCGAACATGCAGAACAGCGTGAACTTCACCAGTGACGTGCTCAATGGCGTGATCAAAAGTGTCGTTTTCGCCTTCGTCGTGACCTGGATCGCCGTATTCCAAGGCTATGACTGTGAGCCCACTTCCGAGGGGATCAGTCGTGCCACCACCAAGACCGTGGTGTTTGCCTCGCTGGCAGTGCTCGGCCTGGACTTTATTCTGACCGCTTTGATGTTTGGAGATTTCTGATGCAAAACCGCACCCTGGAAATCGGTGTCGGCCTGTTCCTGCTGGCAGGGATCCTGGCTTTGCTGCTGCTCGCCTTGCGCGTCAGCGGCCTGTCTCCGACTTCGTCCACCGACACTTACAAGTTGTATGCGTATTTCGACAATATCGCCGGTCTGACGGTCAGAGCCAAAGTGACCATGGCCGGTGTGACCATCGGCAAGGTCACCGCTATCGATCTGGATCGCGACAGCTTCACTGGTCGGGTCACGCTGCAAGTGGATAAAAAGGTCGACAACCTGCCGGTCGATTCCACAGCGTCTATCCTCACCGCGGGTCTGCTGGGCGAGAAATACATCGGTATCAGCGTCGGCGGCGAAGACACCCAGTTGAAAGACGGTGGAACCATCCACGACACGCAGTCGTCACTGGTACTGGAAGACCTGATCGGTAAATTCCTGCTCAATACCGTTAGCAAAGACGCCAAATGAGGAGCTTTTGAATGATCTCTATCTTGCGACGTGGCCTGTTGGTGTTGCTCGCGGCCCTGCCGTTGATGGCTAACGCTGCACCGGGGCAATCGGCTCATGACCTGATTCAGGACACCACGAACCGGATGCTTGCCGATTTGCAGGCGAACAAAGAGAAGTACAAGCAGGATCCGCAGGATTTCTATGCGGCGCTGAACAACATTGTCGGTCCGGTGGTGGATGCCGAGGGCATCTCCAAAAGCATCATGACCGTGAAGTATTCGCGCAAGGCCACGCCTGAGCAGATGCAGCGCTTTCAGGAAAACTTCAAGCGCGGTCTGTTCCAGTTCTACGGCAACGCTCTGCTGGAATACAACAACCAGGGCATCACCGTTGACCCGGCCAAAGACGAATCGGGCGAGCGCACCAGCGTCAACATGACCGTCAAGGGCAGCAACGGCGCGATCTATCCGGTGCAGTACACGCTTGAGAAGATCAGCGGCGAGTGGAAACTGCGCAACGTGATCATCAATGGCATCAACATCGGCAAGCTGTTCCGTGACCAGTTCGCCGACGCCATGCAGCGCAATGGCAACGATCTGGACAAGACCATCGATGGCTGGGCCGGTGAAGTGGCCAAGGCCAAGCAGGAAACCGACAAAGCCGCCGCGAAGCCAGCGCAATGAGTGAGGCGGCAGTTCGTATGAGTGATGTCGACGAGCTGGTGCTCAGTGGCGTGCTGGATTACCGCACCGGGCCCGACCTGCGCAAGGAAGGGCAGGCGCTGATCAAGTCGAGCAAGGCGTCCGCGCTGGTCATCGATTGTTCGGCGGTGCAGAAGTCCAGCAGCGTCGGCCTGTCGTTGCTGCTTTGCTTCATGCGTGATGCGCAGGCGGCCGGCAAGGCCGTCAGCATTCGTGCGATGCCTGACGACATGCGTGAAATCGCTCAGGTCAGTGAATTGACCGAGTTGTTGGCGCAACCCTGAACCATCATCTATAAAGAAGCCCCCCGTCAGAGTCCTGCGTTGCGGGGTTCGCAGGCGCGGGGCTTTTTTGTATGATGTCCGACCCGTGCGCACAGGGCGCCGATTGAGGTTGAGCATGCAGGCCGTAGAAGTGAAGAGCTTCCTTGAAGGAAAGCTGCCAGGAACGCTGGTAGAAGTTGAAGGCGAAGGCTGCAACTTCCAGCTGAACGTGATCAGCGATGAACTGGCGGCGTTGAGCCCGGTGAAGCGTCAGCAGCAGGTCTATGCCCATTTGAACCCATGGATCACCGATGGCAGCATCCATGCGGTCACTATGAAATTTTTCAGCCGCGCGGCCTGGGCCGAGCGCACCTGAGCCCTAGGGCGTCGAGATACTAATGGATAAATTGATTATTACCGGTGGCGCTCGTCTTGATGGCGAGATCCGCATTTCCGGCGCGAAGAACTCCGCCCTGCCGATTCTGGCCGCGACCTTGCTGTGCGATGGCCCGGTCACCGTTGGCAACCTGCCGCACCTGCACGACATCACCACCATGATCGAGCTGTTCGGGCGCATGGGCATTGAGCCGGTGATCGACGAGAAGCTCAGCGTCGAAATCGACCCGCGCACCATTAAGACCCTGATCGCCCCGTACGAACTGGTGAAAACCATGCGTGCGTCGATCCTGGTACTGGGCCCGATGGTCGCGCGTTTCGGTGAAGCCGAAGTCGCACTGCCTGGTGGTTGCGCCATCGGTTCGCGTCCGGTCGACCTGCACATCCGCGGTCTGGAAGCCATGGGCGCGGTCATCGACGTCGAAGGCGGCTACATCAAGGCCAAGGCGCCTGAAGGCGGCCTGCGCGGCGCGCACTTCTTCTTCGACACCGTCAGTGTGACCGGTACCGAAAACATCATGATGGCCGCTGCACTGGCCAAGGGCCGCAGCGTGTTGCAGAACGCCGCGCGCGAGCCTGAAGTAGTCGACCTGGCGAACTTCCTCAATGCCATGGGCGCCAAGGTTTCCGGCGCCGGCACCGACACCATCACCATCGATGGCGTCGAGCGCCTGGGTTCGGCTTTCTACAAAGTCATGCCTGACCGTATCGAAACCGGCACCTACCTGGTCGCTGCTGCCGTGACCGGTGGCCGCGTCAAGGTCAAGGACACCGATCCGACCATCCTCGAAGCGGTACTGGAAAAGCTGCGTGAGGCCGGTGCGGAAATCACCTGCGGTGAAGACTGGATCGAGCTGAACATGCATGGCAAGCGCCCGAAAGCGGTCAACGTGCGCACTGCGCCGTACCCGGCGTTCCCGACCGACATGCAGGCCCAGTTCATCTCGCTTAACGCCATTGCCGAAGGCACTGGTGCGGTGATCGAGACGATCTTCGAAAACCGTTTCATGCACGTGTACGAACTGCACCGCATGGGCGCGCACATCCAGGTTGAAGGCAACACCGCGATCGTCACCGGTATCGAGAAACTCAAGGGCGCGCCAGTCATGGCCACCGACCTGCGTGCATCGGCCAGTCTGGTGATTTCGGCGCTGGTTGCCGAAGGCGACACGCTGATCGACCGCATCTACCACATCGACCGTGGTTACGAGTGCATCGAAGAAAAACTGCAAATGCTGGGTGCCAAGATCCGTCGCGTTCCGGGCTGATCGCTGCATCGGGACACACGGACGTGTCCACTGAATTCGTTTCGAGTCGAGGGTGTGCGCACCCTCGATGTGTGTCCGGCGCCGATTGCGACCGGGCATGAGTACCTTGATAAGGACTGACGTTTCCCATGTTGACCATCGCACTGTCCAAGGGCCGCATCCTTGACGACACCCTGCCGCTTCTCGCTGAAGCGGGCATCGTGCCGACCGAGAATCCGGACAAGAGCCGCAAGCTGATCATTCCCACGACCCAGGACGACGTGCGTCTGCTGATCGTGCGTGCCACCGACGTGCCGACCTATGTCGAGCATGGCGCGGCCGACCTCGGCGTCGCCGGTAAGGACGTGCTGATGGAATACAGCGGCCAGGGCCTGTACGAGCCGCTGGACCTGCAGATCGCCCAGTGCAAGCTGATGACCGCCGGCAAGATCGGCGCGGCCGAGCCCAAGGGCCGTCTGCGCGTGGCGACCAAGTTCGTCAACGTTGCCAAGCGTTATTACGCCGAGCAGGGCCGTCAGGTCGACATCATCAAGCTGTACGGCTCGATGGAGCTGGCGCCGCTGATCGGGCTGGCCGACAAGATCATCGACGTGGTCGACACCGGCAACACCCTGCGCGCCAACGGCCTGGAGCCACAGGAACTGATCGCCACGATCAGCTCGCGTCTGGTGGTCAACAAGGCTTCAATGAAAATGCAGCACGCCCGAATCCAGGCGTTGATCGACACCCTGCGCAACGCAGTGGAATCGCGACACCGCGGCTGATCTACCTGCGCGGCCCGAGGTCGCGCCGTCTATCCGCCTCATAGCCAGAATTCTCAGGTGCCCAAGCGGATCGAATGCTAGTTTCGGGCGCCTGAGTTATTTGCCATTCCTATGAGGCTCTCGCTATGACCGCAACCACTGCAATTCGCCGACTCAACGCTGCTGACCCGGATTTCGCGCATCATCTGGATCATCTGCTGAGCTGGGAAAGTGTGTCTGACGACTCGGTCAATCAGCGCGTGCTCGACATCATCAAGGCTGTGCGCGAGCGCGGTGACGCGGCGCTGGTCGAATTCACCCAGAAGTTCGACGGTCTTGAAGTCGCCTCGATGGCCGACCTGATCCTGCCGCGCGAGCGCCTTGAACTGGCCCTGACCCGCATCACTGTGCCGCAACGCGAGGCCTTGGAAAAAGCCGCCGCCCGCGTGCGCAGCTATCACGAAAAACAGAAGCAGGATTCCTGGAGCTACACCGAGGCTGACGGCACGGTGCTCGGCCAGAAAGTCACGCCGCTGGATCGTGCCGGCCTGTACGTGCCGGGCGGCAAGGCCTCGTATCCGTCGTCGGTATTGATGAACGCGATTCCGGCCAAGGTGGCCGGCGTGACCGAAGTGGTCATGGTCGTGCCGACCCCGCGCGGTGAAATCAACGAGCTGGTGCTGGCCGCTGCCTGCATCGCCGGTGTCGACCGCGTGTTCACCATCGGCGGCGCGCAAGCAGTTGCCGCCCTGGCTTACGGCACCGAAAGCGTGCCGCGTGTCGACAAGGTTGTCGGCCCGGGCAACATCTATGTGGCCACGGCCAAGCGTCATGTGTTCGGTCAGGTCGGCATCGACATGATCGCCGGCCCTTCGGAAATTCTTGTGGTCTGCGACGGCCAGACCGATCCGGACTGGATTGCCATGGACCTGTTCTCTCAGGCCGAGCACGACGAAGACGCGCAAGCGATTCTGGTCAGCCCGGACGCCGAGTTCCTCGACAAGGTGGCCGCGAGCATCGATAAATTGCTGCCGACCATGGACCGCGCGACCATCATCGAAACTTCGATCAATGGCCGTGGTGCGCTGATTCAGGTGAGTGACATGGCTCAAGCCATCGAAGTCGCCAACCGCATCGCCCCGGAACACCTGGAATTGTCGGTCGCTGATCCACAAGCCTGGCTGCCGAAGATTCGTCACGCCGGTGCGATCTTCATGGGCCGCCACACTTCCGAAGCGTTGGGCGATTACTGCGCCGGTCCGAACCACGTGTTGCCGACTTCCGGCACCGCGCGTTTCTCCTCGCCACTGGGCGTCTACGACTTCCAGAAGCGCTCGTCGATCATTTTCTGCTCCGAGGCCGGCGCTTCCGAGCTGGGCAAAACAGCATCGGTACTGGCCCGTGGTGAATCGCTGAGCGCCCACGCACGCAGCGCCGAGTACCGCATCAAAGACCAAGACTTTCTGAAAGGGCAGGGGAACTGAGCGATGAGTAAATTCTGGAGCCCGTTCGTCAAGGATCTGGTGCCCTACGTGCCGGGCGAACAGCCGAAGCTGACCAAACTGGTCAAGCTCAATACCAACGAAAATCCGTATGGCCCGTCGCCAAAAGCGCTCGCAGCGATGCAAGCCGAGCTCAACGACAACCTGCGCCTGTACCCGGACCCGAACAGTGATCTGCTGAAAAACGCCGTGGCCGAATATTACGGCGTGCAAACCAGTCAGGTGTTCCTCGGCAACGGTTCGGACGAAGTGCTTGCGCACATCTTCCACGGCTTGCTGCAACACGATCAGCCGCTGCTGTTCCCGGACATCAGCTACAGCTTCTATCCGGTCTACTGCGGTCTGTACGGCATTGAATTCGACGCGGTGCCGCTGGATGCGCAGTTCCAGATCAACCCGGACGACTACGCCAAACCGAATGGCGGGATCATTTTCCCCAACCCGAACGCACCGACCGGGTGCCTGCTGGCGCTGGACGCGGTCGAGCAAATCCTTAAGGCCAGTCCTGATTCGGTCGTAGTCGTGGATGAGGCGTACATCGACTTTGGCGGCGAGACGGCGATCAGTCTGGTGGACCGCTATCCGAATCTGCTGGTGACGCAGACGCTGTCCAAGTCACGCTCGCTGGCCGGCCTGCGTGTCGGTCTGGCGGTAGGGCATCCGGACCTGATCGAAGCGCTGGAGCGGATCAAGAACAGCTTCAACTCTTATCCACTGGATCGTCTGGCGATTGTCGGCGCGGCCGCGGCTTTTGCCGATCGCGAGTATTTCGACAAGACCTGTCGTCAGGTGATCGAGAGCCGCGAATGGGTGGTGGCGCAGTTGCAGGAAAAAGGCTTTGAAGTGCTGCCGTCGGCGGCCAACTTCATCTTCGCCCGCCACCCGCAGCATGATGCGGCGGGCCTGGCGGCCAAGCTGCGCGAGCAGGGCGTGATCGTTCGGCACTTCAAGCAGGAGCGGATTGCGCAGTTCCTGCGGATATCGGTGGGTACGCCGGAGCAGAATCAGGCGTTGATCGACGGCCTTGGCGACCTCTAAAAGCAAAAGTCCCTCACCCTAGCCCTCTCCCAGAGGGAGAGGGGACTGAATGGGGAATATTGCAGAATTTCACCGACCTGAATTTGGTTTACCGAATCCATAATCGACTCGGTCTTTCAGGTCGATGTATCCCGCAAGACAACTCGGTCGGCTCCCTCTCCCTCTGGGAGAGGGCTGGGGTGAGGGTGTGCTTTTATTCGTGATGCGGCTCGCCAAGGAATGTCAGCGAACTGAACAACCCACGACTGTCCACATCCGCGCTGTCCCTCACCGGCACTTCGACCTGCGCCGCAATCACATTCAACCCTTCATTACGCACCAGCACCTGCGCACGCCCATCCTTGTCGGTCTCGGTGCTCAGGGTGTTTGGCGCGCTGCGATAGTCGCCATACAACTTCACCCCCGCCGCCGGTTTGCCATCGAGCAGCACCCGCACCGGTAACGATTTACCCGGCCCGACCGTCAGCGGATCGACCTCCGGCAGGATCAGCAGTTTGATCTGCTCCAGTTTCGGCAACTTCGCCCCCGGCTGATAGATCGCCAGACTGTACTTGAACGTCTGCGTGGCCTCGGTGGCGCCGGGCACTTTGCTGCGTCCTTCGTTGATCCACTTCTTGTCCGCCGTCTGCGACCACATGCCGTTGTTCAGCGCCACGGCCAGCACCGCCGGCGGCTTCAACGGTTTCAGCCGGGCATGATCGGCCAGGCGCTCGACGCTGACCGGGATCATTTTGCCGCTTGCGTCATAAGCCCAGGCACCGCTGATTTTCTGCGCCTTGAAGGCGTTGTCTTCGGCGCCATGGCCGTAGATCACTTCGATGTTGCCGCGTCGTTCCTCTGTCCACAGGCCGTGGGCCGACACCTGACCGGTGAATAGCGCAGCGAGGAGCAGAAGGGATTTGCCGTAGTGCATGGTGACGTCCTTTTACAGGTTGAGTGTCAGGCTGACGGTGAAATTGCGTGGCTCGCCGGGATTGACCCAGTAGTTGCTGTAGGAGCGCTCGTAGTATTTCTCGTCGAAGATGTTGTTCAGGTTCAGGCCGACCGTGACGTTGTCGCTGGCCTTGTAATGCGCGAGCAAGTCGACGGTCTGGTAGGCCGGCAATTCGAAGTCGCTGCCGGATTCGCCCGAGCGATCGCCGACGTAAGTGAACGCTGCGCCGACGTCTGAACCGCGCAGTCGGCCATCCTGAAATTCATAAACACCCAGCAGACTGCCGCTGCGTTTGGCCACGCCGAGGATGCGGCTGCCGGTGGGAATGGTCGCGTCGCCCTTGGTCACCTCGGCGTCGATGTAGGCGAAGGCGCCGATGACCCGCACCGCGTCGGTCAGCTGGCCGCTCACTTGCCAATCGAAACCCTGACTGCGCGCCTTGCCCATGGCGCGGCTGGTGTCGGTGCCCGGATCGAGGGCGAGAACGTTTTCCTTGTCGATGTGGAAGAAGGCGAGGGTGCTGCTCACGCGCTCATCGAACAGTTCGTTCTTGATCCCCACTTCGTAACCGACGCCTTCTTCCGGGTCGAAGGATTTGCCGGAGGCATCCAGGCCGTTGTTCGGTTTGAACGAAGTCGAGGCGTTGGCGAACAGGCCGGTGTTCGGCGTGAGCTGATAGAGCAAGCCGGCGCGTTGAGTCAGTGCGTCGTGGCGCTGCTGGCTTTTGGCGTTGCGGCTGTGATCGTCGATGCGCTGATCGAAATGCTCGAAGCGCGCGCCGACCATGCCGCGCAGCTTGTCGGTGAAGATGATCTGGTCCTGCAGATTCAGCGCATGACTTTTGACGTGTTCGAAGAAGTCGGTGCCCGAGCGTGCGCCGTTGGGTTTCGGCTGGCCGTAGACCGGCTTATAGATGTCGATAGCGTAGGGGCCGCCAGCAATGGTGGTGACGCGTTCGTCCTTGCGGTAATTCTCGTATTCGGTGCCGATCAGCAATTCATGCTGCCACGGCCCGAGGTCGAACAGACCGCGCAGTTCCAGTTGGGTGATGCTGTCGTGCCAACTCGTATCGCGTTCGCGCAAGCGGCGGTTGACCGTGTGGCCGTCGGCGTTCAGCGGTCGTGCTTCGGAAGCGTCGCCCCAGAGCTTGCCTTCCTTGTAGTGACTGGCCAGACGCAGTTTCCAGCTGTCGTTCAGATGGTGTTCAAGAGTGGCCTGGAGCAGGTTGTTGTGGTTGTCGATGTTGCCGTCGTTGGGCTCGCCGAGGAAGGTCGAGCGCGATACGCCGCTCCACTTGTTGTTCGGCGCCACCACACCACGATCGAACGTCGAGTTGTGACGGACGATTTCGCTTTCCACCAGCAGCGAGGTGTCCGGGTTCAACTGCCAACTGATCGAAGGCGCGACGAAGACCCGCTGGCTGTCGACGTGGTCGCGAAAGCTTTTGTTGTCTTCCACGGCGAGGTTGATGCGCGAGAGCACATTGCCCTGATCATCAAGGGGCGTGTTGACGTCCAGCGCGGTGCGGTAGCGGTCCCAACTCCCGGCGCTGGTCTGCAGAGTGGTGAACGCTTCAGGCTGCGGTTTCTTGGTGACGATGTTCACCGTGCCGCCGGGATCACCCCGGCCGTACAGGCTGGCGGCAGGGCCTTTGAGCACTTCGATGCGTTCTATATTGGCCGCATCTGGCGTGCTCGGGTAACCGCGATTGGCACTGAAGCCGTCCTTGTAGAACTCCGAGGTGGTGAAGCCGCGCACGCTGTATTCGTACAGGGTCAGGCCGCCGAAGTTGTTCTGCTTCGACACGCCGCCGGCAAAATCCAGCGCGCGTTCAACGCTGGTGCTGCCCAGATCCGAGAGCACACTGGCCGGAACGACGCTGATGGCTTGTGGGATATCGCGAATCGCCGTGTCGGTTTTGGTCGCACTGGCCGAGCGAGTCGCGCGATAACCGCTGACCGGGCCGGTGGGTGATTCGTAGTCGGAAGTGACGCTGATGGCTTCCAGCTCAACGGGCTGCGGCTCATCGGCGAAGGCGGGATCGCAGAGCAAACCCAGAGTCAGGCCCAACAGCGAGGCCTTTTTGCGAGACGACATGTTATGTTGTTCCAATTGCTAGAATTGAAACAATATAACATGCCTGTTGAGAATTTCTGTTATTCGCGCCACTGGCGCGAAAACATTTTTACTCTTCTTTTTCTTTCACCGGTGCCGGCGGTGGACGCAGGCCGATTTCAGCCGTCAGCTTCAGCTCCTTGCCGTTGCGCATAACCTGAATCGTCACCTTGTCGGTCGGTTTGATCCGCGCCACTTGGTTCATCGAGCGGCGACCATCGCCGGCCGGCTCGCCATCGATGCTCAGAATCACATCGCCCAGTTGCAGGCCGGCTTTCTGCGCCGGGCCGTCACGGAAGATTCCGGCTACGACAATCCCCGGGCGCCCGGACAAGCCAAACGACTCCGCCAGTTCCTGGGTCAGCGGTTGCACTTCAATGCCCAGCCAGCCACGAATCACCTGGCCGTGCTCGATGATCGACTTCATCACTTCCATCGCCAGTTTCACCGGGATGGCAAAACCGATGCCTTGCGAGCCGCCGGACTTGGAAAAGATCGCCGTGTTGATACCGGTGAGGTTGCCGTTGGCGTCGACCAGCGCACCGCCGGAGTTGCCCGGGTTGATCGCCGCATCGGTCTGGATGAAGTCTTCGTAGTTGTTCAGGCCCAATTGATTACGGCCGGTGGCGCTGATGATACCCATGGTCACGGTCTGGCCGACGCCGAACGGGTTGCCGATGGCCAGCGCGACGTCGCCGATGCGAATGCTGTCGGAGCGGCCGACGGTGATTGCCGGGAGGTTTTTCAGATCGATTTTCAGGACGGCGAGGTCGGTTTCCGGATCGCTGCCGATCACCCGTGCCAGCGTCTCGCGACCATCCTTGAGCGCCACGACGATCTGGTCGGCGCCGCTGGTGACGTGGTTGTTGGTGAGGATGTAGCCTTCCGGGCTCATGATCACCCCGGAACCGAGGCTCGATTCCATGCGCTTCTGTTTCGGCGAGTTGTCACCGAAGAAACGGCGGAACTGCGGATCCTCGAACAAGGGATGCGCCGGTTTGTTGATGACCTTGGTGGTGTACAGGTTGACCACCGACGGCGCGGCGATGCCCACTGCATCCGCATAGGACACCGGCCCCTGCTGCACGATCGTGGTCTGAGGGGCCTGTTGCAGATTGACGTCGAGGCTCGGCAGCCCGACCCACTCGGGGTAACGCTGAATAATCAACAGAGCGATAAGCACACCGGCCAACAGCGGCCAGCCAAAAAAACGCAGCGCCTTGAGCATTAAGCACGTTCCTGGAAAGGTTGCAGGCGAGGTCAGACCGCCCATAATGTCGCGCATTATACGAGGCCGCGCGTGCCTCTGAACGGGATATTTAGGAGTCTTTCATGGCCGTTGCCCTCAGCACCCTCGTCGAAGAAGCCGACCGTTACCTGGGCAGTGCGAAAATTGCCGATTATTGCCCCAACGGATTACAGGTCGAAGGCCGCCCGCAGGTGATGCGCATCGTCAGTGGCGTCACCGCCAGCCAGGCTTTATTGGACGCCGCCGTCGAAGCCGAGGCCGACCTGATCCTGGTCCACCACGGTTATTTCTGGAAAGGCGAAAACCCTTGCGTCACCGGCATGAAACAGCGCCGCTTGAAAACCCTGCTCAAGCACGACATCAGTCTGCTCGCCTATCACCTGCCGCTGGATCTGCACCCGGACGTCGGCAACAACGTGCAACTGGCGCGTCAGCTCGACATCACTGTCGAAGGGCCGCTCGACCCGAGCAATCCGAAAGTCGTCGGGCTGGTCGGTTCACTGAATGAGCCAATGACTGCGCGGGATTTCGCGCGCAAGGTGCAGGAAGTCATGGGCCGCGAGCCGCTGCTGATCGAAGGCAGCGGCATGATCCGCCGTGTCGGCTGGTGCACCGGCGGTGGCCAGGGTTATATCGATCAGGGCGTGGCGGCGGGTGTCGACCTGTTCATCAGTGGCGAGGCCTCCGAGCAGACTTTCCACAGCGCCCGGGAGAACGACATCAGCTTCATCGCCGCTGGCCACCACGCCACCGAACGCTACGGCGTGCAGGCGCTGGGTGAGTATCTGGCGAAGCGCTTTGCCCTTGAGCACATCTTCATCGATTGCCCGAATCCGATCTGAGCTCACCGCAAACTCCTGTGGGAGCGAGCCTGCTTGCGAAGGCCTCAGACCTTCAATACAAAGGTGCCTGACAATCCGCTTTCGCGAGCAGGCTCGCTCCCACATTCGGCCCTGACGGGCCGAACTGGCAGGCATATTCATATACCCTTTCGATCTAGTTGGCGTCCTGATTAGAAGAGGTCGCTGTGCTAGGATTCCTCGCTCGAACACGGCCCGCTGGCCGTTCATAAGAAAGCTTTCGTGAGTAGCCATGGTTGACAAACTGACGCATCTGAAACAGCTGGAGGCGGAAAGCATCCACATCATCCGCGAGGTGGCCGCCGAGTTCGATAACCCGGTGATGCTGTACTCCATCGGTAAAGACTCCGCCGTGATGCTGCACCTGGCACGCAAGGCGTTCTTCCCGGGCAAACTGCCGTTTCCGGTGATGCACGTCGACACCCGCTGGAAATTCCAGGAAATGTACAAGTTCCGCGACAAGATGGTCGAAGACTTGGGCCTGGACCTGATCACCCACATCAACCCCGATGGCGTGGCGCAGAACATCAACCCGTTCACCCACGGCAGCGCCAAGCACACCGACATCATGAAAACCGAAGGCCTGAAACAGGCACTCGACAAGCATGGTTTCGATGCAGCGTTCGGCGGCGCCCGTCGCGATGAAGAGAAATCCCGCGCCAAAGAGCGCGTGTACTCGTTCCGCGACAGCAAGCACCGCTGGGACCCGAAAAACCAGCGTCCAGAGCTCTGGAATGTCTACAACGGCAAGGTCAACAAGGGCGAATCCATTCGTGTATTCCCGTTGTCGAACTGGACCGAGCTGGACATCTGGCAGTACATCTATCTCGAAGGCATTCCGATCGTGCCGCTGTACTTTGCCGCCGAACGCGAAGTGATCGAGAAAAACGGCACGCTGATCATGATCGACGACGAGCGCATCCTTGAGCACCTGTCCGATGAAGACAAAGCGCGCATCGTGAAAAAGAAAGTGCGGTTCCGCACCCTTGGCTGCTACCCGTTGACGGGCGCGGTGGAGTCCGAGGCCGAAAGCCTGACGGACATCATTCAGGAAATGCTCCTGACGCGAACTTCCGAGCGCCAGGGCCGGGTCATCGACCACGATGGCGCAGGCTCGATGGAAGACAAAAAACGTCAAGGCTATTTCTAAGGGGCTGTCATGTCGCACGCATCTGATTTGATCAGCGAGGACATCCTCGCCTACCTGGGCCAGCACGAACGTAAAGAGCTGCTGCGCTTTTTGACCTGCGGTAACGTCGATGACGGCAAGAGCACCCTGATCGGGCGCCTGCTGCACGACTCGAAAATGATCTATGAAGATCACCTCGAAGCGATCACCCGCGATTCGAAGAAAGTCGGCACCACCGGTGACGACATCGACCTGGCATTGCTGGTCGACGGTCTGCAGGCCGAGCGTGAGCAGGGCATCACCATTGATGTCGCTTACCGCTATTTCTCCACCGCCAAGCGCAAATTCATCATCGCCGACACCCCCGGCCATGAGCAGTACACCCGCAACATGGCCACCGGTGCGTCCACCTGTGACCTGGCGATCATTCTGGTCGACGCCCGTTACGGCGTGCAGACCCAGACCCGTCGCCACAGCTTCATCGCTTCCCTGCTGGGTATCAAACACATCGTCGTCGCCATCAACAAGATGGACTTGAAGGACTTCGACGAAGGCGTGTTCGAATCGATCAAGGCTGACTACCTGAAGTTCGCCGAAGGCTTGAAGATGAAGCCGACCAGCATGCACTTCGTGCCGATGTCTGCCCTCAAGGGCGACAACGTGGTGAACAAGTCCGAGCGCTCGCCGTGGTACACCGGCCAGTCGCTGATGGAAATCCTCGAGACTGTGGAAGTGGCGGGCGATCGCAACTTCACCGATCTGCGTTTCCCGGTGCAGTACGTCAACCGTCCGAACCTGAACTTCCGTGGTTTCGCCGGCACCCTGGCCAGCGGCATCGTGCACAAGGGCGACGAAGTCGTGGTGCTGCCGTCGGGCAAGAGCAGCCGGGTGAAGTCCATCGTCACTTTCGAAGGTGAGCTGGAACACGCAGGTCCCGGTCAGGCGGTAACGCTGACCATGGAAGACGAAATCGACATCTCCCGTGGCGACCTGTTGGTGCATGCCGACAACGTGCCGCCGGTCACCGACAGCTTCGAAGCGATGCTGGTGTGGATGGCTGAAGAGCCGATGCTGCCGGGCAAGAAATACGACATCAAACGCGCCACCAGTTACGTGCCGGGCTCGATCGCCAGCATCGTCAACAAGGTCGACGTCAACACGTTGGAAGAAGGCCCGGCGAGCGCGTTGCAGCTCAACGAAATCGGCAAGGTGAAGATCGCGCTCGACGCGCCGATCGCCCTCGACGGTTACGAAAGCAACCGCACCACCGGCGCGTTCATCGTCATCGACCGCCTGACCAACGGCACCGTCGGCGCCGGCATGATCGTCGCTCAGCCTGTAGCGCATGGCACTGCAACCCACCACGGCAAATTGGCCCATGTGGCGACTGAAGAACGTGCCCAGCGCTTCGGCCAGCAACCAGCCACCGTGCTGTTCAGCGGCCTGTCCGGTGCGGGCAAAAGCACCTTGGCGTATGCGGTCGAACGCAAGCTGTTCGACATGGGTCGCGCGGTGTTTGTACTGGATGGCCAGAACCTGCGTCATGACTTGAACAAAGGTCTGCCACAGGATCGCGCCGGGCGTACCGAGAACTGGCGTCGTGCTGCGCACGTGGCGCGTCAGTTCAACGAAGCGGGGCTGCTGACATTGGCCGCGTTCGTTGCGCCGAGTGCCGAAGGTCGCGAGCAGGCCAAGGAACTGATCGGCAAGGATCGCTTGCTGACGGTCTATGTGCAGGCCTCGCCAACCGTGTGCGCCGAACGTGATCCGCAAGGTCTGTACGCCGCTGGCGGCGACAACATCCCGGGCGAATCCTTCCCGTACGATGTGCCGCTCAATGCCGACCTGGTGATCGACACGCAGTCGCTGAGCCTGGAAGAAAGCGTCAAGCAAGTGCTGGAGCTGTTGCGTCAGCGTGGCGCGATCTAAGGTAGAAGCAGCGACAGGCTTCTAGCTGCAAGCGGCAAGAAAAAGCCCGCCGGTGAGTGATCATCGGCGGGCTTTTTTTGGCCGGGTGATCGTTCCCACGCTCCGCGTGGGAACGATCAACTGTGGGAGCGAGCAGGCTCGCTCCCACAGGGGTCAGTGTTTGGGTGGATATTCGCGGTGCATCTGCTCCAGCAACGCATCCTTGTCCAGCCACAGCTGATTGATCCAGCCCTGAAACTGCAAACGGTACTCGCCGTCCTGGTCGTAGTTCTTGCCGATGAAGGCCGGCGGGATTTTGATTTCTTCAAAATGCACCACCACATCGCGCACATTGCCGCAGAGCAAATCCCAGAACCCCGGACGCCCGGCCGGGTAATGAATCGTCACGTTGACGATCGACTCCAGCTGTTCACCCATCGCATCGAGCACAAAGGCGATCCCGCCGGCCTTGGGCTTGAGCAGGTATTTGAACGGTGACTGCTGCTGCGCATGCTTGCCTTCGGTGAAGCGTGTGCCTTCGACGAAGTTGAAAATCCCCACCGGGTTATGGCGGAATTTCGCGCAGGTCTTGCGCGTGGTTTCCAGGTCCTTGCCTTTTTTCTCCGGGTGTTTTTCCAGATACGCCTTGGAGTAGCGCTTCATGAACGGAAAGCCCAGCGCCCACCAGGCCAGCCCGATTACCGGCACCCAGATCAGCTCCTGCTTGAGGAAGAACTTCAGCGGCTGAATCTTGCGGTTGAGCACGTATTGCAGCACCAGAATATCCACCCAGCTCTGGTGGTTGCTGGTGATCAGGTACGAGTGCTGATAGTCGAGGCCTTGCAGGCCGCTGACGTGCCAGCGGGTGCGCCGTACCAGATTCATCCAGCCTTTGTTATTGCTGATCCACGCCTCGTGGGTGTGGCTCATCAGCCAACCGGCGATGCGCTGGGTAAAGGCAAACGGCAAAGCCTTGACCAACGCCACGCAGAACAGGAACGAGCAGAGCAGAATCGTGTTGAGCGCCAACAGCAGCGAGGCGATCACGCCGCGCACGGGTGCGGGTAGAAAATCCAGCATTTACACATCCATAGGTCGGTTGGCGGCTTGAATCGCGGTGAGCGCGATGGTGTAGACGATGTCATCGACTTGCGCGCCGCGCGGCAGGTCGTTCACCGGTTTGCGCAGGCCTTGCAGCATCGGCCCGAGGCTGACGCAATCGGCGCTGCGCTGCACGGCTTTGTGCGTGGTGTTGCCGGTGTTCAGATCGGGGAACACAAACACCGTGGCGCGCCCGGCGACCTGACTGTTCGGCGCCAGTTGCCGCGCCACGTCGGCGTTGGCGGCGGCGTCGTACTGCAACGGGCCGTCGATCAACAGCGAGTTTTGTTGCTCATGGGCGAGCAGGGTCGCCTCGCGGACTTTCTCGACTTCTTCACCGCGCGCCGATTCGCCGCTGGAATAGCTGATCATCGCCACCCGTGGAGTAATGCCGAATGCGGCCGCCGAGTCGGCGCTTTGCAGGGCGATCTCGGCCAGTTCCGCGGCGCTCGGGTGCGGGTTCATCACGCAGTCGCCGTAGACCAGCACTTCTTCCGGGAACAGCATGAAGAATACCGACGACACCAGCGTGCAGCCCGGTGCGGTCTTGATCAGTTGCAGGGCCGGGCGGATGGTGTTGGCGGTGGTGTTGATCACACCCGAAACCAAGCCGTCGACCTCGTCCAGCGCCAGCATCATGGTGCCGATCACCACGGTGTCTTCCAATTGTTGCTCGGCCATCGGTGCGTTGAGGCTTTTGCTCTTGCGCAGGGCGACCATCGGCTCGACGTAACGCTCGCGGATGTGGTCCGGGTCAAGGATTTCCAGACCCGGCGGCAGCACGATGCCTTGGGCGCGGGCGACCGCTTCGACGTCTTCGGGTTTGGCCAGCAATACGCAGCGGGCGATCCCGCGTTCCTGACAGATCGCCGCTGCTTGCACGGTGAACGGCTCGCTGCCTTCGGGCAACACGATGCGCTTGTTCGCCGCTTGCGCGCGCTGGATCAATTGGTAGCGGAACACCGCTGGCGACAGGCGCATCTCCCGAGGCGTGCCGCAGCGCTGGTGCAGCCAGTTGGCGTCGAGGTGGCTGGCGACGAAATCGGTGATGATCTCCGCGCGCTCGCGGTCATCGATCGGGATTTCCTTGTTCAGGCCATTGAGCAGATTGGCGGTGTCGTACGAGCCGGTGCTCACCGACAACACCGGCAAACCGGCCTGCAACGCGCCCCGGCACAGGTCCATGATGCGCGGGTCGGGCAGGGTGTCGCTGGTCAGCAGCAGGCCGGCCAGCGGCACACCGTTGATCGCCGCGAGGCTGACGGCGAGGATGATGTCGTCGCGATCGCCCGGGGTCACCACCAGCACGCCGGGCTTGAGCAGCTCGACGGTGTTGCGCATGGTTCGTGCGCAAATGATGATTTTGCTCATGCGCCGGGTTTCGTAGTCTCCCGCGTTGAGCACTTGCGCACCCATCAGGTCGGCGACGTCGCGGGTGCGCGGCGCATTGAGTTCCGGCTGAAACGGGATGCAGCCAAGCAAGCGGAAATCACCGCTGCGCAGCAACGGCGAATGTTCCTTCAGACGCGTGGCGAAGGCGTCCATGCTCTCGTCGGTCTTGACCTTGTTGAGGATCACGCCGAGGACTTTCGGATCTTTCGGGCCACCGAACAATTGAGCCTGAAGCTCGACACGGCCAGAAAGCTCGGCGAGCACTTCGTTTTCCGGCGCCGAGACCAGAATCACCTCGGCATCCAGACTCTTGGCCAAGTGCAGATTGACCCGCGCGGCGTAACTGGCGCTGCGGGTCGGCACCATGCCTTCTACCACCAGCACGTCTTTGCCGACCGCCGCTTGCTGATACAGGGCGATGATTTCTTCGAGCAATTCGTCGAGCTGACCGTCGCCGAGCATGCGTTCGACGTGCGCCAGCCCCAACGGTTGTGGCGGTTTCAGGCCATGGGTGCGCGCCACCAGTTCGGTGGAACGCTCAGGGCCAGTGTCGCCCGGATGTGGCTGGGCGATCGGTTTGAAGAAGCCGACTTTGAGGCCGGCGCGTTCAAGCGTGCGCACCAGCCCGAGGCTGATGGAGGTCAGACCCACGCCAAAATCGGTGGGGGCGATAAAAAAAGTTTGCATGGGAATTCTCTATGCAAGGGTGTCAGCCTATGTCTGGCCGACTACCGAAATTCAGTCGCCAAGGTTAGCGCTAACCGAGCCTTGTGCACACCAACCGCAGGCAAAGGGTTGACCTGTTTTTTCAATACGTTGCGCCGGATCCAGGACCCAGGCACGGGTTTGCCACGGCGGCTGGTGGCGCAGGTGCTGGGTGTGGCCACAGGAAAGCTCGACCACCCAATGGCCATCTTCGTCCTGATGGAAGCCGGTGATGGTCGAAACCCGTTTGTCCGGGTTGTGGTCGCTTTCACGCGATTGCTTCGCTAAACTTGGCCTTTCTATATTCTTATGCAAAAGGTCTCGCCCCATGCTGATCGCCGCCAATAAGGCTGTCTCCATCGACTATACCCTGACCAACGACGCTGGTGAGGTCATCGACAGCTCCGCCGGCGGCGCTCCGCTGGTTTACCTGCAAGGCGCAGGCAACATCATCCCGGGCCTGGAAAAAGCCCTTGAAGGCAAAGCTGTCGGCGACGAGCTGAAAGTAGCCGTTGAGCCGGAAGACGCTTACGGTGAATACGCCGCTGAACTGGTCAGCACCCTGAGCCGCAGCATGTTCGAAGGCGTTGACGAGCTGGAAGTCGGCATGCAGTTCCACGCTTCGGCGCCGGACGGCCAGATGCAGATCGTCACCATCCGTGATCTGGACGGCGACGACGTCACCGTTGATGGCAACCACCCTCTGGCCGGTCAGCGCCTGAACTTCGAAGTGAAGATCGTTGATATCCGTGACGCCAGCCAGGAAGAAATCGCTCATGGTCACGTCCATGGCGAAGGTGGCCATCACCACTGATTTTCTGCGCTAAGCTTCGAGTACTGGAGAGGCGCCTGTGGGCGCCTTTTTAGTCCGCGGCTGTCCTTGGTGGCCTCGCCAAGTGGCTGTTTCGAGTAGAACACGAGAATCCTGGAGTTCGGCATGAGTGCTTTTCACGACCTTAAGTTGACAGCTCTGGATGGTCAGGAGCTACCGCTGGCGCCGTTCAAGGGCCAAGTCGTGCTGGTGGTCAACGTGGCCTCCAAATGCGGCTTGACCCCTCAGTACGCGGCACTGGAAAACCTCTACCAGCAATACAAAGATAAAGGCTTTGCTGTGCTGGGCCTGCCGTGCAACCAGTTTGCCGGTCAGGAGCCAGGCTCGGAGAAAGAGATCCAGGAGTTCTGCAGCCTCAACTATGGCGTGACCTTTCCGTTGTCGAGCAAGCTCGAAGTCAACGGCCACGAGCGGCATCAGTTGTATCGCCTGCTGGCGGGCGAGGGCGCCGAATTTCCCGGTGACATCACCTGGAACTTCGAAAAGTTTCTGCTCGGCAAGGACGGCCGGGTGCTGGCGCGGTTCTCGCCGCGCACCGCGCCGGATGATCCGACAGTGATTGCCGCGATCGAAAAAGCCTTAGGCTGAATCAGAAAATCGCAGCATTGAGCTGCGATTTTTTTTGCCTGCCTTTTGACCCTTAATCATTCAGATCAATAGTGCTGTCACGCGAAGAACGTGGTGGATATTATCGCCGTCATATCGATTCATGCCTGTCGCCAACGTTTTCGTGGAGCCTCTCGATGCCTGTTCAAGCCCTGTTCAAACCGTTCCATCTCGGTGCCCTCGAACTGCCGACCCGCGTGGTCATGGCGCCAATGACCCGTTCGTTTTCGCCGGGCGGTGTGCCGAATTCCAAGGTCATTGAGTACTATCGCCGTCGTGCGGCCGCCGGGGTTGGTCTGATCATCACCGAAGGCACCACCGTCGGCCACATCGCGTCCAATGGCTATCCAAACGTGCCGCAATTTTTCGGTGACGCGCCGCTTGCCGGCTGGAAAAAAGTCGTCGACGCCGTGCACGCCGAGGGCGGCAAGATCGTCCCGCAACTGTGGCATGTCGGCAGCGTACGTCGCCTCGGCACCGAGCCGGACGCCAGCGTGCCGGGCTACGGTCCGTCGGAAAAACTCAAGGACGGTCAGGTCGTTGTTCACGGCATGACCAAGCAGGACATCCAGGACGTGATCGCTGCGTTTGCCCAGGCTGCCAAAGATGCGCAAAGCATCGGCATGGACGGTGTGGAAATCCATGGCGCCCACGGCTATCTGATCGACCAGTTCTTCTGGGAAGGCAGCAACCAGCGCAGCGACGAATACGGTGGCAGCCTGGCCAACCGTTCGCGTTTTGCCATCGAATTGATTCAAGCAGTGCGCGCAGCCGTCGGTGAGGGTTTCCCGATCATCTTCCGCTTCTCGCAATGGAAGCAGCAGGATTACACCGCGCGTCTGGTACAAACCCCCGAAGCGCTGGGCGAGTTTCTCAAGCCGCTGTCTGACGCTGGCGTGGACATTTTCCACTGCTCGACCCGACGCTTCTGGGAGCCGGAGTTCGACGGCTCGGATCTGAACCTTGCTGGCTGGACCCGCAAGCTGACCGGCAAACCGACCATCACCGTGGGCAGCGTCGGCCTGGACGGCGAGTTCCTGCAGTTCATGGTCAACACCGACAAGGTCGCGCAACCGGCCAGCCTGGAAAACCTGCTGGAGCGTCTGAACAAAGAAGAGTTTGACCTGGTAGCAGTGGGCCGCGCGCTGCTGGTCGATCCGGACTGGGCGCAGAAAGTCCGTGAAGGGCGTGAGCAGGACATTCTGCCGTTCAGTCGTGAGGCGTTGATGACCTTGGTCTAAGCGGCGCCAGTTCGAACCATTCGCGAGCAGGCTCGCTCCCACCTTCGACCGCATTCCATCTGAAAGAATGCAGTACCCATGTGGGAGCGAGCCTGCTCGCGAAAGCTGTTTCTAAGTCGCCGAAAATCTAAGGTTGTGTCTGCGCCCCAGGCACCACCAGCTCCCCCACACAAGCCCCACGCAAATACCCCTCGAACTGCTCGATAATCGCCGCCCAGCCCTGGCGACTGCCATGCTGCCGCGCATTCAGCCGCACACAGCGCAACCGCTCATCCTCCTCCAGCAACCACGCCGCCGCCTCGCAAAATGCCTGCTCATCGCCGGGCATGGCTGACACGCCGTTGTAGCCGTGGCGAATATGCTGCGCCGCCGCTGCCTGATCATAGGCAACAACGCCGAGTCCCGAAGCCAGGGCTTCCAGCACCACATTGCCGAAGGTTTCGGTCAGGCTGGGAAATACGAACAGATCTCCTGAGGCGTAGTGCGCCGCCAGGGCTTCTCCCCGTTGCGCGCCGCAGAAGATCGCCTCCGGCAGTTCTTTTTCCAGCGCCGAACGCTGCGGGCCATCTCCG
This sequence comes from Pseudomonas sp. RG1, assembly GCF_025910115.1. NCBI lineage: Bacteria > Pseudomonadati > Pseudomonadota > Gammaproteobacteria > Pseudomonadales > Pseudomonadaceae > Pseudomonas > Pseudomonas sp. RG1. The sequence goes on from NZ_JAPCIK010000006.1 coordinate 61,595, forward strand.
ACCACGATCAGCTTCAGATGGCGCTGTGGATAAGTTTCGCGCAAACCTTCAAAGCAGCGTTTGAGCAGGCCCAGATTTTTCTCCGGGGCGAGCCTTCCTACGTGGATGACCGCGATATCTTTATCAGAGAGTCCCCATTGCTCACGCAACGCGCTCTGACGTTTGCTCGGATGAAACAACTGGCTGTCCACACCCCGCGACAACAACGCCAGCCGCTCGAAATGCCGCCGCTCCAGTTCCAGGCGCTGACTGGCGCTCGGCACCAGAGTCATTGCCGAACGATTGTGAAACCAGCGCAGATAATGCGTGAGCATCCGCGTCAGCAGGCCGAGGCCATACTGGCTGGTGTATTGCTGAAAGTTGGTGTGAAAACCGCTCACCACCGCAATCCCAAGGCGCCGTGCGGCGCGCAGTGCCGACAATCCGAGCGGGCCTTCCGTGGCGATGTACAGCACATCCGGGCGCTGGCGTTTCCAGCGGCGCAGCAATTTATGCATCGACGACTGGCCCCATTGCAGTCCCGGATAGCCCGGTAGTGGCCATCCGCGACACAGCAACAGTGCATCGTCTTCGCTGCGTTGCGGATCGATGGCCTGGCGCGGGCGCACGAGCTCCACCTGATGCCCACGTGCGCGCAAACCCTCGCACAAGCGGCCAAGGGTATTGGCCACGCCGTTGATTTCCGGTGGGAAGGTTTCGCTGATGAGGGTGATATGTAGAGCTGTCGTCATGACCTCAGTGTCGGCTGAGGCCATGTCGAGCTTGTTACGGTCGGATGATGGATTTGTGACGCGATCAGTGCTGGATCACCAGATTTTCGGCACCACGCTCGCGCACCCAGAACAACGTCGCCCCGGCTACCGCCGCCGGCATCATCAGGATATTGACCACCGGAATCAGCAGCACCAGATAGACGATCCCGCCAAAGCTCATGCTCTGCCAGCGCTTTTGCCGCAGCCAGGCGAGCATCTCGTTCCAGCCGAGTTTGTGGTTGTCCGCCGGGTAGTCGATGTACTGGATGGCCATCATCCACACGCCGAACAGCAGCCATAACGGCGCGGAGACGATATTTACCACCGGGATGAACGACAGGATGAACAGGCCAATGGCGCGCGGCAGGAAATAGCCAAGCTTGCGCATTTCCCGGGAGAGGGTGCGCGGGATCATCGCGATCAGTTCGCCCCAGCTGAACGCCGGGAAATCATCAGTGCCGCGCACCACCACTTCGACTTTTTCTGCAAGGAAGCCGTTGAACGGTGCGGCAATGATGTTGGCGAGCATGGTGAAGGTGAAAAACACCATCAAGGCCACGAGGACCACGAACAACGGCCAGAGGATATAGCTGAGGAAACTCAGCCATTCAGGCAACGACGGCATCAGCGTGTCGACCCACAGGCTGAACTGGTGGCCGGCCAGATAGATCAATCCGACGAACAGCACCAGGTTGATCGCCAGCGGCAACAACACGAACAGGCGCAGGCCAGGGCTCAGGACCAGTTTGAGGCCTTCGCGCAGGTATTGCGGGCCGGACAGAACAGGGGCGGGCATAAGGTGCTCCGAAGCAAGGGAAAACGCGCCGACGTTACCGGCTTTGCCCCAGCGGCGAAAGCGCGGCAGAGCAATCGACATTCACTGTAACAAAGAGGTCTATCTCATCAGCGTCTCGGCATAGAGACCACCTATGAGCTGGATTGTTAAACCGTATTTCCTTAATCTTGCCCCCCTCGATACGCTGCACCCAACTTTTTACAGGACTGTCGAGTTCAAGCCTTCCCCAAGGTGTCCACGGTCCTTTTTTATTCCGCCGGCCGTCCGGCGTCCGTGCCAGATTTTTCATGGCCGGCCAACAGGAGCAGATTCATGTCTGAAGTCCGTCATTCGCGAGTGATCATTCTCGGTTCCGGCCCCGCCGGCTACAGCGCTGCGGTCTACGCGGCCCGCGCCAACCTCAAGCCACTGCTGATCACCGGCATGCAGGCCGGCGGTCAACTGACTACCACCACCGAAGTCGACAACTGGCCGGGTGATGTTCATGGTCTGACCGGCCCGGTGCTGATGGAGCGCATGCGCGAGCACGCCGAGCGTTTCGAGACCGAGATCGTTTTCGATCACATCAACGCCGTGGACTTCGCTGCCAAGCCATACACCCTGACCGGCGACAGCGCGGTTTACACCTGTGATGCTCTGATCATCGCCACCGGTGCCAGCGCCCGCTACCTGGGTCTGCCGTCGGAAGAAGCGTTCATGGGCAAAGGCGTGTCGGCCTGCGCGACCTGCGACGGTTTCTTCTACCGCAACAAGCCGGTCGCTGTGGTTGGCGGTGGCAACACCGCTGTCGAAGAAGCGCTGTACCTGGCCAACATCGCCAGCACCGTGACTCTGATTCACCGTCGCGAAACCTTCCGCGCCGAGAAGATCCTGATCGACAAGCTCAACGCCCGTGTGGCCGAAGGCAAGATCATCCTCAAGTTGAACGCCAACCTGGACGAAGTCCTCGGCGACAACATGGGCGTCACCGGTGCGCGTCTGCGCAATAACGATGGCAGCTTCGACGAAATCAAAGTCGATGGCGTGTTCATCGCCATCGGCCACACTCCGAACACTTCGCTGTTCGAAGGCCAGTTGACGCTGAAAGACGGTTATCTGGTTGTGCAGGGCGGCCGTGAAGGCAATGCGACTGCCACCAGCGTCGAAGGCATCTTCGCTGCCGGTGACGTGGCTGACCACGTTTACCGTCAGGCCATCACCTCGGCCGGCGCCGGTTGCATGGCGGCACTGGACACCGAACGCTACCTGGACGGCCTGCAGAACGCCACGTTCTAAGACCGCAGGGCACAAAAAAAACCGGCCAGAGATTGGCCGGTTTTTTTGTGCACGCTCTTCCTGCTCCAACGCAATTCGATCGTTCCCACGCTCTGCCTGGGAATGCAGCCCGAGACGCTCTGCGTCCCAAAGCGGACGCAGAGCGTCCAATGAGGCATTCCCACGCGGAGCGTGGGAACGATCCGAATCCCGTTGTTAGCGACGGGTCAGGGGTTGTGCGGTGAATTCAACCCCGGCCAGGCCGTGCTTGATCAACGCGCGGATATTGCTGTGATCGCTGCCCTCAGGCGTCGCCAGCACCGAACGGTAATGCTCGCCGAACGCCAGCAGCGCTTCTTCATCACTCAGACCCTCAAGCAATGCCAGGCCCAGTGTCTTGCACGAACCTTCGTTCTGCCCGGCAGCGTTTTCCACGCCGCCGTTGTTGAATGCTTGCGGCTGGTAGTCGTAACCGGCGGCGATGAACGCCAGGGTGTCGGCGAAAACATGCTCGCCACTCTTGAGCCTGGCGCGCAGGGTGTTCAGATCAGTCATTGGGTTTTCCTTTGGCAAACGCTGCTTGCTGCGCGGCGCTGGCTTCTTGCTGGTATTGGGCTTTCCACTCGGCGTAGGGCATGCCGTACACCACTTCGCGGGCGTCATCGAGGCTGACCTCGATCTGGCGTTGATCGGCTTCGGCCTTGTACCACTTCGACAGGCAGTTGCGGCAGAACCCGGCAAGGTTCATCAGGTCGATGTTCTGCACGTCCTTGCGGCTGTCGAGGTGGGCGACCAGTCGGCGAAAGGCGGCGGCTTCGAGTTCCAGGCGTTGTTGATCAGTCATGGGGGTCTCTTCGAGACAGCTTTGAGCGGCAAGCTTCAAGCTGCAAGATGGGTGTCTGTGAGCAAAGTTTACAGCTTGCGGCTTGAGGCTTGAAGCTAGCGACTCGCCGCGAGCGTAATCGATACCGACTCGGCGAAGCGCAGGGCGTGCGGTTTGTCGACTTCGACTTCGGCGTACAGCACCGATGCATTGGTCATCACCAGGTCGAGCAATTCCTGGGTCAGGCGTTCGAGCAGGGCGAAGCGGTTACCTTCGACGTGGGCGATGATCGCTTTGGTGATGGTGCGGTAATTCAGCGCGTGGTCGATGTCGTTGTCACGCACCGCCTCCTGCGCCGCGTACAGAATGGTGAGGTTGATCAGCACATCCTGCTTGTTGAGGATTTCGTCCTCGTTGATGCCGATAAAGGTGCGCAGGCGCAGATCCTTGACCCGGATGCGCGCCATCCCCGGTTGAAGTTGTGGCATTGATTTGCTCCGTCCAGTCTATTGCAGGCGTTCTGGTGGATCTTACTCGACTCGCGGCCGAAGCGGGACGGCCTATTTGACGTGCCGTCCACCGTTGACGGTGAGGGTCGTGCCGGTGACATAGGGATTGTCGAGCAGATAGCGCAGGCTCTGATAGATCACCTCGCTGCCGGGCTCGATACCCAGCGCGGACTTGGCCAGCGCCTTGGTGCGGTACGCCGCGTCATCGTCGGGGTTGAACAATAACAGCGCCGGGGCGATGCCGTTGACCTTGATGGCCGGCGCAAAGCGCGCGGCAAACGACAGGGTCAGACTGTCGAGCCCGGCCTTGCTGGCGCAATAACCGATGTGCTTGCTGCTGCCTTTGCGGGTGACATCGTCGCTGATGTGGATGATGTCGGCAGGCGTCGAGCGCTGCAGCAACTCGGCGCAGTGCAGGTTGATCAGATAAGGCGCGAGCATGTGAATGTTGAACATGCGATTAAAGGCTTGTGCTTCGCTGCCCTGGGTTTCCGCCAGCCATTCGGAGGCGTTGTGCACAATCGCGCGCAAACTGTCGGTGTGCGCTTTCAATGAATCAATGAAGGCCAGTATTCCTGCCTCACTGGAAAAGTCCGCGAACAACGCTGTCGCGCCAAGATCGCGAAGGGCCTGCACGCCCGGTCGCTCGGTGCGGTAAGTGAAAATCAGCGGGTGGCCGTCCTCGATCAAGCGCTGCGCGCAGTGCAAGCCGACACGCTGGCCGGCGCCGGTGATGAGGATCGGGGCTGCGGAATCTGGCATGGGCGGCTCGCATCGCGGTTGAAGCGAAAACTATAACAGGCTCGCCGCCCGCTGCAGATCAGAGATTCTGCGCCGACGGTGCGCCAGCCAATGGCCGCGTCGGCGTGCTGTTCAACCAGTTCGCCAGCAGGCGCGTCGACAACGGGATGAAGAAATACACCATCAGCGGCGTCAGGCACGCCGTGCCGATCAATATCCGCGGCAACAGGCTCAACTCAGCCAGCAGTGGGCCGAGGATAAAGTTGAAAATCAGCGACACCGGGAAAAACGCAAGCCAGATCGCCACGGCCTGTTTCCAGCGCGGTGGGCGTTGCCCGGCAGCACCAAACCAGCCTTCAATGCCGCTGACCCGGTGCTCTTTGGGATGTTGGAACAAATCGCTGCCGCGGTTAAGCCAGGCGGTACGCGACGCCGAGTATTCCCAAGCATGCAGGGTCTGCTCATCGACAAAGCGAAAGATGATCTGGAATTCGTTGTCACCGGGCGGTGGCGCAAGGACGCCGGAACCCAGGTAGCCGGGGAAGTCGGTGGCCAGTTGTTCGCCTTCGCGCAACCATGCAATGAGATCGTGATAGCGGCCATCAGCGACGCGACGCGCTACCATCAACGTAACGGGGGAAGTAGACATTTTGTATCTCCGTATTTCGAGCGCGTCGTTCCGGGTAGGAACTTCGCCTGACGCAGGCCGGGGTAGAGGCCTGCGCTTTACAACAAGCAAGGATTATTCCTGATTTTGTCGATTAAACCAGCCATATTCGTCGCAGATCACTACTTGAAGGTTTCCAGTCCATCATGTTTAAAATGGGATCCAATAAACCGACATGGAAGTTGACCGCCAGATGCCTGTAATCACGGATACTCGCCCGGCCTCAACAGCACCCGGCACGCTCGAACGCGAAGAGCTGTTCCCCATCCGCGAAGTGGCGCGCCTCACCGGCGTCAATCCGGTGACCCTGCGGGCCTGGGAGCGTCGCTACGGATTGATCCAGCCGACCCGCACCGAAAGCGGGCATCGTTTGTATTCCATGAACGATATCGAGCGTGTTCGCAGCATCGTCGACTGGATCGATCGCGGCGTGGCCGTGAGCAAAGTCGGCAAGATCCTGGCGAAAACAGAGCCTCTGAAGGTGCTGGCAAACTTTATCCCCGATGATCATGTGCAGGCCGATTACAAGCAATGGCAGGAGCAGGTTCAGCAGGCGGTCAGTGAGTTCGACGATCAGCAGCTGGATCGCGTCTACGGACAGATTTTCTCGTCGTACACGCTGCCAGTGGTGTTCGAAGCCATCATCATGCCGTTGTGGCGGCAATTGCTGCAGCGCCAGGACGCTTTCGGGCAAACCAGCGAATGGTTGTTTCTCGACGGATTTCTCAGGGCGCGCGTGCTGCAGCGCATCGTCATGCTGCGGGGGGCTCAACCGCGCCGGGTGGTCGTCAGTGCGCTTGCGGGGCAATGCAGAGAGCTTGAGTTGCTGGTCGCGGCGCTGTTTCTCAGTGGCAACGATTCTGGCGTGCGGGTGCTGACTACGGGCCAGCCTTTCGATGAATTGACGCTGGTCTGCGAAAAGGTCAAGCCTGACGCGCTTGTGCTGTTTTCAAACCATGCCCCCGGTCCGGAGCTGCCCCGGCGCCTGAATCGTCTGGCACTGAGTCTGGATTGCCAATTAATGTTGGCCGGCGATGCCTCGGAACTGGCCGAAGACAGCCTGGCCGGTTCATCGGTGGCATGCCTGGGAAATGAGGGCGCGACAATGCGTCAACGCATGAAGCAATTCATGGCAGGCAAACTGGATACCTGAAACTCAGGCGTGAAGGGCGGGGTGGGTCAGGCGATGCTGTTGCAGGATGAACTGGCGCAAGCGCTCGGTTTCGTCGGCATCGGTCTGGCTCAGTTCGTAGGCGAAGAAACCTTGCTCGGTCTCACGCTCGAAATGGCCGCGCAACGAAATGCGCTCATAACCGGAAGGGCTGAACCACAGGGCGAAATGTTTCGGTGGTTTGGTCTTGTTGCGCACTTCCAGCAACACACCTTTGTGCGATACCTCGTGTACCCACAGCGTGCCGGGCTGGCCTTTGGCGTTTTCCAGCGCCACCGGCTCTTCCAGTACCAGGCGCCATGGGCGCACCATCGGGCCGTCTTCGTAGATGCTCGGCACACCGAGACGCAGATGCAGCGCGTGGAACTCGTCTTCCACCAGATGCAGCGGAAAAGTCATCTGTTGATTTTCGAAGTTGGCCTGGATCGTCACCTGCTCGTGAGCAGCCAGACGTGTCAGCAGGTCACGGATCTGCGAACCACCATTAACCAGCAGACTCGACGTTGCATCTCGCACGTTAAGTTGCGGGTTGTGCTGCATGGTCTGGATGAAATCCAGCTCGTCCTGGGTGAGGAGGGCGTCGCGTTGCATGGCTAACTCGAAGTGAATAGTTACAAAGTCATTGGTGATTGTAGTTAATGACCATCAGTTCGCGGTTTTGTTTGCGCCGTTCGTCGCTTTCAACGCCGCTAGCTCGCTTTGCAGCGCCGCCACTTGTGCTTCCAGCTGCGCAACCCGCTGCTGCGACTTGACCTGAAGCGTTACATCTTTTTGCACGCCGATGAAATAAGTCTGCCCGTCATCGGCATTTTTTATCGTCGACAATGACAATTCGTTCCAGAACGGCGTGCCATCCTTGCGATAGTTGCGCAGGATCTCCCGGCAGGAACCGCCTTCACGCAATGTCTCGCGAATAAGCTGCAGACTTGGTTGATCACGGTCTCCAGCCTGCAAAAAACGACAGTCCTGGTAGAGGATTTCCTCACTGCTATAACCGGTCATGCGCTCGAAGGCAGGGTTGACGTAAATAAGGATGTTGTCCTGCTCGCCTTCCTTTTCAGCGACCACGATTCCGTCATTCGACGCATTAATCACCATTTGCAGCAGGCTGGCGTTGATCATCCGAGAATCCCTTCCGTTATGTCAGTGGCAGGCATTCTAGAAGAAAGCCGCGGACTGTCTATAGGCCAGCAGCTTGCATTGAGAGCCAATCGCAACTTCGCGGCATGGGCTGTTACTATCGCGGCTCTTTTCTTAGTTCCAGGATCAGATTGATGAAAGTCGCCATCCTCTCAGGTTCAGTCTACGGCACCGCCGAAGAAGTCGCCCTCCACGCCCAGAACCTGCTGAAAGCCGCCGGCTTTGAAACCTTCTACAACTCGCGCGCCGCGTTGGCCGATATTCAGGCGTTCGGTCCCGAGGCCCTTCTGGCTGTGACTTCGACCACTGGCATGGGCGAGCTGCCGGACAACCTGCAACCGTTGTATTCGACCCTGCACGATCAGTTGCCGGCTTCGTTGCGCGGCCTGCCCGGCGCGGTGATCGCCCTCGGTGATGCCAGCTATGGCGACACCTTCTGCGGCGGTGGCGAGCAGATGCGCGAACTGTTTGCCGAACTGGGGGTAAACGAGGTTCAGGAAATGCTGCGCATCGACGCCAGCGAAAGCGTCACGCCGGAAACCGATGCCGAGCCGTGGCTGGCGCAATTGATTGAAGCGCTCAAGGGCTGATTGCGAGCAATAATTGCTGCACCTTCTAAGCGTTGTTGCATTGCAACGGATCCAGGCTGTTTGCCCGGCTGACTCGTTCAGTCATCAAGCTGGCTGCCAATGCAACTACGCGATGCCCTGCGCCTGACTAGACTGCTGACACGAGCAGAACAAGAAGAACGCAGAGGTGCATACAGTGAGCGTAGCCCCCGTCCAATCGTCACCGAACGTCAAAGATCAGGTCAGCGCTGCCGAGTGGCAGACCCGTGTCGATCTTGCCGCCTGTTACCGTCTGGTCGCGCTGCACGGCTGGGACGATCTGATCTTCACGCATATCTCGGCCAAGGTGCCCGGCACCGAAGATTTCCTGATCAATCCGTTTGGCCTGATGTTTCATGAGATCACCGCTTCGAGCTTGGTGAAAGTCGATCAGGCCGGCAACAAACTCATGGACAGCCCGTACGAAATCAACCCCGCCGGCTACACCATTCACAGCGCCGTCCACGAAGTGCGCCACGATGTGGTTTGCGTGCTGCATACGCACACTGCGTCAGGCGTTGCGGTGTCGGCGCAAAGGCAGGGGGTGCTGCCGATCAGTCAACAGTCACTGTTTGTGTTGTCGAGCCTGGCCTATCACGCCTACGAGGGCGTGGCCCTGAATCATGAAGAAAAGGCGCGCCTGCAAGCCGACCTCGGCGACAACAGTTTCCTCATGCTGCACAACCACGGTCTGCTCACCTGCGGCGGCACGATCGCCGACACTTTTCTGATGATGTTCACCTTCCAGCGAGCCTGCGACATTCAGGTCATGGCGCAGACGGGAGGGGCCGAACTGATCGCTATCGAACCGCAGATTCTCGCCGGCGCCAAGGCAATGATTGCCGGCGTCACCAAAAGCGCTCAAGGCATGGGCGGCGCGCTGGCGTGGCCGGCGCTGCTGCGCAAACTCGACCTGCAGGATCCGGGGTATAAATTCTAATGCCACTCGCCGAGATTCCTCTGAGTGTCTGGCGCAAGCGCAGCCGGACATTCGTTTTTCATGGCCAGTCGATCCGCTACTGGACAGTCGGGCAGGGTGAACCGCTGCTGTTGATTCATGGTTTTCCCACCGCCAGTTGGGATTGGCATTACCTGTGGCAGCCACTGGCGCAGCGTTATCAGGTGATCGCCTGCGACATGCTCGGTTTCGGCGATTCGGCAAAACCGCGCAATCACACCTATAGCCTGCTGGAACAGGCCGATCTGCAACAGGCACTGCTCGCCCATCTGCAGGTTGAACAAGCCGTGCACATCCTCGCTCACGACTACGGCGACAGCGTCGCTCAGGAACTGCTCGCGCGGCATTACGAAAAACGCATCGAAGTTGCCAGTTGCGTATTCCTTAATGGCGGTCTATTTCCGGAAACCCATCGTCCGTTGCTGATGCAGAAACTGCTGCTCAGCCCGATTGGCTGGCTGCTTGGCCGCGCCTTCAGCCGTGAGGCGTTGGTCAAAGGTTTCCGGCAGATCTTCGGCCCGCAGACCCAGCCCACTGAAAGCGAACTGGATGATTACTGGAGCCTGGTCGACAGCAACCATGGCCCGCGCATCATGCACAAATTGATCACTTACATTCCTGAGCGCCGGGTGCAGCGCGAGCGCTGGGTGGCGGCCATGCAGCGTGGTGATATCCCTTTGCGGGTCATTGACGGTGCAGTCGATCCGATCTCCGGCGTGCACATGGTCGAGCGATATCGCGAACTGATCCCTGATGCAGACACCGTGCTCTTACCCGGCATCGGCCACTATCCGCAAACCGAGGTGCCGGCGCTGGTGCTCAAGCACTATCTGGCGTTTCGCGATCGTCTGGTATTGCCTCCGCGCAAAGTGGCTTACTCCTGATTCTCGCCGAGAGCACGGGCTCTCGGCGTCCTGACACTCGATCATCCCTCAGCCTTATCGCGCACCATTCAGCCGCAGCCGTGTTCGTTGTGACCCAAAGCGCCGTGCCTGACACTCGGGGCAATATCCCTTGGCCTGCTGGAGTTGCCGCGATGAATGAACCTGTGCGTTTCGAAGATAAAGTCGTGATTGTCACCGGCGCCGGTGGCGGCCTCGGGCGTGCCCATGCGCTGCTGTTCGCCAGGCACGGCGCCAAAGTGCTGGTCAACGATCTCGGTGGCTCGACGCAGGGCGAGGGCGCCAATGCTTCGGCTGCCGACCGCGTAGTGGCGGAAATCCGTGAGGCCGGCGGTATTGCCGAAGCCAACCACGACTCGGTGACTGACGGCGACAAACTGGTACAGAACGCCCTCGATGCCTTCGGCCGCGTCGACGTCGTGGTGAACAACGCCGGGATCCTGCGCGACAAGTCATTTCACAAGATGGACGACGCCGACTGGGATCTGGTCTATCGCGTCCACGTCGAAGGCGCCTACAAGGTTACCCGTGCCGCCTGGCCGCATCTGCGCGAGCAAAACTACGGTCGCGTGATTTTCACTGCGTCGACTTCTGGCATTTACGGTAATTTCGGTCAGTCCAACTACGGCATGGCCAAACTCGGGCTTTACGGGTTGACCCGAACGCTGGCGATCGAAGGGCGCAAGAACAACATTCTGGTCAACGCCATCGCCCCGACCGGCGGCACGCGCATGACCGAGGGCCTGATCCCGCCGCAAGTATTCGAGCAATTGAAGCCGGAACTGGTCAGCCCGCTGGTGGTGTATCTGGCCAGCGAGCAATGCGAGGAAACGTCCGGCCTGTTCGAAGTAGGCGGCGGCTGGATGGGCAAGGTGCGCTGGGAACGCAGCCTCGGTGCCGGCTTCGATCCGCGCGAGGGGTTCTCGCCGGAAGACGTCGCGGCGCACTGGCAGCAGATTTGTGATTTCGAAGGGGCGGCGCACCCGAAGGACAATATTGAAGCGTTGAAGGAAATGATGGCGAATTTGCAGAAGTATTCGATTTGAAATTAACGGAGCCACCAACCCTCGCGGCGGGTGGCTCCAGTTTTCAAATGTATCTTTTTTCTGTCATGAACTTGGGCGGCTTCCAGTTAGGTCCCTTGATAGCTAGGCCCTTTTCTCCCTCCAGTAAAATCCCGGCAGCTAAGAGCCGAGCGTACGATGCTTCCAGGGTCCCATACTCGTCGATCAGGTCTCGATTGTGGCGTCTGATCATCATGTCCAGATGTGGCGTTGCCTGAAGTAACGCGAACACCGTGACTATGTCATCCAGAGGTTCATTTTTAACAATCATCTCAACGGTGCTCATTACCACATCTCCTTCAGCAATTTCTGGTAATCACGTTCTTCCTGCTCCATTGCTGCAGCCAGTGCTTCGGGCGTGTAGAGAAGCTCGTCAGGGTTGAAACTACGCCCACTGTGCTTCCCCTCTTCGGTCGCCCCGCATAAGGATTGAATGTGTAATGCATCCAGTTCTAACGGTGGAGGCTTTGGCATATTCATGTCCTTTTGAATGTGCGTTTTCACTCGCTCGAAAAGTGCGCACGGGTGGCGATGACGTCCGTGTCACCAGCGAATGGTTGAGGTGTTTCAAGTTACCTCAGAGTGGCGGTAATCAAATCCGAGAAGCCCGTCAGTAACAGGGCGTTATGTCGAAAGGGTTTTCACGGGTTTTTATCGATGCAGAGGGTATTCATCCGAGCTTCGAAGAAATGTCTGACGCGCTGATCGGAAGCGTTACCGAACCGCTATCCAGCCTTTTTAAACGCCCATAAAAAAGGCCGCTGCAAACGCAGCGGCCAAGGTAAGACGTTGGATCAAGGAGCTACAAATCAACGTCAGTGAACAGCGGGGCGGCAAACCGAAAACATCGATTTATCCAGAATCTGTAGCCAGTCGCTCGCGATTCAGCGTAGCGGGCTTCGCGCTTTGCGGCGTGTGCCGGGAAAGCGCGCTCAGAATAAGGTCTCAAGCCTGTAGGAAAAATACCGATTCCAGACATGCACTGTTACGGGGCGCGCAACAGTGGGGTGCCCATGAATGGCGCTGATGATGCGCCATCCAGCCAGCCCATGAACCGCTCAAGGCCCCGCGCTACAAGGCCATTCATCCTTTCGAGCGACAACGCAAATACCTCCTTGGTGCGCTTATCGACCGCAGCGACCGGCAGTAGGGTGGGGCCTTCTGTCACTCACCGGGGAAGACGCATGACAAAAACAACAATGCGCGCCATCTTCACACCGCAGGCGCTTGCCGCTGCGGTGGCTCTGGGTTGCGGCGCCCAGGCGCACGCGGTCGCCTTCAACATCGGCGAAATCGAAGGCACCTTCGACTCGTCACTTTCGGTCGGCGCGAGCTGGGGCCTGCGCGATGCCGACAGTTCGCTGGTCGGCACGGTCAATGGCGGCAGCGGACAATCGTCCACCGGTGATGACGGGCGCCTGAATTTCAAGAAGGGCGAAACCTTCTCGAAAATCTTCAAGGGTATCCACGACCTCGAACTGAAGTACGGCGATACCGGCGTGTTCGTGCGGGGCAAATACTGGTACGACTTCGAACTCAAGGACGAAGACCGCGAGTTCAAACAGATCAGCGACAGCGGCCGCAAGGAAGGCGCCAAGTCTTCCGGCGCGCAGATCCTCGATGCCTTCGTCTATCACAACTACGCCATCGCTGATTTGCCCGGCACCGTGCGGGCCGGCAAGCAGGTGGTGAGCTGGGGCGAAAGTACCTTCATCGGCAACTCGATCAACAGCATCAACCCGGTCGACGTCTCGGCATTCCGCCGTCCCGGTGCCGAGATCAAGGAAGGCCTGATTCCGGTGAACATGCTGTTCGGTTCGCAGAGCCTGACCGACAAACTTTCGGTCGAAGGCTTCTACCAGCTGGAGTGGGACCAGACCGTTCTCGACAACTGCGGCACCTTCTTTGGCGTCGACGTCGCGGCGGACGGTTGCAACAACGGCTACACCGTCGGCAGCCCAGCGGTGGCGCCACTGGTGCCGCTGACCACCGCGTTCGGCCAAGGCATTCAGGTCACCCGCGAGGGCGTGGTGATCCCCCGTGGCGGTGATCGCGATGCGCGCGATTCCGGGCAGTGGGGCACGGCGCTGCGCTGGCTCGGCGAAGACACCGAGTACGGCCTCTACTTCATGAACTACCACAGCCGTACGCCGACGGTCGGCACCACCACGGCGGGGCTGTCGACACTGGCGGCATTGCCAGGCATGGTCGGCATTGCCAACGGCCTCGCGCCTGGCAGCGGTGCGGGGCTGGCGCAAAGCGTGATGCTCGGGCGCGGTCAGTATTACCTCGAATATCCGGAAGACATTCGCCTGTACGGCGCCAGTTTCTCCACCACCCTGCCCACCGGCACCGCGTGGACCGGCGAGGTCAGCTACCGGCCGAACGCGCCGGTGCAGGTCAACACCAACGACCTGACCCTGGCGCTGGTCAACCCGATTGCCGGCGGCACCGCATCGCCACTCGCTACTTCGCCGGGTGCCGACAACAAAGGCTACCGGCGCAAGGAAGTCACGCAAATCCAGAGCACCCTCACGCACTTCTTCGATCAGGTGCTCGGCGCCGAACGTTTGACTGTGGTCGGCGAAGCGGCGGTGGTGCATGTCGGTGGTCTGGAGTCCCGCAGTGAGCTGCGTTATGGCCGTGATTCGGTCTACGGCCAGTATGGTTTCGGCGGCGATACCGACGGCTTCGTCACCTCGACTTCGTGGGGCTATCGCGCCCGGGCGATTCTCGATTACGCCAACGTCATCGGCGGGATCAACCTCAAGCCCAACCTGTCGTGGTCCCATGACGTCGCCGGTTACGGCCCCAACGGTCTGTTCAACGAAGGTGCGAAAGCCATCAGCTTCGGCGTCGATGCCGACTACCGCAACACCTACACCGCAAGCCTGAGTTACACCGACTTTTTCGGTGGCGACTACAACGTCCTCGAAGACCGTGACTTCGTGGCCTTGAGCTTCGGCGTGAACTTCTGATCTGCCCGAGAAGGATGACTGCAATGCGCAAAACGATTCTGCAATGTGGCGTGCTGGCCTTGAGTCTGCTGGCCGCCAACGTGATGGCGGCGGTGTCGCCGGATGAGGCGAACAAACTCGGCACCAGCCTGACCCCGCTCGGCGCCGAGAAGGCCGGCAATGCCGACGGATCGATTCCGGCCTGGACCGGCGGCATCCCGAAAAACGCCGGCGCAGTTGACAGCAAGGGCTTCCTCGCCGACCCGTTTGCCAACGAAAAACCGCTGTTCACCATCACCGCCGCGAACGTCGAGCAGTACAAAAGCAAGCTCTCCGATGGCCAGGTGGCGATGTTCAAACGCTACCCGGAAACCTACAAGATCCCGGTCTACCCGACCCACCGCACCGTGGGGGCGCCAGCGGAAATCTACGAGGCGGCCAAGCGCAGCGCGCTCAACGTCAACGCGATCAACGATGGCAACGGCCTGGCCAATTTCACCGGCAATCGCTACTACGCTTTCCCGATTCCGAAGAACGGCGTCGAGGTGCTGTGGAACCACATCACCCGTTATCACGGTGGCAATCTGCGGCGGATCATTACCCAGGTCACGCCGCAGACCAACGGCAGCTACACGCCGATCCGCTTCGAAGAAGAGATCGCCGTGCCGCAACTGATGAAAGACATCGACCCGGAAAAAGCCGCCAACGTGCTGACCTTCTTCAAGCAATCGGTGACCGCCCCGGCGCGGCTGGCCGGTAACGTGCTGCTGGTGCACGAAACCCTCGATCAGGTGAAGGAACCGCGTCTGGCGTGGATCTATAACGCCGGTCAACGCCGGGTCCGGCGCGCACCCCAAGTGGCCTATGACGGCCCGGGTACAGCGGCCGATGGCCTGAGGACTTCCGACAACTTCGACATGTTCTCCGGCGCGCCGGATCGCTATGACTGGAAACTGGTCGGCAAGAAGGAAATGTACATTCCCTACAACAGCTACAAGCTCGACTCGCCGAAGCTCAAGTACGACGACATCGTCAAGGCCGGGCACATCAATCAGGACCTGACCCGTTACGAACTGCACCGCGTCTGGGAAGTGATCGGCACGGTGAAACCGAACGAGCGGCACATCTACGCCAAGCGCCACATGTACATCGACGAGGACAGCTGGCAAGTGGCACTGGCCGATCACTACGACGGTCGCGGGCAACTGTGGCGCGTCGCCGAAGGTCACGCGCAGTACTACTACGATCATCAGGCCCAGGCATACACGCTGGAAGCGCTCTACGACATCATCGCCGGCCGCTACATTGCGTTGGGCATGAAGAACGAAGAGAAGCACAGCTTCGAATTCGGCTTCGAAGCCAAGGCCGCCGATTACACACCATCGGCTCTGCGCGCCGAGGGCGTACGCTAACGGGTCTGCTGTACCGCTGGACAAAAGGCGACCGCACGGTCGCCTTTTTTATGGCCATCAATCAGCGTGCTGAATACTTGTCAACAAGGGCGCGGGAGAGGGCTAGGGTGAGCGCACAACGATAAGAAGGCTCACCCGATGACCGCCATGACCCCGTGCCTGGATCGACCCGGATTTTTGCCCAGGCTTTCTTCGCATCATCAACCTCGCAGCCGTTTGAGCGCACCTTTGCTGGCATCCAGCGCGCGGGTGAAGCTGTTGTGCGCGCCCGCGGGCAGTGGCAAAACCGCACTGCTCACCGAATGTCTTCTTCAGGTGCGTGCAGAATGCAAGGCCATCTGGCTGCCGCTGGCGGGAGCGGCGCTCAGCACCGAAGAATTGTGCCTGCGTCTGACGCGGGCGCTCGGGCTGGTCGAAGGCCTTGACGATACGCAACTGATGGCGGAGCTGGCCCATTGGTCGAGGCCGACGTCGCTGTTCATCGACGATTACAGTCGTCTGCCGGATCCGGCTGTGGATGCGCTGCTGGATCGCCTGCTGGCGGTCAGCAGCCCGGCGCTCACCTGGTGGGTCAGCACTCGGCGCCGGCCGCAGTGCAACTGGCCGCGGCTGTTGCTCGATGACGAACTCTACGAATTCGAAAGCGCCAGCCTGGCGCTGACTCACGATGAAGTGGTATCGGTGTTGCACCATTTGCCGCCAGACCAGGCCGAGCGTGTCGCTGCCCGTATCATCCAGCGTACCGGCGGCTGGTGCGCGGGGGCGCGCATGGCGCTCCTGCAAAAGTGCGATTGGTCGCAAAACCTGCAGCCGCAGCAGCGTGTCGACACTCTGCTCGATTATCTGCAGCACGAACTCTTCAGCAACCTGACCCCGGAGCAGGACGAGGCATGGCGTGTGCTGGCTCATCTGCCACGGTTCAACGCGCCGTTATGCGAGCATTTGTTCGGCCCTGGCGAAGGCGCTCAGCTGCTGCGTGATCTGCAAGTGCTGGGCTGCTTCATCGAGCCTTGGCAAGCGTCCGCTGACTGGCTTCAGGTGTTCCGCCCGCTGTCGCGAATCATCCAGGAGTCGCATTGGCCGTGTGCGCGTTCCTGGCACCGGCGTGCCTGTCAGTGGTTCAGCGCGACGCAGGATTGGCGAGCGGCGTTCGAACAAGCGTTGTTGGCCGAGGAATACGAAACTGCCGTCAGCCTGTTGCAGCATTTCAGCTTCGAAGACTTGTTCGAAGACCAGACGGTCGTCCTGCTGTTGCGTTTGCACGAGCAGCAAAGCCAGCAGCTGACCCTGATGACACCCCAGCTGATCGTGCTGGTCACGGGCGCCTTATTGTTTGCCGGCCGGTTCGAACAGGCCGGGCAATGCCTGGCTCATCTCGGCCGCTTCATGCCGCAGCCGACAGCGCAACTGGAGCAGCAGCTGCTGGCCCGCTGGCAGGCGCACCAGGGATGGCTTTTCCACCTGCAAGGACAGATGGAGCCGGCACGCGCCTGCTTTCAGGAGGCGTTGTCCGCACTGGCTGACGATGCCTGGCAGGCCTGTGTGATGTGCCTGTCGGGACTGACCCAGCAGGCGTTGCTGTGCGGTGAACTTGATCAGGCCCATGCCCTCAACCGCGAGGCGCTGTGCCTGGCGCGGGCTCACGGCTCTCTGTTGTTTGAGGGGTTGCTTGAGCTTGATCATGCGCAATGGCTCGAGCAGCGAGGCGCGCCTTTGCGTGCGGAAAGCCTGCTGGTGGAGATCGAGCACTTGCTGCGTCAGCGCAGCATGGTGCCCACGCCGCTGCTCGGCCGTATCGCCTTGCGACGCGGACGACTGGCGCTGTGCATGGGCCTTGAAGAGCAGGCTGCGCAGTTGTTCAGCCAGGGTCTTGAAGATTGCCTGCGCAGTGCAGACAAACGAGTCTTGTACGGCTACCTCGGGCAGGCGCAACTGGCCGGCAATCGCGGCGATTATGCCTGCGCTTTCGAGCGCCTGCGCGAGGCCGAAAGGGTCATGCAGCAGCGGCAGATTCCCGATACGGTCTATCGCGGTGTTGTGTTGCAGGTCAGCAGCCAGTTCTGGTTGCAGCAGGGCCGACCGCATCTTGTGCAAGAAGCGTTGAGCCGACTGTTACGGCATTACCGGGGGCCTTCTGCGTTGCAGGCGCCACCCGCGACGTTCGAACTGATTATTCGCATCGAATACCTGCTGGCCTGCGCGAATGCGCAATCGATCCCTGACGAAACCGCTCTGCCCACCATTGAACGATTGCTGAAACGCGCTCAGGCCAAAGGCATGTTGGCGGCGGAAACGGAGTTGCTGCTGGCCTTCGCCCAGTTGGCCGAATTGCACGGTGACACGGTGGCGGCGCAGCAAGCTTTCCAGCGAGCCGCAATGCTGGCGGAGCGCTGCCGGTTGCAGCAAGCCATGCGCGAGTGGGAACTACGCCGAGGCAGCGTCGGCACGGCGTCTGGCAAGCAGATTCCTGTCTGGCTGAGCGATAACGCTGATCATGCCCCGGGCCTCAGTCGACGCGAGCGCGAAGTGCTGACATTGATTGCTCAAGGTGCTTCGAATCAGCAGGTTGCCGAACAACTGTTTATTTCATTGCATACAGTAAAAACCCATGCGCGACGTATTAACGGAAAGTTGGGTGTGGAGCGCAGAACTCAAGCGGTGGCAAAAGCAAAGTTGATGGGGATACTGATTTAGATTATGAAGTTTTGCAGTACAAAAGATTGCATGTGTTTGTTGGCATGTTTTGTAAATTGTTCGCCCTTCAAGTTGCCTGGAAAAGAAACTACCTTGCAGCTATCTACAGCGGCTGTGTTCGCAGCTCTGGATAGTCAAGTAAGGAAAAGATGTGGTCAAGTTATATAAAAGTCTGATGCGTGGTTCTTTGGGTGAGCAAGTTACCTGGCCTGAAGAGTGGGAAAAGGCAATCCAGGCAAAGGAAGATCTATTCAAGATCGTCGACGCCATGCCGAGCGTGCTGGATATTCTTCGCAGCATGCTTGACAGTGAATTGAAGCGTTTGGGCAAGACAATCGATATTGACAATGTTTACATCAATACGGACTCGGCTTTTCCCGATAATGGAAGTCGTCCTTCTGGCACTCTTTGGGAAGTGACTGTTCATTGTCTTGATAATAATGTCAGCCCCGCTTACACAATGGGCGGTGATGGGGTTTATTCTCTGCCGGACACCCGGAATGAGCAGTTCAAGGTCAATGCTCTCAATGTCCTTATTGTCGAGGATCTGATTGCTGCGGTGACCACCGGGTTGCAAAAGACATTGCAAACCGAGATCGCAAAGTTCTGGGCGGCGCCAGTCAGGTCCATGCGACCGGAAACGGCACCGTTGTCTAATAAGCAGGCTTTCATCGAAGCCTGCGCCGTGGTCACCAGTGCAGAGCTTTCGCTGTCGGTCATGGCCAACAATTTTGACGCCTGGTTGGGCGAGCGATTCGCTCATCTGCTCGACGCAGATGGCGGTCGCGCAGCGTTTGAAGTCAGGCTGCAACCTGAACAGGATTACCTGCTGTCGCTTCAGCCTTGTTTCGTTCTGGACAACGCCGAGCGTGCGGATGCAGAAATGCCGCTGGTGAATGAGTCAACCTCTTATCTCCTGCATACGCCGGAAAACGGCTTTGAATTTTTTGAAAAAAATATCGATCTGCATAGCAAACTTCAGCAGCGACTGTCCCTGGGTGGAGACCAGATCAGGTATCTGAAAGCTGCGCAAAGTCCTCATGCGTTTTGTGCCGAGGCTCACCTCAAAGGTCAGCTTGAAAGTGTTTCACTCTTGATCGGCGGCCAGGAACAACTGGCAAAACCGCTGACTTCCATGCTGCAGGACAATCAAGGCCTGCATGTGCTGCGTTACGGCATCGAAACCCGCTTCTATCTGCTTTGGGCTGCATTGAAACGCACCGACTGGCCGCTATGGCTGCATGCCGCGGGTAGCGATATGCAACAGCGCTATAGCGAGCTTGAAGAGTCGCGGGATCAATACCAGGCTGTCTACTCAAACACCTTCGATGCCTGTTTTTCATTCAAGGATTATGTAATTCGCACATTCGCCGAATGGGCGGACAGGGTACTTGGTGAACAACTGGATCCGGAATCGATAAGTGTCCATAGCTCGTACAGTCTGCAAATTGCCGGGCGTACTATCGAACAGGAAGAAACCCGGACGCTGACGGAGTTTATTGTTTTCGGGCTGCACGACACTGGTTATAAAGCGGCTCTGACTATCATCGGCGCTCCTGCCGGAAGTCGGCTGACGGCAGTAGCGCTTGAACAGTGGCTGGAAAATCGTAACCTGCGACTGGAATTTACCGGCAGTCTTGCATACTCGCCCTCGGTGGCTTACCAGGAGGCTTATCGCAACTATCTCTGCAGTCAGATGGAGTTCGCGGCTTTTGTTGCTCGTCACTCCGGGAAACTGGATTCCACTGATGCCAATATCATCGCGCGGGCCATGGCCAATGATCCTGCGGTGACTATTCAGGGGTTGAAAATCAGACTGCAAGCGCCAGCGCTGAAAGACGTTCTGATGATTTCGGCCAAAGAATACGTGCCGTCGCTGATGCTGGTCAAAACAGCTGGAGGACAATTCGAACTGCAGAAATTTCCCGATATCTACGCCGCGAACCGCTGGCTGGAGTCGGCATTGTCGGCGGATCGTGAATACGCCGCATTGATGATCCATCCCGACTACCTGCAAGAGGCGGGTGAGTTGCTTGGCAGCGCTGGCACTCAACTGAGCTATCGCTACACGATTGATAGCCGGCCGGTCGATTTTTATCTGAACGCCAAAGCACCGTTGGCGGACTACGCGAATGTCGCCTACCGAGCCGAAGTTGCCCTGCACAAAGCCATTGCACCGGCCGGTTATCGCGCGCTTGGCTTCGAGGGCCGCAAGCGCTATTCGCGTCTGAGCACCGAATTCAAGGCACTGTCCATGGTTGAGGCGCGAGACAATGGTTTTCCGACATTCGAGCAATTCACTTACGACTCGGTGAAAGCTCAGATCGAAGACATTTTGCGTTCGCGTGGCAGTAACGTTTCGGTCAATCCCGACCAGATCATTGTGCAAACCGAAGACTTTCGTAAGAGCGTTACCGACGTTTTGCTTGAAGGACTCGCTTTTGAAGCGGCGCATCCAGCCTACGAAACGAAATTCAGCCCGAAATACTATTTGGTCAACGGCCATCCCATCGTTGAAAAACTGGACATCCGCGACCTTTCCTCGCTGTCGAAAACATTCCGACCCGGCGACAGATATACCGCGATGCTGAAAGAGCAATATCAGAACAAGGCGCATCCTGATTACTCATTCAAACGCGCTGTACACGCCCGGAAAATCCGCTGTGAGATGTACCGCAATGCATTTGCCGACTATACCAACGGCAGATTAACCACTGAATCTTTCTCTGCTGTCCAACGGATTATCGACAATCTGAAAGAAGGTGGCGGCTATCCATCAATCGTCAATAGCGTCTCCGAAGGCGACATCGGGCTGTATAAATTCAACATCGGCACGCTGGGTCTGACGGCTGCCGGTGACCGTACAGTTGGCGGCGTTTATATTTTTCGACTGAAGTTATCGTCAGGTTTCTTCGACTTGCTCTATACGCCTGACGCGCCGGATCAAGTCAGCTTCCGGCCGATCGCTGATTTCATTCCTTCGATTCGTTTTCGCAAAGGCCCGTTCAGGACCTACTACAGCGAGCGGATACTGCTGATTGACCAGAAAGTGATCAATGATTACTTCGATAATCTGGTCGCAACGGTTGATACCCGACCGGTCATTCGCACGCAGCAGCGTTCGTTACTGCCCGATCTGTTCACTTTCCACGACGAGCGAGTGCGCCGTGTATTGAGTGACATCGACGAACGGACCACCAGTCTCAATGAAATAATTGCCGCCCTGGTTTATGAAAACCTGTTGAAGGCCGCAAACATCGTCAGCCTGGTGGTGCCACCCGTAGGCACTGTGGTGGTGGCTGTGCAGGTGATGAAAAGCATCTACGACGCGTCGCAGTCGCACCGACGGGGTGATTATTCCGCCGCGCTGGGGCATGTGCAGGATGTATTGAGCGGACTGCTGACATTGGGTCAGGCTGCAGCGGCGGGGGCGCCGGTTAAAGAACTTACCCGTGCGCAACGCTCGTTTCTAAGTCTGTTTGAAGACGCCCGCACGGTCGCGGAACTCGTCACGTATTACACCGGCCATGAAGACCCCGCCGATGAGCTGATCGGTTTCTTCAAGTCACTGATGCAAGAGGGTGACACCGCATTGAGCAAGACCACGGTGCGTTGAGTCGTTTCGAGCGCACATAAGCATTACTTAACTTTCGTAACCCATGCGCCAACTCACGGCCCGCGTCGCAGCCAACAACCGCTGCGCCGCCGGGCCGTTTTCGTCGGCGTGGAACAACGAGGTCGGGCCGACGATGGTCAGCACCGCAGCGATCTGCCCGACCGCGTTGAACACTGGCGCAGAAAGCGCATCCACACCCGGCATCAACAAACCATGCACGTGATGCAGACCGCGTTCGCGGATCTGTTCACACAGCGCTGCATAGGCTGTTTCATCCTTGAGCGGATGCTCCGCGACAGCGATTTCCTGCTCGCGCAATTCATCGGTTTCCCGGTGCGGCAGGTAAGCGCTGAACACCAGCCCGGTGGACGAGCTGAGCAGCGGCAGCACCGAACCCAATTGCGTCACCACCGTCACCGCGCGCACCGCCGGTTCGATATGCACCACGGTTGCGCCCTGATTGCCCCACACCGCGAGAAAGCAGGTTTCGTTGAGTTCGTCGCGCAACTCGGACAGCGGCAGGGCGGCGACTTTCAGCACGTCCATGCTGTTGAGTGCGGCCAGGCCCACCCGCAGCGCTTCGCGACCGAGGCCGTAATGGTTGGTGGCGGCGTTCTGTTCGGCAAATCCCGAAGCAATCAACGCCTGCAGATAGCGATGCACCTTGCTCGCCGGCATCTGCACGTGTTCGGCCAGACGCGACAGCGAAGTCGACGGTGACAACTCGGCCAAAGCCTTGAGGATGTCGGTGCCGACCTCGGCGGAGCGGACTTTCTGTTTGCCGTTGCTGTCGCTGGTTTTTTCCATGGGGCTGGCGGTTCCGGTTCGAATGGGCGTCTTTATAGCTTGACGCTGGATAGCGAGCAAATTACGTTATGCGTAATCAGATTACGATAATAACAACCCCGGCGTGCCGAGACCTCTGAGCCAGAGCGATGGGCCATTGCCGACTCCCTGTTCAGGAGGCTCCATGAACCTCGATTCAACCGCGCAGGACCTGGTTTACCAGTCCGGCTTCGGCAACGAATTCAGCACCGAAGCGTTGCCCGGCGCGCTGCCCGTTGGCCAGAATTCCCCGCAAAAAGCCCCGTATGGCCTGTATACCGAATTGTTCTCCGGCACCGCGTTCACCATGCCGCGCAGCGAAGCGCGCCGCACCTGGATGTACCGGATTCAGCCATCGGCCAACCACCCGGCGTTCGTCAAACTGGAACGGCAACTGGCCGGCGGACCGTTGGGTGAAGTGACGCCCAATCGCCTGCGCTGGAATCCACTGGAGCTGCCTACCGAACCGACGGATTTCATCGATGGCCTGGTCAGCATGGCGGCCAACGCCGGCGCCGAGAAACCGTCCGGCATCAGCATTTATAACTACACCGCCAACCGTTCGATGGAGCGGGTGTTCTTCAACGCTGACGGTGAAATGCTGCTGGTGCCGCAACTCGGTCGCCTGCGTATCGCCACCGAACTGGGCGTACTCGAGGTGGCGCCGCTGGAAATCGTCGTGCTACCGCGTGGCCTGAAGTTTCGCGTCGAGCTGCTCGATCCACAGGCACGCGGCTACCTCGCCGAGAACCATGGCGCGCCGCTGCGCCTGCCGGATCTGGGGCCGATCGGTAGCAACGGTCTGGCCAATCCACGGGATTTCCTTACCCCGGTCGCCGCCTACGAAAACCTCCAGCAACCGACCACTCTGGTGCAGAAATTCCTTGGCCAGTTGTGGGCCACCGAACTCAATCACTCACCCCTCAATGTGGTCGCCTGGCACGGCAACAACGTGCCGTACAAATACGACCTGCGCCGTTTCAACACCATTGGCACGGTGAGTTTCGATCATCCGGATCCTTCGATCTTCACCGTACTGACCTCGCCGACCAGCGTGCACGGTCTGGCCAACCTCGATTTCGTGATCTTCCCGCCGCGCTGGATGGTCGCCGAAAACACCTTCCGGCCACCGTGGTTCCACCGCAACCTGATGAACGAATTCATGGGCCTGATCCAGGGCGAATACGACGCCAAGGCTGAAGGCTTCGTGCCCGGCGGCGCTTCGTTGCACAGCTGCATGAGCGCCCACGGCCCGGACGGCGAGACCTGCACCAGGGCGATCAACGCCGCGCTTGCACCTGCAAAAATCGATAACACCATGGCCTTCATGTTCGAGACCAGCCAGGTGCTGCGCCCAAGCCGTTTCGCCCTCGACTGCCCTCAATTGCAATCCAGTTATGACGCTTGCTGGGCCTCGCTGCCCGCCACGTTCGACCCGACCCGGAGATAACCCATGACACAGAATTCCATCACCCGCAGTTGGGTCGCTTCGGCCAACGGTCACAGCGATTTTCCGTTGCAGAATCTGCCGCTGGGCGTGTTCAGCCTCAAGGGTTCTGCGCCGCGTGCAGGCGTGGCGATCGGCGAGCACATCTTCGATTTGCAGGTGGCGCTTGAGGCCGGTCTGTTCGACGGTGTCGCACGCAGTGCGGTGGAAGCCATGCAGGGCGGGCAGTTGAACGCGTTTTTTGAACTCGGTCGTGAGGCGCGGGTGGCCCTGCGCGAACGCCTGATCGAACTGTTCAGTGAAGGCAGCACGCTGCGTGGCAACATCGAAGCGCAAGGCGCGAAACTCTTGCCGTTGGCTGCCGATTGCCAGATGCACCTGCCGGCGCGAATCAGCGATTACACCGACTTCTACGTCGGCATAGAGCATGCGCAGAACGTCGGCAAACTGTTCCGTCCGGATAACCCGCTGTTGCCGAACTACAAGCACGTGCCGATCGGTTACCACGGTCGCGCTTCCACGGTGCGAGCGTCCGGCACCGACGTGCGCCGGCCGAAGGGCCAGACGCTGCCGGCCGGGCAGACCGAACCGGTATTCGGCCCATGCGCACGTCTGGATTACGAACTGGAGCTGGGCATCTGGATCGGCCAGGGCAATGAGATGGGCGAGCCGATTGCCATCGGTGACGCTGCCGAGCACATCGCCGGTTTCTGCCTGCTCAACGACTGGTCGGCGCGGGATATCCAGGCCTGGGAATACCAGCCGCTCGGGCCATTTCTGTCGAAGAGTTTCATTACCAGTGTTTCGCCGTGGGTGGTGACGGCTGAAGCACTGGAACCATTCCGCACGGCGCAACCGGCGCGCCCTGAAGGTGATCCGCAGCCGCTGCCGTATCTGCTCGACAAGCGTGATCAGGACGGCGGTGCCTTCGACATCGAACTGGAAGTGCTGTTGCGTACCGAAACCATGCGCGAGCAGAACCTGCCCGCCCATCGCCTGACCCTGAGCAACACCCGCTACATGTACTGGACCGTCGCGCAAATGGTCGCGCACCACAGCGTCAACGGTTGCCAGTTGCAGGCTGGCGACCTGTTTGGTTCGGGCACTTTGTCCGGCCCGGAAAACGGCCAGTTTGGGAGCTTGCTGGAGATCACTGAGGGCGGTAAGAAACCGATCGAACTGGCTTCCGGCGAAGTGCGCAAGTTCCTTGAGGACGGTGACGAAATCATCCTGCGCGCTCGCTGTGCCCGCGAAGGTTTTGCCTCGATCGGCTTCGGCGAATGTCGCGGCACCGTGATCGCTGCACGCTGACAGGAGCGGCTTATGGATCTCTATGGCTATTACCGTTCCACTTCATCGTACCGGGTGCGAATCGCACTGGCGTTGAAGGGCATCGATTACCAGGCGCTGCCGATCAACCTGATCGCACCGTCGGGTGGGGAACATCGGCAGCCGGCGTATCTGGCGCTCAATCCCCAGGGCCGGGTGCCAACCTTGCGCACTGATGACGGCGCGCTGCTGATTCAATCGCCGGCGATCATCGAGTATCTGGAAGAGCGTTATCCACAGGTGCCGTTGCTGCCGGATGATCTGCTGACGCGCGGGCAGGTGCGCGGTGTCGCGGCGGTAATCGGCTGCGATGTGCATCCACTGCACAACGTCAGCGTGCTCAATCGCCTGCGCCAGGCGGGGCAGAATGAGGCGCAAGTGGTGGAGTGGATCAGCCATTGGATCAGCCAAGGGCTGGCAACGGTGGAGCAGTTGATCGGCGACAGCGGTTTCTGTTTTGGCGAATGGCCGTGCGTGGCAGATGTGTATCTGATTCCGCAGTTGTATGCGGCAGAGCGGTTCAACGTCAGCCTGGAGGCGTATCCGAAGATTTGCCGTGTGGCTGCGTTGGCGGCTGAACATCCGGCGTTTATCAAGGCGCATCCTGCCAATCAACCAGACACCCCGTAATTCCTGTGGGAGCGAGCCTGCTCGCGAAGACGGCGTGTCAGTGGCCTTTCATTCAGCTGACACACCGCTTTCGCGAGCAGGCTCGCTCCCACACAGGTTTGTGTGGGCCTCAAGGATGGGGGCAAACCTGCAAAAAGCGGTCAATGCACGACGGAGTTCGGCGGCAGATGGCCGAGGCGTTCGGTCAGGCGCAGGCGCTGGATCGGGTCTTCGCTGAGCAATAACGCATGCTCCAGATCGAAGCGCTCAGCGTTCGGGCAATCCAGCCGTTGATACAGACTGGCCCGGGCCATGTAATCAGAGGCCTTCGCATCACCCAGTTCGAGCACTCGTTCTGCGTCGATCAGCGCGGCGATGTGATCGTCGTGGGTCAGGTGCAATTGGCGCAGGTTGCGTGACAGACGCTGCAGCATCTGCACTGGCGTGGCCGTCAGCAGATGCTCGGCGCTGAGCTGCATGTTCGGCCCGTATTGGCGTTGCAACAGTTCGCGACAGTCGTTGGGATACAAGCGTCGCCCGCCGCAAGGGTCGAGCAAGTGGTCGGCGCCGGGTACTCGCAACAGGAAATGCCCGGGGAAGTTGACCCCGACCAAAGGAATCTCGAGGCCATGCGCCAGTTCCAGTGCGATCAACGCCAATGCCAACGGCTGACCGCGCTGGGTGTGCAACACACGATGCAGCAGCGCCGCCTGCGGGCGCAGCGGCAGGAAATCATCCTGTGCGAAACCGAGATCGACCATGCGCCGCAACAGCGGTTGCGCCAGTTCGCTGACCGGCAGCATCGGCAGCCCATAGCTGACGCGTAGTTGCAGATCCTTGAAGGTGCGCAACCATGCCTCGGGCTCGAGGGTTTTGTCGTGCTCGGCACTTATCCACAGCGCAGCTTCCAGCAGGGCCGGCGGTGAACGATGCAGGCATTCGAAAAAGCGTTGGCGCGCACTCATCAAAATCTCCCTCCAATGCCTCGTTTTAGCCCCGTCAGGGTTGTTCGTCCAGTGGTGGGCTCGCTGAACGCGAGTTATAGCGACGCAACATTGTCCGCTCGGCGGCTCATGCTGGTGCGCGCCAGCAATTTTCAGGGGCAAGCCTATACTGGCGTTCTACAAGAAGTGATTCGGGAGCCTGTCGATGTTCGCTCTCATGCAAAGCACTCGCCTGGAATCGCTGCACTTGAGCGTGGACCCGGTCACCGGGTTGAAGGCGGTCATTGCCATTCATGACAGTCGCCTGGGGCCAGCCCTGGGCGGCTGCCGTTACCTTGCCTATCCCAACGACGAAGCTGCGGTCGAGGATGCCATTCGCCTGGCGCAAAACATGAGCTACAAAGCGGCGCTCGCCGGCCTCGCGCAGGGCGGCGGGGTGGCGGTGATCGTGCGCCCGGTCCATGTCGAGAATCGCGCCGCGTTGTTCGAGGCTTTCGGTCGTTGCATCGAGCAACTCGACGGCCGCTACATCACTGCCATCGACAGCGGTACTTCAGTGGCCGACATGGACTGCATCGCCCAGCAGACCCGGCATGTCACCAGCACCACCTCGGCAGGCGACCCGGCACCGCACGCGGCCATGGGCGTGTTCACCGGCATTCGCGCCACGGCGATGGCGCGCTTGGGCAGCGACAACCTCGAAGGTTTGCGCATCGCGATTCAAGGGCTTGGCAACGTCGGTTATGCGCTGGCCGAGCAACTGCACGCGGCAGGCGCCGAGTTGCTGGTCAGTGACATCGACCACGGCAAGGTGCAACTGGCGATGGAGCAGCTCAATGCTCACCCGATCGCCAACGACGCATTGCTCAGCACGCCTTGCGACATTCTTGCGCCTTGTGGGTTGGGCGGTGTGCTCAACAGTCACTCTGTGTCGCAACTGCGCTGTTCCGCTGTGGCCGGTTCGGCGAACAATCAACTTTCCCATCTGGATGTGGCGGATCAACTGGAACGGCGCGGGATTCTTTATGCGCCGGACTATGTGATCAATGCCGGCGGGCTTATTTACGTTTCGCTTAAACATCGTGGCGAGGAGTTGCCGACGATTACGGCGCATCTGTCGAAAATCAGTTCGCGGCTGACCGAAGTCTTTGCCCATGCTCAGGCGGAAAAACGTTCGCCGGCGCGGGTGGCGGATGAGTTGGCGGAAAAGGTTTTGTATCGCTGAAAGCAAAAGATCGCAGCCTTCGGCAGCTCCTACATTCGGAATGCAGGAGCTGCCGAAGGCTCGGGCCGCGATCGGACGATCTTTCTGATTACTTCGGCGCTTTCGCTGCTTTGGCTGGCTTCGCCGGCGTCTCATCAGGTTCTGTCGCTTCAGCTTTTTCGACAGGCTCGGCCGGCGCATTGATCAGCTCCGACAGCGCATCGGGCTGGCTCTTGAATGCCCGGGCGAACACATCGCGATTCTTCGCCATGTAGATCCCGGCTTCTTCCACTTGCTGTTCAGTCAGGGACGGAACGGCTTTTTGCAGCACATCGGCCAGATATTCGGCCAGTTCGAGCATTTTGTCATGACGATCAGCTTCGGCTTTATCCATGAACAAGCGCTCCAGATCTCGGCTGCTGCGGTATACCACTTCGACGGCCATTCACCACCTCACATGCCTTCACATTAAGTTGTCTTGACGACTACTGTATCCATATACAGCGAAAAGGATAAGCGAATCCCTGCGCCATGGGTAGTGGCTTTTCAATGTAGACCGGATTTGGTGTTTGTCAGGGAACCGTGTCGCTGCTCTTCGCGAGCAGGCTCGCTCCCACAAAAAATCCAGCGGTGCGACCAAACGCCACGGCGCGGGATTTGCGGCGGATCGCCATGATGCGTGGCCCTGAACCTGCATGAAAACCGTGGCTACAAGGCGCACGCGCAAAACCGTCACGTGCGATACGCATCATCCGCCCGATACGGGCTAAGGAAACTCATCGTGAAAATCAACTGGGCCGAGAAACTGCGGCGTAACGTGCACCAACTGGCCGAGTCCCTGGGCAACCTGTTCGTTGAAACCTTTCATTACCTGGCGCTGTTCGCCATCGGTGCGGTGACGGCGTGGGCGGCGGTGATGGAGTTTCTCGGCATGCTCGAAGTCGGGCACATCAAGATTGATGACATTTTGTTGCTGTTCATCTATCTGGAACTGGGCGCGATGGTCGGGATTTATTTCAAGACCAACCACATGCCGGTGCGCTTCCTGATCTACGTGGCGATCACTGCACTGACGCGCCTGCTGATCTCCAACGTCTCGCACCACAACCCGCCGGACATGGGCATCATCTACCTGTGCGGCGGCATTCTGCTGCTGGCGTTTGCGATCCTGGTGGTGCGTTACGCTTCGTCGCAATTCCCTTCGGTGAAGATCGAGAACCCGCAGCGCAAGATCGGCACGGGTTCCAGCGAGCATCCTGAAGTGGAGAAGGGCGAGCTCTAAAGGCCCGCCGCCTGGCCGGGCTGGCCTTTGACCCGTGGCGGTGGCGGAGTGAGCCCGGCGCCGCTGGTCATGGCTTCGAGGATCGACATGGCGCTGTGGCCCTGTTCGATGGCGATACCGAACTGGATGCTTTGCACCAGCCGTTTCAAACGCTCGGGATCGTTGCGCTGTTCGGCGCTGATCATGCGCTTGGCCACGATGCGGCCGGCGTTGGACAGGGTCAGCATGATGCTGCCGTCCAGGCCCTGAATGCTCAGATTGATCTGGTAGTCCGGCGCGAAGGCATCGGTAATGATTTGAAATGGGTTGTCCATGATGCGTCACCGCCTGATTGAACGTGCAGTTGTTGACCGGCCATGATCCGATTTGGTTCGCAACACCAGACCACTGGCATCTCGTTCGCTGAGGTTTGCAATGTCCGTTTGCCTCAAGGGTGATGTAGCAAGGGGCATGCCGGAAAAATTGTCGAACAATAAACACGGCGAAAAAAACGGCGAGCCTCGGGGCTCGCCGTTTTTTGTGGCGCGTTTTCAGGGCAGGAATGAGCCGATGATCGCTGACAGTGCAGTCAGGCCGATCAGCACTCCACCCAGTTCACTGCCAGCCCGCCACGTGAGGTTTCCTTGTATTTGTCGTGCATGTCGGCGCCGGTGTCGCGCATGGTGCGGATCACCCGGTCGAGGGAAATAAAGTGATTGCCGTCGCCGCGCAGGGCCATTTGCGTGGCGTTGATCGCTTTCACCGCCGCGATGGCATTGCGCTCGATGCACGGCACTTGCACCAGGCCACCGACCGGATCGCAGGTCAGGCCGAGGTTGTGTTCCAGGCCGATTTCGGCAGCGTTTTCCAGTTGCTCCGGCGTCGCGCCGAGCACGTCGGCCAGGCCGGCGGCAGCCATTGCGCAAGCCGAGCCGACTTCGCCCTGACAGCCGACCTCGGCGCCGGAGATCGATGCATTTTTCTTGCACAGAATGCCGACGGCAGCTGCACCGAGAAAGAACGCGACGACGTCATCATCAGACGCATCCGGATTGAATTTCATGTAATAGTGCAGAACGGCCGGAATGATCCCGGCGGCGCCATTGGTCGGCGCGGTGACCATGCGCCCGCCAGCGGCATTTTCTTCGTTGACGGCGAGGGCGAACAGGTTGACCCATTCCATCGCCGACAGGGTCGAGCTGATCACATTCGGTTTGCCGATTTCAAGCAAACTGCGGTGCAGTTTCGCCGCGCGACGCGGTACTTTCAGACCGCCGGGCAGGATGCCTTCGTGGCGCAAACCTTGTTCGACGCACTCGCGCATCACCGACCAGATGTGCAACAGACCCTGACGGATCTCGGCGTCGCTGCGCCAGGCGCGCTCGTTGGCCATCATCAGTTCGGAAACGCGCAGATTGTGCTGTTTGCACAGGGCGAGCAGTTCGGCGGCGCTGGAAAAATCGTAGGGCAACACCACGTCGCTGATTGGCGCCACGCCAGACTCGGCTTCAGCCGCTTCGACGATGAATCCGCCCCCCACCGAGTAATAGGTTTGCGTGAACAGCTCGGCGCTTTCGCCAAATGCACTCAGCGACATGGCGTTGGGGTGGTAGGGCAGGCTCTCGTCGAGCAGCAGCAGATCGCTCTGCCAGTCAAAAGCAATTGAACGTCGACCGGCGAGGGACAGTTGTCCGGTTTCGCGCAGTTGTTGAATGCGTGGATCGATGGTCGAAGGATCGATGCTGTCCGGCCACTCGCCCATCAGGCCCATGACCGTTGCGCGGTCAGTCGCGTGGCCGACGCCGGTGGCCGACAGCGAACCGTACAGGCGGATCTGCACACGTCGCACATCATTGAGCAGATGCTGATCGATCAGAGCTTGGGCAAAGGTCGCCGCTGCACGCATCGGACCGACGGTATGGGAGCTGGACGGGCCGATGCCCACTTTGAATAGATCGAAAACACTGATAGCCATGCTAAACCCTTACAAGCAATGGAGTAGAAATCGCTGCCATTTTTTGTCGGACAAGCGCAATGTCGGCGATACTGCCTGTCTCGGTTCGAGGTGACCAACGAAACCTCCTAAGACAGCCTTTAGCAGGACTAAACAATGAGTCGTCAATTGCATGCCCAGACCTATGTCTGGCTGCAGGTGTTTGCCTGTGCCGCGCGGCACCTGTCGTTCACCCGTTGTGCCGAAGAGCTGCACATCACCCCGGGCGCGGTCAGCCAGCAGATTCGCCAATTGGAAGAGCGCCTGGGCTTTCGCCTGTTTCATCGGCGCGCGCGCGGCGTGGAGTTGAGTGCACAGGGGCAGCGGCTGGCGATTACCGTCAATGAAGCGTACGGCAGCATCGATGCGGAATTGCGCCGGCTGGACGCCGGGATGATCAGCGGGACTCTGCGGTTGCGCTCGATTCCGTCGTTTCTCGGCAAGTGGCTGACCCCGCGCCTGCCGCGCTTGCAGCAACGCTTTCCAGATATCCAGTTGCGCCTGGTGGCCGAGGACAGCAGCGTGCCACTGCATGAGGGCGATTTCGATCTGGCCATCGACCTCAACGATGGCAGCTACCCCGGATTGTTATCCACAGCCTTGCTCGACGAGCAGATATTTCCGGT
Organism: Pseudomonas sp. RG1; assembly: GCF_025910115.1. Taxonomy (NCBI): domain Bacteria; kingdom Pseudomonadati; phylum Pseudomonadota; class Gammaproteobacteria; order Pseudomonadales; family Pseudomonadaceae; genus Pseudomonas; species Pseudomonas sp. RG1. Next base: position 93,897 of record NZ_JAPCIK010000006.1, read on the forward strand.
GTGCGCGCCGAGCCTATTGCGTGGGCGACCGCCGTTGCACGGGCCGGCGGATCTGGTGCATTTCCCGTTGCTGCACGACATCACCGCCTGGCGTGGCAGTTACGAGTACGCGGAATGGGAGTTCTACCTGAACGCGATCGGCTTCGAAGGCGCCGATGTGCGACGCGGCCACACATTCAATCGCAATCACCTGACCATCGAAGCGGCGATCGCTGGCATGGGCGTGGCGATTGCCCGGCGCACGTTGCTCAACGATGAGCTGGAGCGCGGCACTTTGATCGTGCCGTTCGGCTTGTCGGTGCCCAACCATAAACGCTATGTGCTGCTGTATGCACCGGGGGCGTTGAGCCATCCGGGCGTGCGCGCTGTGCACGACTGGCTGGTGGAGGAGGCGGGGATTTTTCGCAGTTTGCACCCGCTGAACGAGCAGCAGATGTGAGCAGATTTTTCTGCGGAGCGGGTCGACCCAACTCCCGACATTAACAGCGCCTCGCTCGGTTGTCCGGCTTTTTTTGCGAATGAATATTTTTCTTTTTTCAGGGGTTGAAATGTTCGCCGCTCGGGCCGATTGTTGTAACCAGGAGGTCAGGAAATTCACTTCAAGGCCTCCAGCGAGCTAGCTGAAATAAGGGATGAACTATGCAAATCCAAGTCAACAGCGATAACCATATTCAAAGCAGTAAGCGACTGGAGGAGTGGGTACGTACAACTATTGAGAGCACGCTCGACCGTTATGAAGAAGACCTGACCCGTGTCGAAGTCCACCTGAGCGACGAGAACGGCGAAAAACCAGGTCCCCATGACTTGCGCTGCCAACTGGAAGCGCGGCCAAAAGGCCACCAACCGATTTCCGTGACCCACAAAGCCGATTCGCTGGAACAGGCGATCGACGGTGCTGCCGAAAAACTCGAGCACGCACTGGATCATCTGTTCGGCAAACTGCGAGGTAAACCACGCGCCGCTGTAGTGCCATTTAGCGGCAAAGCCAACGACAAGCTGTTGGCGGAAGAATTCGACGAGAACGAACAGGCAGCGATCAACAGTTGATGCGCTGATTTCACAAGTCACACAAGGAGAACGGGCCTGCTGATGCAGGCCCGTTTTTTTGTTTGTGGTGTTGGTGATTGCTCGCAGGGTTTAAGACCGTAGCCCCTCACCCCAGCCCTCTCCCGAGGGAGAGGGAGTCGATCCGGTTGTTTTCAAGTCCAGCGTTCGGCTCGATATTGCAGGCGAGCGTAAATCGTAAATACACCTCGGTCAGTCCCTCACCCTCTGGGAGAGGCGGCCGATTCCGGTTGTTTTCAAGTCCAGCGTTCGGCTCGATATTGCAGGCGAGCGTAAATCGTAAATACACCTCGGTCAGTCCCTCACCCTCTGGGAGAGGGGGCCGATTCCGGTTGTTTTCAAGTCCAGCGTTCGGCTCGATATTGCAGGCGAGCGTAAATCGTAAATACACCTCGGTCAGTCCCCTCTCCCTCTGGGAGAGGGTTAGGGTGAGGGGCTTTTGATCTTCAATGGGCTGCGGTCAGAACGCCACCGAAGTCTGCACATAAACCGTCCGCGGCTCACCCACGTACTTGCCCTTGTTGTTGTCATCGAACGAGCGTGTGAAGTACTGCGTGTTGAAGATGTTCTTCACGCCCACCGCCACATTCAAATCCGACAGTTGCGGTCCGAAGTCATACCCGGCGCGGCTGCTGAACAGCATGTAGCCGGGGATCTTGCCGGTGCTGCCATCGGCGCTTTCCCTCGAAGTGTTGGCGTTGTCGGCGAACTGGTCGCTCTGGAAGCTGCTGTCCAGATTCAGCTTCCATGGCCCTTCGGTATAACCGACGCCAATCGTGCCTTTGTGCTTGGAGGAAAACGGCACGCGGTTGCCTTTGTTCGGCCCGTCCTCGCGGATGGTGGCGTCGACATAGGCATAACTGGCGTAGACATCGAAACCGGCCAGCGCCGGGCTCAAGTCGTCGAGCGCGTAATTGACGCTGGTCTCGATGCCCTGATGGCGGGTTTCGCCGCGAGCGATCACCGAGTCGTTGGTCTGGTTGCTTTCGTACTGGTTGTCGAAGTTGATCAGGAATGCGCCGATCTCCGCGCGCAGGGCACCGTTGTCGTAGCGCGTGCCGAGTTCCCAGGTGCGGGCCTTTTCCGGTTTCACTTCGCCGCTGCTCACGCGGTTGGGCATCTGGCTGTATTGCACGCTGCCGAACGAGCCTTCGGTGTTGGCATACAGGTTCCAGCTGTCGGTGAGGTGATATAGCACGTTCAGCGCCGGCAGCGCGGTGTTGTAGTCGCCCTTGTATTTGACGTTGGTCAGGTTGTTGGTCTGTTGCGACTCGATCATCTCGTAGCGCACGCCCGGAGTGATGGTCCATTTGCCGATGTCGATGCGGTCATCGACGAAGAATGCGTTGGCCTCGGTACCACCGCGAGTGTCGCGGTCGTTGCGGCTGCTGGTGGTCGGGTATTCGTTGGCGCTGATCGGCGTGCGATAACGCAGTTCGTGGCCGGCCTCATTGATGTAGCGGTAGCCGACGCCGACTTCGTGGCTGCTCGGGCCGAGGTCGAAACCTTGGGCGAAACGGGTTTCCAGACCACGTACCCAATATTCGCGGGGCGACAACGAAAGGAATGTGCCCTGATCCAGATAACCGCTGCGCAGGGTTTTGGTGAAGAAGGTGTTGGCGGTGAATTCGCGGCGATCTTCCTGATAGCGATAGCCGAAGTTGAACATCGTCCGGCGGCCCCAGAACTGGTCTTTCGGCCGCGTCGATTGATACGGATCGGCATCGTAATCGGCGACGGTGAGACCGCCGGGCATGTCGGCCTTGCCTTCGTAATACTGGGCCATGGCGTTGAAGCTGTTGGCCTCGTCGAGCTGATATTTGCCCTTGAGGATCAGGTCGTCGATCTCGGTATCGCTGTGTTCGCGCCAGTCACCGCCACGGGTGCCGGAGTACAACAGCGCACCACCGAGGCCGTTGGCGTTGGTACCGCCGGCCAGCAGATTGGCGCTGGTCTTGAAGCCGTCGTGGCTCGACGATGGGCTGGTTTCAGTCTGGAAACCACCCTTGACCGTTGGCTCGTCGGGAATCGCCCGGGTCACGAAGTTGACCACGCCGCCGACGTTCTGCGGGCCATAACGCACCGCGCCGCCGCCGCGCACCACGTCCACCGCATCCATGTTGCCCATGCTGATCGGCGCGAACGACAACTGCGGCTGACCATACGGCGCGAACGGCACCGGGATGCCATCCATCAATACTGTCGAGCGCGCGGCCAGGCGTGGATTCAAACCACGAATGCCGAAGTTCAGCGCCATGTCGTGGCTGCCGGTGCCGTTGTTCTCCGGCGCGTTCACACCGGGGATGCGGTTGAGCACATCGCGGGCCTGGGTCGCGCCTTGGCGTTCGAATTCTTCGCGGCGGATCACATCACGCGCGCCGGGGTGTTCGAAGACATTGATCTGCGCCGCATCGCCGAGCCAGTCGCCGACTACGGTCGAGGTGCCCAGCTCCAGCGCCGCGTCAGCCAGCGGTTGCAGGCTGAAGGCATTGTCGCCTTCGGCGCGGGCTTGCAGGCCGGTGCCTTCGAGCAGGGCATCGAGGCCTTGTTGCGTCGTGTAATTGCCCTCCAGACCCCGGCTCTGCACACCGCTGGTGACTTGCGAGCCAAAGGAAATCAGCACGCCGGCTTCCCGGCCAAACTGGTTCAGCGCGGTTTCCAGCGACGTCGGGGCGATGTGATAAACCTTGGTCTCGGCGCCCAGCGCAGCGGGCAGGGCGGTGAAACTCAGGCTGGCGCCGAGCAGAAGATTGCGCAGGCTGCGGGCCAGTGGGGTAAGGCGGGTGGGCTGCATGTGGATGATCCTGAGAAGGTGGAATCAAGGGGGCTTTCCTTCTCTGTCACGCCAGATCTGAAAAACGGCTCATGGTTTTGGCGTTTTTTTACACCCGCGCTTCGATGCTCACCCAATAACGGGTAAAGCGCTTCACTCTGACCGGCAGACTGATCTGCAACAGGTCAAGAATCCGCTCACTGTCATCCAGTGGATACGTCCCGGAAATCAGCAGATCGGCGACCTGGCTGTCGCACCGCAGCTGCCCGCGCCGGTAGCGGCCAAGCTCTTCGAGGAAATCGCCGAGGCGCATATGGGCGGCGACCAGCATGCCGTCAGTCCACGCACCGCTATTGGCGTCCAGTGGTTTGGCCGCGCTGACGGAGCTGGCAGTAAAACTCAACTGCCGCGCAACCGGCAGCAGCAGGGGCGCGCGATGGCTGGCTATGAGTTCGACTCGTCCTTCAAACAGCGCGATCTGCGTGTGATCAACAAACTGCCGCACATTGAGGCGCGCACCTTGGCTTTTCAGCACGCCGTGTGCCGTGCGTATCTCGAACGGATTTGCAGCGCTCAACAGCATTTCGCCCCCGAGCAGACGAATCAACCGCTGCGCACCATCAACATCAACCGAGCTGGCGGTATTGAGCTGTAACGAATCGGCACCGCCCAGGCCGATCTTGCGCCGCTGGCCCACCGGCGTGCGGTAATCGGCGAGCAGCGACGGCAACGGCGTGTGCTCGCGCAGGCCCCAGGTCGCCGCTGAGCCGGCACCGAGAATCAGCAACAGTTTCAGCGCCTGACGGCGACTGCTCGACTTCGGCCCGTTCAGCGCGGCGTGGGCCAACGGCGAGGAAACACCACGCAGACGCTGATTGACCCGCTGCATGTGTTCCCACGCCCGGCGATGTTCGCTGTGTGCATCCAGCCATTGTTGCCAGGCCTGTTGCTGGCGCGGGGTCAGCGTGCCCTGCTGCATTTCCAGCAGCCAGTGCACCGCCTGTTCGGCGACCTGCGCGGAGAAGTCCGGGGTGCGATTCATAAAGCGAAATAGCAGCGCATGGCCGCTTTGTTCAAATGGCGTTTGACCGTGGCCACCGAGATGCCCAGTTCTGCGGCGATCTGTGGATAAGTCAGACCATCGACCTGCGCGAGCAGAAAGGCGCGTTTGACCTGGCGCGGCAAGCCGTCGAGCAGCTCATCGAGTTCGATCAACGTCTGCAGGATGATCGCTTTGTGCTCTTCCGATGGCGCGACCATCTCAGGCATCTGCGCCAGTGTCTCGAGGTAGGCGCGTTCCACATCCTGGCGCCGGTAATGATTGAACAGCACGCGCTTGGCCAAGGTGGTGAGAAAGGCGCGCGGTTCGATGATCATCGGTGGCTCGCGGGCGGTCAGCACCTTGATGAACGTGTCCTGAGCCAGATCCGCCGCGCTGTCCGGGCAGCCGAGCTTGCGCCGCAACCAGCCAGTGAGCCAGCTGTGATGAGCATGGTAGAGCGATTCGACGAGATGGGCGGGCGGCAACGAAATGACTCCGGACGCAAAATTTGCGTAGAGAACGTGCATTAGAGAACAAGAACGGTTCGCATTGTAGAGGCTGGCGACAGTGTCCGGCAATCAGATGCTTTTGCGTATGAGAATATTTATCATTAATATTGCTCGCCTGTAGATTCGGCTTGTCGGCCGAACGTTTTTCGTTTCAGGGTCGAAACATGAAAGGCAAACTCGCCACCCTTCCCATGTCCTATCGTCTGGCCGTCACTTCGCGAGTGCTGGCGGCGATTTTCGGCGGCTATCTGGTCGCGGCGCTGGCCAGTGTCACCCTGACGTTGTGGCTGCCGCTGAACCGCGCCGAAGCGGTGGTCACTGGCATGACCGTGTCCTTTCTGGTCTATCTGGTCGCAGTGCTCTGGTGCTTTGCCTGCCGCAGCGCGTGGTCGGCGTGGGTCGGCCTGTTGGTGCCGAGCGTGATTCTCGCCACCGTTTCCGGTGCTGCGCGCGGTCTGGGGCTGGCATGAAAGAGGGCTTCCGGCAGGCGATGGCCTGGCTGCACACCTGGGCCGGGCTGGTGTTCGGCTGGTTGCTGTTCGCGATTTTTCTCACCGGTACGCTCGCTTATTTCAAAGATGAAATCAGCCACTGGATGCAGCCGGAAATCGCTGCACATTCGCTTGATAGCGAAGCGAGCCTGGCGCTGGCGCAAGATTATCTGCAACAACACGCCACCGGTGCCTCGCGCTGGCTGATCGATTTGCCCGATGCCCGCGACCCCGGTCTGAAGGTGCGCTGGCAGCAGGCGCCGGGCAAACCCGGCGAGCGCGGCCGCTTCGAATCCCGAACTCTCGACGCTCAGACCGGGGCCGAGGTGCAGGGCCGCGAAAGCATGGGCGGCGAGTTCTTTTACCGTTTCCACTTCCAGTTGCAGATGCCTTACCCGTGGGGGCGCTGGCTGGCGACCATCGCCGCAATGGTGATGTTCGTCGCGTTGATCAGCGGCATCATCACCCACAAGAAAATCTTCAAGGACTTCTTTACCTTCCGCCCGCGCAAGGGCCAGCGTTCCTGGCTCGACGGGCATAACGCGGTGGGTGTGCTGGTGCTGCCGTTTCACTTGATGATCACCTACAGCAGCCTGGTGATTTTCATGTCGATGGTCATGCCAGCCAGCATCGTCGCCTCTTACGGCAGCGACGTGCGCAAGTTCTATGACGAAGTCTTTCCTGCCTCGAAGACACCCGAGCGCGCCGCTATCCCCGCGCCGTTGACCGCCATGGCGCCGCTACTTGCCAAAGCCAGCGAGCAGTGGGCGGGCGGCCACACCGCGCGGCTGTCGGTGAGCAATCCGGGCGATGCCAGCGCCACGGTGGTGCTGTCCCGCGCGGGCGATCGGGTGGTGCATGATTTCGGCCGGGCGGTGACCTTCAACGGCGTCACCGGGCAGCTTCTGAGCAGCACCCCCGATCAGCCCATGGCGATGGCGGTGGGTGGCGCGTTTTACGGTTTGCACATGGGCCATTTCGCCGGGCCGCTGTTGCGCTGGCTGTATTTCATCTGCGGACTGGCTGGCACGGCAATGATCGGCACCGGGCTGGTGATCTGGCTCGGCAAGCGGCAGCTCAAGCACGCTAAAAGTGCGGCGATGCCGTTCGAATTGCGTCTGGTCGAGGTGCTGAATATCGCCAGCATGGCCGGGCTGTTGTCGGCGGTGGCGGTGTTCTTTCTGGCCAATCGATTGTTGCCGGTGAGTCTGGCGGGGCGGGCCGACTGGGAAGTGAATGCGTTCTTTATTGCCTGGGGCCTGAGCATGGTGCACGCGGTGTTGCGTCCGGGGCGCAAGGCGTGGATCGAACAGCTGACGCTCGGCGCAGCACTGTTTATCGCGGTGCCGCTGATCAATGCGCTGACCACACCGTGGAATCTTGGCGCCAGCCTGATGCAGCGCGACTGGGCACTGGCCGGGTTTGATCTGACGTGTCTGGCAACGGGGCTCTTTCTTGGCTGGGCTGCGCGCAAGATGCAGCGTGCGGGGGACCGCGTCAGCGTTCGCAAAGCAAGCTCTTCGCCTCGCTCGATCACTGTCGAACAGGGTGCCAACTGATGCTGCTGGCCCTGTTGCTCACCTACGCCGGCTTCACAGCATTGTGCCTGTCGATGCCGCGTCATCACGCCGAATTGCTCGGCGCCAAACCGTCGACGCGCCGCCGTCAGGGTCTGGCGTTGGCGGGATGGCTGTTGCTGGCGCTTTCGCTGTGGGCGGCGGTCGCGGCCAGTGGTTGGAGTTTCGGTCTGGTCGACTGGTTCGCGGTGCTGATGCTCAGCGCTTTGGCATTAGTGCTGTTGCTGCCGTATCGCCCGCGTCTGGCCATGGCACTGGCCGGCTTGAGCCTGCTGGCGAGCCCGGTCGCCGCCTGGGCGCAGTGCTGAAGTGCTGATCGGTCTGCCACCGGAATCGCGTGACGATGAAGCGCGTGGCGCGCGTGCGCATTTTCTTCAGGTGTTTCTGTCCCAGCGTGCGCAAATGGAGGCGCTGGTGAATCGCCGCGTCGGTTGTCGGGCGACCGCGGCGGATCTGGTCCAGGATCTGTTTTTGCGCTTCTGGCGGCGGCCGCTGGTGCAGGTCGAAGAGCTCAGCACTTATCTGCTGCGCTGCGCCGGCAACATCGCCATCGACCATCTGCGCAGCGAAGGCACGCGCACGCGAGTCAATGAAGGCTGGCAGCCGGACGAACCCGACAGCCATGGCAGCGAACCCCAGGCCGCCCTCGAAGCCGGCAATGATCTGCGCCACGTCGAAGCAGCATTGCGCGCCTTGCCCGAACGCACGCGGCAAATCTTTCTGCTAAATCGCATTCACGGGCGCAAGTACGCCGAGATCGCCAAGGCCATGGGCCTGTCCCAAAGTGCCGTGGAAAAACATATGATGCGCGCCCTCGAGGCCTGCAAGGCCAGCCTGCGCGACCCCGCGCCACGCCTGCCAGGGAAAGCACCGTGAAGCCATCCGATCCGATCACACCGACGCCGGCCCAGGAACAGGCCGCGCTGGCCTGGCTGAGCCTGTTGCATGACAGCCCGAGCACTGGCGATCAACTGACCTTCAGCCAATGGCTGCGCGCCGACCCCGCCCATGCCCAAGCGTATGCGCAGGCGCAGGTGATCTGGGAACTCAGCGAAAGCCCGGCGCGTACGCTGGCCGATGAAGATGCGCTCGCGCTGCAAGGTTATCTGCAGGCGATGGACGCCCCGCGTCGCTCGCCGATGTTGCGTTGGTCGGGCGCGCTGGCGCTGGCCGCGTGTCTGCTGTTGATGATCAGCCTCGGCACGGGGTGGCAGGCGCAGCGCTGGCTCGACGATCTGCGCGCCGATCATGTCTCCACGCCTGGCGAAATTCGTACGGTGACCTTGGCCGATCAATCGCAAGTGACGCTGGATGCCGATAGCGCGATTGCCGTGGATTTCAGTCACGGTCAGCGCCGCGTGAAATTGATCAGAGGTGCTGCTTTCTTCAGCGTCAGCCACACCGGCGACCCGTTTGTGGTGGCGGCGGAGCAGGGCGAAGCGCGGGTGCTCGGCACCCAGTTCGAAGTGCGCCGGCAACCTCATGGCGCGCAAGTGACGGTATTGTCCGGGCGTGTCGCGGTGACGGCGGATGAGCATGGTAAACAGCAGATTCTCACGGCCGGCCAGCAAGTTGCCTACGCCGACGGCACAGCCGAAAAACTTCATGCCGTAGACAGTGAAGCGCAACTGGCCTGGCGTCAGGGTTGGCTGACTTACTACAAGACCACGCTGGCCGATGTGGTGGAGGATCTGCGCCGCTATTACCCGGGGCGGATTGTGCTGCTCAACGATGAGCTGGCGGCGCGTAAGGTCAGCGGCAGCTTTCCGAGCAAGGACCCGCAGGCGGTGCTCAATTCGTTGCAGGGCGTGTTGGGGTTTGAGCAGCATCGGGTGTTGGGGCAGCTGATTATTTTGCGCTGAGGCTGCCGGCCTCTTCGCGAGCAGGCTCGCTCCCACAGGGAACGCATTCCAAAGGTGGGAGCGAGCCTGCTCGCGAAGGCGTCAGCCCAGGCAACAAATCCCCCGCAAAATATTTTCAAATTAAAGGTGAGGTAACCTCGAGCCCCATCCGTGTAGTGACTGAAACTGCGAGCCATTCGCATCCGTTGCGGTTCTACACAGGTCATTGAGCAATGAAGTCCAGGGCAAAATCCGGTTCGGTCAAACAGTGGTTGGGCATGTCGGCGCTGAGTTTTTCCGCGTTGGCATTGCTGCCGATGAGTATCGCGCTGGCGACAGAAGCGGTGAGCAATCAGGCGCAACAGCAATTCAATTTTGCCCTCGCCGCCAAACCATTGCCGCAGGCCCTGAGCGACTTCAGCCGTGTGACCGGGCAGAGCGTGGTCTACACCGACGAAGCGCCTTACGGCCTCAATGCTCCGGCAGTCAACGGCCAGATGAGCGCCGAGCAGGCCTTGCAACGGTTGCTCGGCAACTCCGGCCTGAGCTTTCGCCGCACCGACAGTCATACCCTGGCGCTTGAGCCGATGCCGACCGCAGGCGCGCTCAATCTCGGCGCCACCACCATCACGTCCACGCGCGACGAATCGATGAGTTATCAGCCACCGGAAACCAGTTCGGTGATGCGCTCATCGGCGTCGCTGCAAGAAATTCCGCAGACGGTCAATGTCATCCCGGCGCAGGTCATTCGCGATCAGGCGCCGCGCAATCTAGACGACGCGCTGGCCAATGTCAGCGGCATCACCCAGGGCAACACCTTGGGCAGTACCCAGGACTCGGTGATGACTCGCGGTTTCGGTGACAACCGCAACGGCTCGATCATGCGCGACGGCATGCCGCTGGTGCAGGGCCGTGGCATGAACGCGACCGTGGATCGCGTCGAAGTGCTCAAGGGCCCGGCCTCGTTGCTCTACGGGATTCAGGATCCGGGTGGTGTGGTCAACCTGGTCAGCAAGAAGCCGGAACTGACCCAGTACAACGCCGTGACCGTGCGCGGTTCGACCTACGGTGACGGCAAGAACGGCAGCGGCGGCGCCTTCGACAGCACCGGGGCGCTGGGCGATTCCGGCTTCGCCTATCGCATGGTCGTCGATCATGAAGACGAAGATTACTGGCGCAACTTCGGCACCCATCGCGAGACGCTGATCGCACCGTCGCTGGCCTGGTACGGCGAGCGCACCAAGCTGCTGTTCGCCTACGAGCACCGCGAATTTCTCACGCCATTCGACCGTGGCACCTTGATCGATCCGCGCACCAACCATCCGCTGGATATCTCGCGCAAGCAGCGTCTCGATGAGCCGTTCAACGACATGGAAGGGCGCTCGGATCTGTACCATTTCGAAGCCGACCATGAACTCAACGACGACTGGAAAGCCCACTTCGGCTACAGCTGGAACCGTGAAACCTACGACGCCAGCCAAGTGCGCGTGACGGCGATCGACACCAACAAAGGCACACTGACGCGGAGCATGGACGGCACGCAGAATGCGATCAGCACCGATCGTTTCACCACCGCCAGCCTCGAAGGCAAAGTGAATGTGCTGGGCATGCAGCATGATCTGGTGTTCGGCGTTGATGATGAATACCGCAAGATCTACCGCGAGGATCTGATCCGGCAGAAAAGCCTGACCACGTTCAGCTATCTCAACCCGGTCTATGGTCGCGAAGTGATGGGCACTACGGTGAGTGCGCCCGACAGTGCGCAGACCGATAAGCTGCGCAGCGATTCGCTGTTCCTGCAGGATTCGATTCACCTCAACGAGCAGTGGATTCTCGTCGCTGGCGGGCGTTTTCAGGAGTACGACCAGTACGCCGGCAAAGGCGTGCCGTTCAAGGCCAATACCGACAGCAATGGCCAGAAGTGGGTACCGCGCGCCGGTCTTGTTTATCGCTACACCGACGCGCTGTCGTTCTACGGCAGCTACACCGAATCGTTCAAACCCAACTCGACCATCGCCCCGCTGAGCGGCAGCAGTACCGTGCTCGACGGCAGCATCGCGCCGGAAGAAGCCAAGTCGTGGGAGCTGGGTGCGCGGCTGGATATGCCCGGCAGCATCACCGGCAATATCGCGTTGTTCGACATCAAGAAACGCAACGTACTGGTGGCCAATTCCGAAGGCCCGACAACGATTTACAGTGCGGCAGGCGAGGTGCGTTCACGCGGGTTGGAAGTTGACCTGAGCGGGCAGCTCAGCGAGCACTGGAACCTGATCGGCAGCTACGCCTACACCGATGCCGAAGTCACCGAAGACCCGGAATACAAAGGCAAGCGCCTGCAAAACGTAGCGAAAAATTCCGGCTCGCTGTCGGCGGTGTATGACTTCGGCAATGTGTTTGGCGGCGATCAGTTGCGTGTCGGGGCGGGCGCGCGTTATGTCGGCGAGCGTGCCGGCAACGCGGTGAATGATTTTGACCTGCCGAGCTATACCGTGGCGGATGCGTTTGCCACTTACGACACGACGGTTGAGGGGCAGAAGGTCAAGTTTCAGTTGAACGTGAAGAACCTGTTTGATCGCACTTATTACACCTCTTCGGCGAGCCGCTTCTTTGTGTCGATGGGGGATTCGCGGCAGGTTTCGCTTTCCAGCACTCTGGAGTTTTGAGGCAAGATCAAAAGCCCCTCACCCTGGCCCTCTCCCGGAGGGAGAGGGGACTGACCGTGGGATATTCGAGAGATGCACCGACCTGAAAGTAATGCTTGGAATCCATAATCGATGCGATTTTTCAGGTCGATGTACACCGCAAGACACCTCGGTCGGCCCCCTCTCCCTCTCCCGGAGGGAGAGGGGACTGACCGTGGGATATTCCAGAGGTACACCGACTTGAACGTGTTGCTTTGAATCTATAATCGATTCGGTGTTTCAGGTCGACGTACAGTGCGAGACACCTCGGTCGGCCCCCTCTCCCTCTGGGAGAGGGCTGGGGTGAGGGGAAGAGGGCTCAACGCAAAAAAGCCTGCCGATACTCGCCCGGCGTCCCACCCAAAACCTGCCTGAACCGATTAGTAAAATGGCTCGCACTGGCAAACCCGCACGCCAGCGCGATCTCGCCCAGCGGCAGCGCCGTGCCGCGCAACAATTCCCGCGCCCGGCTCAAGCGCCGCGCCAGCACGTACTGGTGCGGCGGTAGCCCGAAGCTGACGCGGAACATCCGCGCAAAGTGATATTCCGACAGCGCACACAGCCCGGCCAGTTGCCCGAGGCTGATCGGCTCGGCCAACTGGTTGTCGATGAACTCCACCAGTTGTCGGCGCTGGTGCGACGCCAGCCCGCCCTTGAGGCGCAAGCCCTGGCGCGCACCGACCTGGCTGAGCAAGGTGTGGCTGATCAATTCATGGGCGAGGCTGCTGGTCAGCAAGCGCTCGGCCGGCTCTTGCCAGTTCAGATTCAGCAATTGCCGGAAGCGCTGCGCCTGCTGCGGATCTTCGAGAAAGGTCTGCTCGCGTAATTGCATCTCGCGCGGTTCGCGATCGAGCAAAGTGACGCAACCGAGGGCGAATTGTTCGGCGCTGAAATACAGGTGCGCCAGACGGATATCGCCATTGATCACCCAGCCCGATTCATGATCGGCCGGCAGGATGCACAGCTTGTCCGGCCCGCCCTTGCGGCCCGGCTGGCCACGACGGAATGTGCCGGTGCCGCCGGCGACGTAGCACGACAGCGTGTGATGACTTGGCGCTTCGTACTCCTGGGCATCGTGGTGGTTGGTCCACAAGGCCGCAGACATGCCGTCACCGAGCTCGGCGCTGTGCACAAGGCGTGCATTCGGCGAGCGGTTGAGGGCTTGAAAGACTTGCAGGTTATCGATAGCGGCCATGTTCGGTTCTCTCCAACGCCTTGCATCCTACTCCGTAGACGCCGCCCTGCCAGCCTGCCGCCAGACAAAAGCGCAAGATTGTGCAAGCGCCGAATGATGGCCGGGGCAGACACTCAAGGCCTGTTTAAGGAGTGTTGGCCATGAACCTGTCGTTGTACCTGCTGACCGTGCTGATCTGGGGCACCACCTGGATTGCCTTGAAATGGCAATTGGGCGTAGTCGAAATTCCGGTGTCGATTGTCTATCGCTTCGGCCTCGCCGCGTTCGTGTTGTTTGCGTTGTTGCTGCTCAGCCGGCGCCTGCAACCGATGAACCGCCGAGGCCATTTGATCTGCGTGGCCCAAGGGCTCTGTCTGTTCTGCGTGAACTTCATGTGTTTTCTGACCGCCAGTCAGTGGATTCCCAGCGGTCTGGTGGCGGTGGTGTTTTCTACGGCGACGTTGTGGAACGCGCTGAATGCGCGGGTGTTTTTCGGCCAGCGCATTGCGCGCAATGTGTTGCTCGGCGGTGCGTTGGGGCTGTCGGGTCTGGGGCTGTTGTTCTGGCCGGAACTGGCCGGGCATCAGGCCAGCCCGCAAACCCTGCTCGGCCTTGGATTGGCGTTATGCGGCACCTTGTGTTTTTCCGCCGGCAATATGCTCTCGAGTCTGCAACAGAAAGCGGGATTGCGACCGCTGACCACCAACGCCTGGGGCATGGCCTACGGCGCGGCGATGCTGACGGTGTGGTGTCTGATCAAGGGCATACCCTTCGACATGGATTGGTCGCCGCGTTACGTCGGGGCACTGTTGTATCTGGTGATTCCCGGCTCGGTGATCGGCTTCACCGCGTACCTCACGCTGGTCGGGCGCATGGGCCCGGAGCGGGCGGCTTACTGCACGGTGCTGTTCCCGGTGGTGGCCCTGAACGTGTCGGCGTTTGCCGAAGGTTATCAATGGACCGCACCGGCGCTGGTCGGGCTGGTGTTGGTGATGCTGGGCAACGTGCTGGTGTTTCGTAAACCGAAAGTGCGGTTGTCTGCGGGTCAAGGGAAGTTGGCTTGATAAAGCGAGCGCTGGGTTTCAGCGCTCAACTTTCAAAGTGATGTAGATCATCACCGGGAAGATGAAGTCGACAATATGCCTTGCCCAGTCCTTGGCATTCCATGATAGCGAAGTGTCCATGTCGAACCACTCGACACCTACAGTTTGTAGACAAACGTAATAAATGAAAATGGCGACCAATATGCCCATGATCGAAAACTTCTTGGCTTCATGGAATGCCGCTGGCGATGCATCGATGTAGCGATACAACTGGTAAGTACCGATCAGGCAAAGCACGGTATAGGTGACTTCCATGGTGATGATGAACCAGTAGATCCGGTGATGGATCATCGGCGAATCGATCGCGCGGTACATGATGTTTTCACTGGCGTTGGTGGTGTCCATGCTCAGGATATGTGCAACGTAAGTGTAGTTGGACTCGTAGTCGGTGAAGTTATGAATCATCACCAGCAAGCCAAAGAAACTTATATAAGCCATCAAGATGACTTTGCTGTAACGAATGAGTTTGTCGGTGGTCAAGGTGTTCACGGGATTGGCTCTCCATGGCAATTAATCAATAAGTTGATAAGTTGCGAGAGCTTATATTGCTGTTGCTGGGTCCGGCGTTTTTGTTCGGTTGCAAGTTATGTAAGGTGAAGGCCGGCGCAATGTTGCGCCGGCCTTTTTTTCAGCCGCGCCAGACTTGCGGGTTGACCAGATCCTGCGGCCGTTCGCCGAGCAGGGCGCTGCGCAGGTTGGCCAGTGCGCGGTTGGCCATGGCTTCACGGGTCTCGGTGGTGGCCGAGCCGATGTGCGGCAGGGTCACGGCGTTTTTCAACTGGAACAGCGGCGATTCGGCCAGCGGTTCTTTTTCATAGACGTCCAGCCCGGCGCCACGGATGCGGTTGTTTTGCAGGGCTTCGATCAGTGCCGGTTCGTCGACCACCGGGCCGCGCGAGATGTTGACCAGGATCGCGCTCGGCTTCATCAGCGCCAGTTCGCGATGGCTGATCAGGTGACGGGTCTTGTCGCTCAGTGGCACTACCAGGCAGACAAAATCAGCTTCGGCCAGCAGCTCATCGAGGCTGCGGAACTGTGCGCCGAGTTCTTGTTCCAGTTCGGTCTTGCGGCTGTTGCCGCTATAGATGATCGGCATGTTGAAGCCGAAGCGTCCGCGCCGGGCGACAGCGGCGCCGATGTTGCCCATGCCGACGATGCCGAGGGTCTTGCCGTGCACATCAGTGCCGAACAGCGGGGCGCCGACGCTGGCCTGCCATTGGCCGGCCTTGGTCCAGGCGTCGAGTTCGGCGACGCGGCGGGCGCTGCTCATGATCAGGGCGAAAGCGAGGTCGGCGGTGCTTTCGGTGAGCACGTCGGGGGTGTTGGTGAGCATGATCCCGCGTTCGTTGAAGTAGTCGAGGTCGTAGTTGTCGTAGCCGACCGAGACGCTCGAAACCACTTCGAGTTTTGTCGCGGTTTCCAGTTGTGCGCGGCCGAGTTTGCGGCCGACGCCGATGAGGCCGTGGGCGTGGGGCAGGGCTTCGTTGAACTGGGCGTTGATGTCACCGGTCTTGGGGTTGGGGACGATGACGTCGAATTCTTCTTGCAGGCGTTCGATCATGGGCGGGGTGATGCGGCTGAAGGCTAGGACTGTTTTTTTCATTGGGCTTGGGCTCGTCGGGGCTTGATTGCAAGCACGCTAACATTTTCTCGCTCGGGTTGTCTTGGCGGCCTCTGGGCCGACCATGCCTTGGTTTGTCTGGTGTGAATATCCGAAGGTTTCGGTGCGGCGGCTGGCGGTTTCGCCTGACGGCGACTTACTTTTTTACAAGCGCCTAAAAAAGTAAGCAAAAAACGCTAGCTCCTACGTTCGGCCCTCGCAGGCTCGGGTCCCTTCGCTCCGGGATCGATCCGGGCGCAGCGGCTACGGTTTGCTTCGCTGCACCTCCTTCCGCTGTGTCTGGCTGCGCCAGACGGTCGCTGCGCTCCCACCCCCGGATCAATCCCTCCGCTCAGCCTTCCGACGTCGCCGGTCGATCAAGATCAAAAGCACTCGAGCTTGCGCTCATTGTTGAGTGGGGCGGCTTCGCCGCGGGCAGCTGCGCTGCTTTGCCTTTGCTTTTGTAGGAGTGAGCCTGCTCGCGATGGCGGCCTGACAGCCGACCTGTTTCTTGAGGCTGTATTCGATCTAATTGTGGGAGCGAGCCTGCTCGCGAAAGCGGTTTATCTGACACCCGAATGTTGAATGTGCTGAAGCCTTCGCGAGCAGGCTCGCTCCCACAGAGGTTCAATTGTGTGTCTGGGGCTGATGGATTTCATAGTTATCCAGCACCCGGTTCACCGCCAGTTCCGCCAGCATGATCACCTGCTGGATGGCCAGTATGGTGTGCCGCTGTGGGCTGTCGACGTGGGCGGCGATGTCGCTGCTCATGATGCTCGCCGAGGCGAGGGATTCGCAGGCGTGGGCCAGCAGGCTTTCGTTGTCCTGGTCCGGGGCGACCTGGAACATGGTGCTGGGTTTGTGGCTTTGCTGCGCGGTGGTGGCCGGTTTGAGGTAGTGATCCAGCGCGCGCTCGGCGGCGTCGTGGAGTTTCGTCGAGTCCGGGGATTGGTAGGGTGAGGTGCTTGCGGATTCGGGGGGATTGGGTGTGGGTTTGAACATGGCAAAGATCCTTTTGGATTAATGGAGCTGCCATTTTTCGTTTTCCAGGCGAAAGGGGTGGCAGCTGTACGCGGACTGGAAAAACCGGCAAAGGATCAAACCCGGCAGACCCGAAGGTCTCCCACGTACAGCCGCCATAACTGAATACCGGCGCTGAAAGAGCGCGGCATTATGTCATGCGCTGTGATCCTGCGGGTTTTCCAGACCCGGTTGCTGATTCGTCAGCAACCGCCAAATCCTAGCCAGCGCACTTCCGACGGACAACCTGCAAAACCTGTCGGAAACTTCCCCGTAAACACCGCGATGTAGGAGCTGCCGTAGGCTGCGATCCGTTGATTTTTAAACAGCAAGATCAAAAGATCGCAGCCTCGTTGCACTCGTCAGCTCCTACACGAAGTCAGCGGTGTTTAAAGTCAGGTGGCGACGCGCGCGCCAGCCAGGCTCCCGCTCAACTCATACGCAACCAGTTCCGCCTGATGCGCCGCCAATATCTCCGGCAACGATCCGCGCAAATATTCCACCCACGTCTTGATCTTGGCATCCAGGTACTGCCGCGACGGATAGATCGCGTAGAGGTTGAGTTCCTGCGAGCGGTAGTTGGGCATCACGCGCACCAGAGTGCCGTTGCGCAGGCCTTCGATGGCGGCGTAGACCGGCAGCACGCCGACGCCCATGCCGCTGGTGATGGCGGTTTTCATGGCGTCGGCGGAGTTCACCAGGAATGGTGAGCTGTTGATGGTGACCGTTTCCTGGCCGTCCGGGCCATCGAAGGCCCATTTCTCCAGGGGGATCACCGGGCTGACCAGGCGCAGGCAGGCGTGGTTGAGCAGGTCGCTGGGTTTCTGCGCGGCGCCGTTGGCTTTTACGTACGCCGGCGAGGCGCAGACGATGCTGTAGGTGATGCCCAGGCGTTGCGAAACGAAGCCGGAATCGGGCAGTTCGCTGGCCAGCACGATGGACACGTCGTAGCCCTCGTCGAGCAGGTCCGGCACGCGGTTGGCCAGGGTCAGGTCGAAGGTCACGTCGGGGTGGGTCTTGCGGTAGCGGGCGATGGCGTCGATGACGAAGTGCTGACCGATGCCGGTCATGGTGTGCACTTTCAGCTGGCCGGCCGGGCGTGCGTGGGCGTCGCTGGCTTCCGCTTCGGCTTCTTCGACGTAGGCGAGGATCTGTTCGCAGCGCAGCAGGTAGCGTTTGCCGGCTTCGGTCAGGGCGATGCGCCGGGTTGTGCGATTAAGCAGACGTGTTTGCAGATGGGCTTCGAGGTTGGAGACCGCGCGCGAGACGTTGGCGGTGGTGGTGTCCAGTTGCACGGCGGCGGCGGTGAAGCTGCCCGCTTCGGCAACACAACTGAAGGCGCGCATGTTTTGCAAAGTGTCCATGGGGTGCTCTCAAGGGAGATGGCAAATTGTGACACGAAGTTTCAGGGGCTGAGACCCCCGACCAAGGGATTATCTCGTTAACCGTAACAAAGATTCACAGAAATCCCAGCTTATCGCCGCAGAGGCAGCTCCATAGAATTGCGCCGATCCTGTGCCGGCGCTGCCGAAGGCTGCGGTCTTTTGATTTTGTTTTAAGGGAAGCAAGATCAAAAATCGCAGCCTGCGGCAGCTCCTGCACGGTCCTCGATCTATCCCTCTCTCAGGAATTCGCAGCTGTGCCGCGTCGCATCAACAGAGCGCTTTTGCCGCTCAGTGTTCTGGCTTTAACCCTGGCTCTCGGCGGCTGCATCTCTACCCAAGGCATTGCCCCTCACGGCGAGGCACTCGCGGCCGATTCACTGGCCACCGACGCTGCCATTGCCGAGGCCGCCAAAGACGCCCACTGGCCCAGCGCCCAATGGTGGCAGGCGTTTGGTGACGCGCAACTTGATCGCTGGATCGACCTCGCCGTGCAAGGCAGCCCGAGCATGGCCATGGCCGCTGCGCGGGTGCGTCAGGCCAAGGCCATGGCCGGTGTTGCCGAAGCGGCCGAGGCGTTGCAGATCAATGGCGAGTCGACCCTTAAGCGCCACAACTGGCCGACCGATCAGTTCTACGGCCCCGGCGATCTGGCCAACACCACCACATGGGACAACAACGCCGCGCTCGGCTTCAGTTATGCCCTCGACCTCTGGGGCCGCGAGCGCAATGCCAGTGAACGCGCGGTGGATCTGGCCCATGTGAGCGTGGCCGAGGCGCGCCTGGCGCAGCTGGAATTGCAGAACAACATCGTCCGCGCCTACATCGAGCTGTCGCTGCATTACGCCCAGCGCGACATCGTTGCCGCAATGCTCAAACAGCAACAGCAGATTCTCGATCTGGCGCAGAAGCGTTTGAGCGGTGGCATCGGCACGCATTTCGAAGTCAGTCAGGCCGAAACACCGCTGCCGGAGACTCATCGCCAACTCGATGCGCTGGACGAGGAAATCGCCCTGAGCCGCAACCAGATTGCTGCGCTGGCCGGCAAAGGGCCGGGCGCGGCGGCGCAACTGCAACGGCCGACGCTGTCCCTCGCGGCGCCGTTGAAGTTGCCCTCGGCATTGCCCGCCGAACTGCTCGGCCAGCGTCCGGACGTGGTCGCCAGTCGCTGGCAAGTGGCGGCGCAGGCGCGCGGCATCGATGTCGCCCACGGCGGTTTCTACCCCAACGTCGATCTGGTCGGCAGCCTCGGCTACATGGCCACTGGCGGCGGCGCGCTGGAGTTTCTGACCGGCAAGAAACTCAACTACAACGTCGGCCCGGCGATCTCGTTGCCGATCTTCGACGGCGGTCGACTGCGTGGCGAATTGGGCGAAGCGGCGGCCGGTTATGACATCTCCGTGGCGCACTACAACCAGACCCTGATCAACGCGCTGAAGAACATTTCCGATCAGTTGATCCGTCGCGAATCGATGGACAAGCAGCAGGACTTCGCCGCCGAATCCGTGGCTGCCGCGCAGAAGACTTACGACATCGCGATGATCGCCTATCAACGTGGCCTCACCGATTACCTCAATGTGCTGAATGCGCAGACCTTGCTGTTCAAACAGCAGCAAGTGCAGCAGCAGGTCCAGGCGGCGCGGTTGAGTGCGCATGCCGAGCTGGTGACTGCCTTGGGGGGTGGCCTCGGTGCGGGTGATGACGTACCGACAGCCGAGCAGACCCAAGCCCCGAAAACCCCGGCGCTGCTGCGTTGAACACAGCATCCATTGTGGGAGCGAGCCTGCTCGCGAAGAGGGCGTATCAGTCAATGAACATGTTGCCTGACACGCTGCTTTCGCGAGCAGGCTCGCTCCCACAGGTTTCGAGTCCGCATTGCATGCCTGAGTATTTTCAATGACCTCCTTGCCCGCCCCTCTACGCTGGCTCCACTCCCTGGAATGGCGTCGCGGTTTTTTCGACTGGGCACGCAGCGATGGCGTGACCTGGGTGTATATCTTCAAGGTGTTGCTCGCCGCGTTTCTCACCCTGTGGCTGGCGATGCGGCTGGAACTACCGCAACCGCGTACGGCGATGATCACAGTATTTATCGTCATGCAGCCGCAAAGCGGTCAGGTGTTCGCCAAAAGTTTCTATCGCTTGCTCGGCACGCTGGCCGGGTCGGCGATGATGGTCACGCTGATCGCTTTGTTCGCGCAGAACACGGAGCTGTTTCTCGGCTCGCTGGCGATCTGGGTCGGCATCTGCTCGGCCGGTGCCGCGCGTTGCCGCAATTTTCGCGCCTACGGTTTTGTTCTCGCCGGTTACACCGCAGCGATGGTCGGTCTGCCCGCGCTGGCGCACCCGGACGGCGCCTTTATGGCGGCGGTGTGGCGGGTGCTGGAGATCTCGCTGGGGATTCTCTGTTCGACGCTGATCAGCGCGGCGATTCTGCCGCAGACCGCCAGCGCGGCGATGCGCAATGCCTTGTATCAGCGCTTCGGTGTGTTCGCCTTGTTCGTCACCGATGGCTTGCGCGGGCGCAGCAAAGCCGAGGCGTTCGAAGCCAGCAACGTGCGCTTCATTGCCGAAGCCGTCGGCCTGGAAGGGCTGCGCAGTGTGACCGTGTTCGAAGACCCGCACATGCGCCGGCGCAACGGTCGTCTGAGTCGTTTGAACAGCGAGTTCATGGGCATCACCACGCGCTTCAACGCCTTGCATCAGTTGCTTGAACGCCTGCGCGGCAATGGCGAAGAGCATGTCGTGGCGGCGATCAAACCGGGCTTGCAGGACCTCGCCGAAGTGCTCGACGGCTTCAGCGGTCGCGCCCTGACCAGCCCCGATGCGGCCCGTTTGGCGACCGCGTTGGCCACCTATAAGGAAGGTCTGCCGGCACGTGTCAGAACCCTGCGCGGGATCTTTCAGGACACTGCTCCGAGCGAAGCCGAACAACTGGATTTCCACACCGCCTACGAATTGCTCTACCGCTTCGTCGATGACCTGCACAGCTATGCGCAGACCCATGCGTCCCTGGCCGAGCACCGCCACGAACGCGAGCGCTGGGACGAGCCGTTCACCCCGCAAACCAACTGGTGGGCCGCAGCCGCGTCGGGAATTCGTGCCTCGTTCATCCTGATTGTGTTGGGCAGTTATTGGGTCGCCACCGCGTGGCCGAGCGGGGCGACCATGACCCTGATCGCCGCCGCCACCGTCGGCCTTTCCGCCGCCACACCGAACCCCAAACGCATGGCCTTTCAAATGGCCTGCGGCACGTTTCTCGGCGCACTGATCGGCTTCGTCGAGATGTTTTTCATCTTCCCGCTGATCGACGGTTTCCCCTTGCTCTGTGTGATGCTCGCGCCGGTGATCGTGCTCGGTTCGTTCCTCGCTTCACGACCGCAATACGCCGGTGTCGGCCTCGGGTTGTTGATCTTTTTCAGCACCGGTTCAGTGCCGGACAATCTCACGATTTACAACCCCTACACCTTCATCAACGACTACATCGCCATGGTCATGGGCATGCTCGTGTGTGCGGCTGCGGGGGCGATCATTCTGCCGCCGAACAGTCGCTGGCTGTGGCAGCGCCTGGAGCAGGACTTGCGTGGGCAAGTGGTCTACGCGATCAGCGGCAAACTCAAGGGTCTGGCCTCGCGTTTCGAGAGCCGCACCCGCGATCTGCTGCATCAGGCCTATGGCCTCGCGGCAGGGCAACCGAAAGTGCAAAAAAGCCTGCTGCGCTGGATGTTCGTGGTGCTCGAAGTCGGCCACGCGATCATCGAATTGCGCAAGGAACAGGCGATCCTGCCGGTGCACCCGGCGTATGCCGAATCGCAGCCGTGGCGCCAGGCAATCCGCGTGATGGGGCGCGCGTTGGTGCGCCTGTTTTTGCAGGCGAACGCGAGCAATCTCGAACGCGCACTCGTGGCGGTCGATCACGCGATCAGCCGCGTCGCCGCCACCGACGAGCCGTTCGCGCCGCACTTCGATACCTCGGCGTTGCGCCGGGTGAAAAGCTACCTGCACTTCATCCGCACCTCGCTGCTCGACCCGCAATCACCCCTCGCCGAATTCGCTTCTGCCAGGCCCGAAGGACTTGCCCATGCCTCGTGAAATCGCCTTCCACGGCGTGTACATGCCGACCATGACCCTGATGTTTTTCATCGCTGCGGGACTGGCCTGGGCAGTTGACCGCTTCCTCTCGGGGTTCGACCTGTACCGTTTTTTCTGGCACCCGGCGCTGCTGCGTCTAAGCCTGTTTACCTGTCTGTTCGGCGCCATGGCGCTGACTGTCTACCGTTGAGAACATCTTGATGAAAAAGTTTTTCAGCCTGCTCGCGACCCTGCTGGTGTTGGCCCTGGCGCTGTGGATCGGCCGCACGTTGTGGGAGCACTACATGAACACGCCGTGGACCCGCGATGGTCGCGTGCGTGCCGACATCATCAACGTCGCCGCCGACGTCACCGGCGAAGTGGTCGAAGTGCCGGTGCGTGACAACCAGTTGGTGAAGAAGGGCGATCTGCTGATGCGCATCGACCCCGAGCACTATCGCATCGCGGTCAAGCAGGCGCAGTCGTTGGTCGCCTCGCGCAAGTCGACCTGGGAAATGCGCAAGGTCAACGCCCACCGCCGCGCCGACCTCGACAATCTGGTGATCTCCAAAGAGAACCGCGACGACGCCAGCAACATCGCCGACGCTGCGCTGGCCGATTACCAACACGCCCAGGCGCAACTGGAAGCCGCTGAACTCAATCTCAAACGCACCGAAGTGCGTGCGGCGGTGGACGGCTACGTGACCAACCTCAATGTGCATCGCGGCGACTACGCGCGCATCGGCGAGGCGAAAATGGCCGTGGTCGACATGAACTCGTTCTGGGTTTACGGATTTTTCGAAGAGACCAAACTGCCGCACGTCAAAGTGGGTGACAAAGCCGATATGCAGTTGATGAGCGGCGAGGTGCTCAAGGGCCATGTCGAAAGCATTTCCCGCGGCATCTACGACCGCGACAACCCGGAAAGCCGCGAGCTGATCGCCGATGTGAACCCGACGTTCAACTGGGTGCGCCTGGCGCAGCGGGTGCCGGTAAGGATTCACATTGATGAGGTGCCGGCGGGGGTGTTGCTGGCGGCGGGGATTACTTGCACGGTGGTGGTGAAGCAGGACATGGCAGGCAATTGATCGACCGAGTCGCCCCTGGACCGGGCGACGCGGTTATGCTTCCAGCTACTGGGAAATGTTGTAGCGATACAGACAACCCAGAGGATTTTCTGGGTTGATGTTGAGGGCAACAATCAATTTTCCAGGGTCCTGCTGATAATGAAGCCTGGAGAGAGAGTCGGTGGTCTCCTCGCGAGGGATGACGCCACCCGCGTCTGAAAAATCGGAGTTGTAGCCACCGCTGCGTGCTTTAACACAGGCAATATAATTGCCCTTCTCGTCTCCACCAGAAACTACGATGTTATCAGCGAAAGGAACATGGTCCGCCCAGTTGACTCGCCTGTCGCTGCCGAGATCTGCTGGAAGCGGCATGATATTCGGACTGCCGAAAACGTCGAAATCGGGCTTACCTTCTTCATCGAAGGCGATCAACATGCCGTATCGGTCACTCAAGGCGTTGCCCATGTTGGTGTAGCCGGATGCCGTGAACCTATTGGGGGCTCGCTGTCTCACAGTATTGAGTTCGGCACCCCTGGAGTTGTACCGGACTACCAGAATCCCGGGTCTTTCCGGGTGACCGAAATTCTCATGGGGCGCGCCACTGTCTGAATTCAACATCACGACGAGACCGTCCGTGTTCACGTCGGGCTCGTATTTTTCGTAGCCTGCAAATAACAACAGTCCATTGTCGAGCACGCAACCGTCGCTGAGTGACGTCGATGCATGCCGCAGCCTGTGCTTTATTTCAACTCGGCCATCTGTGCCGAATGCCTTTACGGGTGCTCCCTGCGCATCGAATTTGTACAGGTGCGCCCTGAGCACGTCAGGCGTGTGGTAATCAACGCCGACAATAATGCTGCCATCGGGTAACGCGAACACGAATGCCGGGCCTTTTTTCGTAAGCCGTTGTGTGTTTGGGGGATCGATGATGACTTGGCCATTGTCGCCAAAGCTGCTCACTCGATTGCCTTTGCTGTCGAGGCAGAGAATCGCGGGGCTAACCTCGCTCGACTTCCCATTGGTTGTGCTGCCCGCCATGAACAGCCGCCCATCGGCACCTTCTGCAATAGGCCCGCCAGAGGCCTGCTCATTGGCCAGGAACGAACCCATGACACGCCCTTCGACACCGAACGCCAGGTCTACGGCACCCAAGTGGTTCAGCTTGGAAATGAAGAAGGAGCTATTGTCGAAGGTACTGGTAACCAGCAACGATTTATCGCGCAGCAGCGTCGATCCGGTGAGGGGCCGGGACTTCGCCGGGTCGTCCTGAAATATATCGTCAAGTTGAAGTTTGCCTTCACCGCTTCCCCATGTAGCGTCGATTGTGGCCCTGATGTTCGTGGCCTTCTTAGCGGTTGTCATATACGTCCCTGCGCGGTTGTCGTGAGGTCGGATTACTCGCCGGGCTTTAACACAGCCTCAACACCGTTCACCTGGCTTGAACTCACGATAGGCCTTCCTTTAGAGGGCGCCTACTGTCAACTCTGACAGGTCGGGATACCGCTCGTCGCAACAACTGGGTATCAGAGCTTTGCGCGCAATCCGAAGCGCTTCATCAACGTCGATTCCAACAACCCTTTCGGCAACAACGCCGCCAGCAACGGCAACGCCCGGCTGCCGTTGCCGATGCGAACCAGCCGTGGCGGCTTGCTCTGCCGCACCGCTTTCAACAGCTCGGCAGCAAACTCACTGGCCGGGGTGGGTTTGTCCTGCGATGCCTTGGCCCGTGCCCGAATGCCTTCACGCAATGGAAACCACGGCGATTGCTCGTTGATCAATTGCTCGGCTTCATGTCCGGCATTCTTCGCAAAGCTCGATTCGATGGCGCCGGGCTGGACTTCAATCACACGAATGCCAAACGGTGCCAGTTCCATTCGCAAGGCATCGCTCAACGCGTGTACCGCCGCTTTGGACGCGCAGTAGGCGCCGGCAAATGGCGTGACCAGTACACCTGACACGCTGCCGATATTCACCACCAGCCCCTTGGCCCGACGCAGCAGCGGAAACAACGCGCGGGTGACGCCGACAATCGAAAACACGTTGGTCTCGAACTGGCGCTGCATCGCCTGCACGCCGCCATCGAGCAGCGGCCCCATCGCGCCGTAACCGGCGTTGTTGATCAGTACATCGAGGCCGCCGTGTTCCTGGTTCAGACGCTCGGCGAGTTGCTCAAGCGCGGCGCCATCATTGACGTCCAACTGAATCGCGGTGAAACCGGCGGCGCTGAGCGCAGCGACGTCTTCAGTCTTGCGCGCACTGGCCCAGACTTCGTAGCCGGTGGCTTTGAACGCGTCGGCGAGGGCGCGGCCGATGCCGCTGGAACAACCGGTAATCAACGCAACGGGCATGGCGCATTCCTTGTGCAAAAAAGTCGGGGGAGGGGATCAGTCGGCAAAACTACCCTGCAAATGCTCGGCGCGAAACTCCAGGGTTTGCGGGCGATAGCCGGGGCGCAGCGGCGGCAGTGGCAAGCAATCTTCCCAGGTGGCGCCGGCCTGCAGTTCGCCGGGGCCGCGATAGCGCGGGGCGGTGTATTGATTGTCGGCCAGATTGACCGTATCGCCCGGCGCGTACGCGGCGATGCGCCAACGCAGTTCGGTCAGCGGCACATCGTTACCGTTGTTCATTTTCAATTGCAGTGGACGGTCGGACGGACATTGTTCGGGAGCATAGGCAATGCGCAGTTCCAGGCGCGCCAGTTGTTTGATCTCGCGGTTGTCCAGCCACACCACCCACATGGCTACGAAGCCGAGGCCGATGGCAGCGGCCACCGACACCGGCAAGGCCTTGGCCGGATAGCGCAGCAGCAGGATCAGCCAGGTGATGACCAGCAGGATGCCGATGAACATGCGGGAACGCTCCGTGAGTGAGTGAGCTTCATCCTACCGAAGGCGTCGCACAATGGATATTCGGAGCGGCAACAAGCCTGCCGTTGGTCGGGACTGTAATTTCTGACAGTAGGCATCCACGTCCGGGCTTGCTCTCATGCGCGAAGGGCACACTGGGACGTTGACGCACTATGGGCATCCACCGCAATACGCCAACGCTTGCCGTGAACGATCCGCGTGGTTTGGCGATCCTCAACGTCAACTACTGGCGCGCCGATGCGGCGCTGGCAAGTGAGCCCCGAATCGAGCGGACGTTGCGGGACGTTGCCGGGCGTGTAGTCAAACAATGGGATGCGCGATTGTGGGCGTTGCAGGTGATCGATCCGCAAGCGCCCGCCAGCCTCACCACCACCCATGCCTTGAACGATATCGCGCTGCGCTCGGACAGTAGCGATGCGGGAGTCCAGGTCCGGTTGCCGGGTTTGGCCGGCCAGACGCTGTTCAACTGGGACAGTCGTGGCACATGCCGCGAGATTGCATACGATGACTTGCTGCGCCCTGTCGCGGTGTTCGAAGAAGGCACAGGCGTACCTCGCCGCTGCGCCGAGCGTTTTGCCTATGGCCGGCCCGGCTTTGGCGAGGCGCTGCGCAATCAGCTCGGTCAGTTGATCCGGCATGACGATCCGGCCGGCAGTGTCCTGTTCGAGCAATTCGCAATCACCGGCCAGTGTTGTGAAAACACCCGACACTTCGTGCTCGAGTCGGTTGTGCCGGATTGGCCAGATGCTGACGTTGAGCGCAAGGTACCGCTGGAGTCCGAAGGGGCAACCACGCAATGGCGCTTTTCACCGCAGGGCTCCGTGCTGGAACAGGTGGATGCCGCTGGTCATCGGCAGGTATTCGCGCTGACTCACGACGGACGATTACGCGGGGTTGATCTACGGCTCAGGTATCAGACTTCAGACCATCCTGTGGTCAGTGATATTCGGTACAACGCCGAAGGTCAGGTCACCCAGGAGCTGGCAGGTAACGGCGTTCTGACCACGCTGAGCTACCGCCGTGAAGACGGCCGTCTGCTCATGCGTCATGCTCAGGATCAAGAGGGCAACGTTTGGCAGGACCTGTTGTATGCCTATGACCCGATGGGCAATGTGCTGAGCATCGAAGACCAGGCATTGCCGGTACGCTGGTTCGCCAACCAGCGCATCGAGCCGGTCAGTCGCTACCGCTATGACAGCCTTTGCCAGTTGACTCACGCCACTGGCTGGGAGGCCGGCGCTGCCGGTGGTGGGCCGACCGCTGTCGCCAACTACAGCCAGAGTTATCGTTATGACGCCGCCGGCAATTTGCTCGAGCTGAGTCACGTTGGCCCACAGAGTCCAGGTCATCAATTGCAGGCCGCGCGCTACAGCAATCGTTGCTTGCCGTGGCATGACGGTAAGCCGCCATCTGAGTCCCAGATCGCTGAGGCGTTCGATGCGCGAGGCAATTTGCTGTTGCTGGATCAAGGACGCCGGTTGCAGTGGAATCTGCGGAACCAGCTGAACTCGGTGGTGCTCGTGCTGCGCGTATCAGGCGCCGATGATTGTGAAAACTATCTCTACGACGGCGCCGGTCAGCGGGTATTGAAAACGCGTTCGTCACGCACGGCTGCGCGTAGTCTTCTTGCACGGGTGCGGTATCTGCCAGCGCTGGAGTTACGCACCGACACTGGCACCGGAGAAAGCCTGCAAGTGCTCACCGTGCAGACCGGACTCAACACCGTACGCGTCCTGCACTGGCAAAGCCCACCGCCGACCGGCCTGAATAATCTCTACCGATACAATTTCAAAGATCACCTGGGTTCGATCAGTGTTGAGCTGGACGCCGATGCGCGGCTGATCAGCCGCGAGCATTTTTATCCATTTGGAGCGACGGCGTGGGCCAAGGAGCCCGACGTCAGCTACAAGACCGCGCGCTATTCGGGAAAGGAACGTGATGCCACGGGGCTTTATTACTTTGGGTTTCGCTATTACGTGCCGTGGCTGCAACGCTGGTTGAATACCGATCCTGGCGGGGCGATCGACGGTCATAATCGCTATCGCGCGATGCGCAATAACCCAGTCACTTACAGAGACAGCGACGGGCGCAAGCCCGACAAGCATGCTCCCGATCGGGTGTACCACGATCTTGCCGACCAGAAACTGGTCAATCCCGTGCAAGCCGCCGGCATGCAGCCAGTGCGCCGTTACTTCGAGAATGACCCCAATCCCGATGTCCAGGCCTATCGCCGCGAAATACCGGTAGCGCTGGCAGAGCTGGGAGCCCGGGACAACTCCGTGCTCAACACACATCAGGCACATGTCATTGCCGCCGCGCGGACGCACACCGCGCCACCTTCGGGGGCCGTGCTGTACCACTCCGGTGAATTCGTTTCTTCGACAATGAATCGGGTGTTGGGGGAGGAGACCACCAGCCGGATCATGGGACCCATGTCCGTTGCGTTCAACAGCCCTGTCGAAGAACCGCAAGTGCTTGCAGCCAGGCGCGGTGCCGTGGCCAAAGGCTTCCAGATCGGCGGAAATCTGCTGATGCACGCCGCTAACCCCGCAGTTCAGTTGGTGGGCTCACTGAGTGTGGCAATGGGCAATGCCATGCAGGTTTCCGAGGCTCAGACGCGGATCCAGTACAAACTGCTCAGCACACCCGTTGCCGTGCCTCTTGCCATCTCCTCGAACAGTCCGGCGGTCGACTTGCAGTCCTTCAATCGATCGACCCGGCGGCAGCCGTTGTTTGCAGAACCGGAATCAACACCGACACCGTTGGCGCAGCAACTGTTTGCAGCCGCGTTTACACAGGGTCCCGCGGGGCTGGCGCAGGGGACGGAAGGCGAGTCGGTCGATGAGGATTCACCGCTGGCGAGACGCCGCAATTCAGTCTTCGGCTAGACAAAAAAAGCCCCCGCCCAGCCCGCTGCGGATAGGGAACGCAACGGGCTGGACGAGGGCTTCTCGTTTTAGTGATCGATTACTGCGCGATGGTCTTCACCGACACGCCGCGTTCGATCGGGGTGGAGCGGCCGTAGATATCTTCGAAACGTTCGATATCGTCTTCACCCAAGTACGAACCCGACTGCACTTCGATGATTTCCAGCGGGATCTTGCCCGGGTTGCGCAGGCGATGCACCGAGGCGATCGGGATGTAGGTCGACTGGTTTTCGGTGAGCAGGAACACGTTCTCGTCGCAGGTCACTTCGGCGGTGCCGCTGACCACGATCCAGTGTTCGGCGCGGTGGTGGTGCATCTGCAGCGACAGGCACGCGCCCGGCTTGACCGAGATGTGCTTGACCTGGAAACGCCCGCCCATGTCCACCGAGTCGTACGAGCCCCACGGACGATAGACTTCGCAGTGGTTCTGGGTTTCGCTGCGGCCCTGGGCATTGAGGGTGTTGACCATCTGCTTGACGCCCTGGACCTTGTCCTTGTGGGCAATCATCATCGCGTCCTTGGTTTCGACCACGACGATGTTTTCCAGACCGATCACCGAGACCAGTTTGCCGTTGCCGTGGATCATGCAGTTCTTGCTGTCCTGGATGACCACGTCGCCTTTGCTGACGTTGCCGTTGGCGTCTTTCTCGTTGACTTCCCACAGCGACGACCAGCAGCCGACATCGCTCCAGCCGGCGGTCAGCGGCACCACGCAGGCGCGCTGGGTTTTTTCCATCACCGAATAGTCGATGGAGTTGTCCGGGCAGCAGGCGAAGGTGGCTTCGTCGAAGGTGATGGTGTCGGCGTCCTGCTGGCTGCGCTCAAGGGTCAGCAGGCAGGTGTCGTAGATGTCTGGATCGTGCTTTTTCAGTTCTTCGAGGAAGCGGCTGGCGCGGAACAGGAACATGCCGCTGTTCCAGTAGTAACCGCCGGATTCGACGTACTCGGTGGCGCGCTTGACGTCCGGTTTTTCGACGAAGTGCGAGACGCGGCTGACGCCTTCAGGCAGCAGCGAATCAGCAGTGGATTTGATGTAGCCGTAGCCGGTTTCCGGTTTGGTTGCCGGTACGCCGAACAGGACCATCTCGCCGTTCTCGGCTGCGACAGTCGCCAGGGCCAGCGCACGTTGCAGGGCTTTCTGGTCTTCCAGCACGTGGTCGGCCGGCAGCACCAGCATCAGTTCGTCACGGCCTTCATTGACCAGCATCATCGCGGTCAGGGCCACGGCCGGCGACGTGTTGCGGCCGAACGGTTCCATCAGGATGCGCTGGCATTCCAGATTGCGTGCGGCCAGTTGCTCGTTGACGATGAAACGGTGTTCCTTGTTGCAGACCACGATCGGGGTGTCCATGCCTTCGAACACCAGGCGCTCGAGGGTTTGTTGGAACAACGTGTGTTCGCCGGTCAGAGCGAGGAATTGTTTAGGGAACTGCTTACGCGAAAGAGGCCACAGACGCGAACCGCTACCACCTGACAAGATCACCGGAATCATAATGTTTACTCCATAAAATCAATTTGGTTAGAGCCCTGTGGGAGCGAGCCTGCTCGCGATGGCGATGGCTCAGTCGACATTGATGTTGCATGTCAGACCGTATTCGCGAGCAGGCTCGCTCCCACAAGGGGTACTGCGTCAGTTCACAAAAGGATTAGCGAGTCGACACCGGGCGTTTCACCCAGACTGGCGACAGGTTGCTGCCGTTGCCGGTGACGTACAGTACGGCTGCCTCACCACGCTCCAGAGCGACCGGTTTCACGTCGCCGACTTTCTTGTCGCCTTCGTACAGCGCCAGGCTGACTTTCACCGGGTTGATTTCACGTTCGCCACGACCCTTGGCTGCCACGTTCGGCACCACTTCGGTCTTGCCGTCGGCGGTCTTCAGGGTCAGCGGTTTGTCGCTGAGGTTCTGCACACGAACCAGGGATTTCTGCTTGTTCTTGAACGGCGGCTCTTCGATCAGTTGTGGCGCGCCGGAAGCGTTGTTGACCAGGGTGTAGTAGTGGTCACCGGCAAGCTTGACCGGCAGGGTCTGGCTGCCGACCTTGGCGCTGTAGTCGCCGCCCGGCATGAAGCTGAAATCGCTGCTGGCCAATGGCGCGATGTCGCTCAGGTTGGTGCTGCCGACAGTCGCGCTGACTTCAGCGTTGCTGGCGTTGTAGACACGCACGAAGGTCGAGCCTTTCGGAGCGGTCGGGCCGTACAGCGCGGCGTCGCCACCGGCGAAGGCTGGGACGGAAAGTACGCTGAGGCCAGCAACCAGTGCGAAGCTTTTAGCGAGACGACGAGGAGTAGTAGTGAAAGTCATGGTGTACCTCTCTTTCAGTTTTGCGCCCGATCGGGCGTCTCGGATTTAGTGTTGATGGCTACGTTTTGTTGGCGGGCGCCGGCTTGTTTGAGCTCTGCGACCCACTGCGGGTCGGCGTCGCCGATTTCGTTGTTCACAGGCAGATATCGTTCAGGAAACTCCCAGATCAGCACTTGTGGCGGGCTGTTCTTGAAGTCATCGCTTTTCAGGTAGCTGAGCATCGGCAGAATCGGGCCATGGCCGTCTTCGGCGTAGTTGACGACGTCGCTGTGCAGCGCTTGTTTGAGCGCACCGACGAAGTTCCAGTTGGGGTTGGCGCTGTAGCTGGTGCCGATCAGCGCGACCGGTACTTCGCTGTTGGCGAACAGGGCGTCGTCACCGGCAGGCTGCTCGGCGGCAACGGTGTTGCGTTTGAGCAGTGGCTCAGGCGCCGGCATCATGTTTTCGAACAGCGGATCGAGCGGCAGGAACAGACGCAGATCGCCCTTGTGCGTGACCTTCTCTGCTGGCGTGGTGACAAAGCGCTGTGGCTCGCCGCTCAGCGGGAATTTCTCGGCAATGGTTTTCGCCAGCGTGTTGGCGGCGATCTCGGCGCCTTCCGGCGTCCAGTGGGTGTCGGTGCGCAGGAACACTTGCTGACCGTTCTGCTTGGCCTGTTGCAGCGGGCCGAGCAGGTCAGGGGCGAGGATCTTGTCGGCCGCGACACGGGCGTGGAAATCCTGATACAGGTTCTGGTGAATGCTCGAAGGCTTCACTTCATCCAGATGCTCCGGATACAGACGCACCTTGGCCGGTACGATCGCCATCACCAGTTTCACGCCTTTCTCTTTCAGGGTCTGGCGCACGCCTTCGACCAGCGCGTAGTTGCCTTGCAGGTTCTGCTGTTCGTTGACGATCGGGTTGAATTCCTCATCGCTGTACAACCACTGGTCGCGGCCGAGCACGACGCCCGGACGACCTTCGTTGAACAGTTTGAAATCCAGCGCGGCCCAGAGGTTGGTGCCCAGACGCTTGATCGGGAATTCATCGTCGTAGTGGGTTTCCACCGCCTTGGTCCAGCGGCCATTGAGCACCGTCGCGTCGGCGTTGGTGCTGAAGCCGAAGAAGCTGCGAATCGACCACAGACCGAGGACCAACAGCGTCACCAGGAACAGGGCGATGTAGAAGATGCGTAATGAGCGGGTCATGTCAGATCCCTCAGAACTGGAAGTAAAGGAACGGCGAGAAGCTTTGCGCCGAGAGTTTGAGAATCGAGGCGATGAACAGCAGCAGGATCAGCCCGCGCATCACGTAGCGCGACCAGTCAGCGGTCCAGTAAGCCGGTTGCACCTGGGCTTCGACGCCGACGGTGTAGCCAGGTTCGTGGATGCTCGCCGGATTTTCCCCAGGCGCTGCCTTGATCATTCCCGGCGTCGCCGTGGCAGGGCCATCGGCCTCGACGTTGACTTCCGGTTTGGTCTTGGCTGGCGGCTGATTGGTGTACAGATCACGCAGGCCGAAGAAGGCCAGGGTCACGTAAGCCACCACCAGGGTTGCCACTTGCAGACCGGTGAGGCTGGCCTGATTGAGTTCCGACAGCGACCAGTCGCCGAAGCTGAACATTGCACCGTACATGCGCCCGGCAACGTGCAGGTTTTCGGCACGGAAGATCACCCAGCCCATGACTACCAGCAGGAAAGTCAGTGCCCAGCGGATCGGGTTGAGGCTGCGCGGCGAAGTGTTCAGGCCGAGCATTTTTTCGATCGCCAGCCACATGCCGTGCCAGGCGCCCCAGATGATGTAAGTGATGTTCGCGCCGTGCCACAGACCACCGAGCAGCATGGTCAGGAACAGGTTGCGATAGGTCATCAGCGTGCCTTTACGGTTACCGCCGAGGGTGATGTACAGGTAGTCACGCAGCCAGGTGGACAGGCTGATGTGCCAGCGGCGCCAGAACTCGGTGATCGACTGGCTGATGTACGGCTGTTTGAAGTTTTCCATGAAGCGGAAACCCATCATCAAGCCCAGACCGATGGCCATGTCGCTGTAACCGGAGAAGTCGAAATACAGCTGCGCGGTGTACGCCAGCGCACCGAGCCAGGCATCACCCGTGGTCGGGTTCTGCAGGGCGAAGCAATGGTCGGCGACCACGGCGAGGGTGTCGGCGATGAAGACCTTCTTGATGAATCCCTGCATGAACCGCGTGCAGCCCTCGGAGAACTTGTCGAGGGTGTGCGTGCGGTTGTTGAACTGATCGGCGAGGTCGCGAAAACGCAGGACCGGGCCGGCAATCAGGTGCGGGAAGATCGCCACGAATGCTGCGAAGTCGATCAGGTTACGCGTGGCCGGAGTGTCGCCACGGTACACGTCGATGATGTAGCTGATCGATTCGAAGATGTAGAACGAAATACCGATCGGCAGCAGCACGTGGGTGAGGATGAACGGCTCGAGACCGAACGAAGTCATGATCTCGTTGATGCTGTCGACACCGAAGTTGGCGTACTTGAAGTAACCGAGGATGCACAGGTCGACGGCCACGCCGAGCAGCAGCCAGCGCTGCGCCGGTTTGGTTCGCACGCCGGCAGCACCGACCTTGAGGCCGATCCAGTAGTTCCACAGCGTGACCGCTGCGAACAGCGCGAGGAAGTCCACCCGCCACCAAGCGTAGAACACGTAGCTGGCGATCAGCAGCAGCAGGTTGCGATAGCGTTGCCCGCTCAGGTAGTACAAGCCGAGAAAGATCGGCAAGAACAGAAACAGGAACACGTTGGATGAAAATACCATCCCGATCTCTCCATGTTTGAACCAACAGTCAAGGGCCAAAGCCCCCCCAAACCCCCCGTGGTAGTGGAGGGGTGAAACAGTCCTGCGATCGTTCCCACGCTCTGCGTGGGAATGCCTCAATGGACGCTCTGCGTCCGCTTCGGCATGGGACGCGGAGCGTCCCGGGCTGCATTCCCACGCGGAGCGTGGGAACGATCAGCCATCAGTGTTTTCAGGAACCCTTGTTGCCCTTTTCATGCGACGGGTCGTAGACCTTGGTCAGGTCGCCGCCAAGACGGAAGGTCTTGAACGGTTGCATGTCGCGCTTCTTCTCGATCACATCCGGCGCACAGGTGTAGAGCGTGCAGAACGGTTCGAGCCAGGCGAATTTCATGTCCTCTTTCAGGTCGGTCATGTCCTGCTTTTTGCCGTTCTTTTCTTCGAACTCGTCAGGGTCCTTGACGCCGGCCAACACCCGATCACCCAGACGCTTCAGTGCGCCATTGTTTTCCTGACGCAGATCGACACCGTTGACCTGAGCGAAACTGGCGATCATTGCCAGCGGCGGCAGGGCGTAGTTGTGATAGGCGAGGGCGCGTTGCTGGCGCTTGAGTTCGTTGGGCAGGAAGCCATCGGCATCGACTTGATTGACGCCGACCTTGTATTCCTTGACGGCCCAGTCGAACAGGTCGCGGCGGTTGGTGGCGACGGCGGTGGCCATCACCGACCAGGCGGCCCAGTACGAGTGGTTGTTGGTTTTTTCCAGCGGCAGGTTGTCCCAGTCGCTGACCACCTGATCAGCCATTTTGCTGAACCAGGCTTCGATCAACTGCGCTTCCTGCTGATGCTGGGCCAGCGGATGCGAGTCGGAAAACTTCAGGCGAATGTACGACGAGGCCATGCTGCCCAGCGCCCATTTGCGCATCGACTTGCCGGTGTGGTTGAAGTCTTTGGACATCAACGCGTCAGCCTTGGCCCACGCGGTCAGCCAGTTGAGCGTGCATTCGAGCTGCTCCGGGCGACCGTCGCGCATGAACTGCATGACCCGCTTGGCGGTGCCGCGCTCCAGCGTAGTGATGTCTTTGGTGGTGTCGCGAAAGGCTTTTTCCGACTGCACGTTCAGCGTCGCGCGGGCCTTGTCCGAACCTTCGTATTTGCTGCGAAATTGCAGCGGACCGGTGTATGGCGCCGGCATCGCGTCGCAGCCATCGCTGTTGTCGCCCGTCTTGAATTTATCCACCGGGGCGAAGTAGCCCTGCGGTGGACGCAATGGCGCGGCAGCCTGAGTTGCCCCGGCGAACATCGCCAGGCTCAGGAGTGTCGGTGCCAACAGGTTTTTCAGTTTCGGATTTCGCATAGCAGACCTCATTGCCCGAGCTGCGCGGTCTGTTGACCAGCGCCCGGGAATACGTTGCGTTTGCAGATTTTCGCTTCGACTTTTTGTGGCGCGGCGTCAGGTCCGGCTTCAGGACCCTGGACTTCGACCGCCAGCAGGTTTTGCGAGGCCCAGTCTTCGTCCGTGCGCAGCTCAAAGGCGAAACGACCGTCGGTGTCGGAGGTTTCCGGTTTCTCGATCTTGATGTCCTCGTGGCGACCGTTCATGTACCAGAGGGTGGCTTGCAGGGTTTTCACCGAGGTGTCGGCGAAGCGGATGTCGACCTGATGGTTGGCGTTCTGCAGGTTCAGGTTCTTGCTGTTGACCAGCAGTTCTTGCTTGCTGCCCGGCTTCAGCGTGGCACTGGCGGACATCTGCGCGTCCTTGCCTTCGCAACCGTTATCGAGCAGCGCCATCATCTGGCGATAGATGGTTTCCTGGTCGAGGCGATACAGCGGCGAGAATTCCCAGATGAGAATCTTCGGCGGGGTCTTCTGGAATTCCTCGCTGCCCAGGTACTGCAGCATCGAACCTTCGAAACCACCGCCGGGGAAGGCCACGTTGAGAATGTCAGCGCCGATGGCTTCTTCAAGGAAACCGGCGAAGTTGTAGTTCTTGCCGCTGTGCGATGTACCGACCAGGGTGATCTGCGGATTGCCGGAATCGCCGAACAGATCGCCGTCACCAGCCTCGCCTTTCGGCTCGGTGGTGAACTGGTCCATGTACTGGATCGCGTAGCTGGTGCCGCACAGTTGCCCGGCCATGTTGTGCAGGGTGCCGGTCTTGCCCATGCGTCCGGAGCGCTTGGTCTCGAATTCACGCTTGGGAATGTCGGCGAAGGCCGGGATCTGCTTGACCTTTTCGGCGACGATTTTTGCCGTGCGCTGGGCACCGTAAGGTGTCCAGTGTTGGTCGCCACGGAAGTAGAAATCGTGGGCGGGCAGGGTGTCCGGCAGCGATTCGTTGGTCAGTGGCGATAGGTCAGGCACCACGTAGCCCATCTTGGCGAAACGGCCAAGCATGGTCTTGTAGTTGCCCAGCGCTTTCTCGTAATCGAACGCGGCTTTTTCCTGCGGGTTGAGCTTGTTGCGGTTCACCAGGCCACGGGTCGGCTGGTAGACGATCACCAACTCGACGCCTTTGCTCTTGAACGCATCGTGCAACTGTTGCAGGCGCTTGTAGCCGGCCGGCGTGGTGTTGAACTCGGTACGCAGGTCTTCCTGGGTACGGAACAGCCAGTCGCCCTGAGCCTGTACCAGGGTGGTGAAATTCTGCTGATAACGCGTGGTGTAGTTCTTCGCGTCATGGGCCGCCGGGCACAGGTTGCAGCACGGCTCGGCGGTGAACTTCGGTGGCGTGACGCTTGCGCCTTCAGCGTCGGCGCGGGCGTTGCCGGCAGCGAGAATGCCGAGGGTCAGGGCCGAGAGGCTGAGCAGTTTGATCATGTGTGGGTGCATAAAAATTATCCTCAGTCCTGCAATTCGGTCTGGCGTTCGACAGGGTCGATCAGCACGGCTTTCTGCTGGCGCACCAACAGATCGAGAATCTCATCCTGGCGCTCGCCGAGGATGCCGTTGAAGCTGATCCCGCTGGACTTGGTCGGCGCCAGCATCGACACGCGATACAGCTCGACACTCAGCGGCGAGTCGATCGACAGCGGGCCGCTGCCATTGGCCGCCAGCTCGCCGCCGACCACGATCAGCGAGACCTGCGCATCGAACGGGTCGAGCTTGATGTCACGGTCGGTGTCGGTCAGGTCCTTGATGTGGCCGTAGATACCGGTCAGGCCGTTGGTCATGGCAACGTTTTCGTAGAGGCGGATGTTCACGCTGTTACGGATACGAATGCCGTGACGGGTATTGCTGATGACCTTGTTGCCCCACAGCAGGTTGTCGGCGGACTCGTAGAGCGTGATGCCGTCGGTGTGGTTCTTGTAGATCTCGTTGTAGGCAATGATGTTGTTGACGCTGTTACGGTCGATCACCAGGCCCGACAACTTGTTGTCGAAACTCTTGTTGTTGAAGATGAAGCTGTCGTTGACCTCACGGGAAATAATGATCCCGTGCTTCTTCTTCGTGCCGTGAACGGTGTTCTCGGCAATGATCAGACGGTGCGAGCGGTCATGCGGGTCGATGCCGTAGACGATGTTGTCTTTGTAGGTGTTGCCCTTGACCACAAAGTCGCTGGTTTCGTAGCAGTAGAAGCCGTACCACATGTCCGAGAACTCGGAGCCGACGATCCAGCCGGTCGGTTCCGGGCGCTTGAGGACCTTGGCCATGTTCGGCGTGTACTGGGAAATACTCACCCCGTACGACTTACTGTTGGCGTAACCGAAACTGGCCATCTTGCTGTTGACGATGTAGGTCTCGGTGCCGCCCCAGGAGAGCAGGAACGGACGGAATTCCTTCGGCGAACGGAAGGTCGCCGGGCCGTTTTCCTTTTCGCGCCAGCCGGTGACTTTGGTGTCACGCACGAACAGCTTGCCGTCGTTGACCAGGAACGAACCGGCTTCCTGGGACAGGCGCAGTTCCTGGGTCTGGCCATCGATTTCGAGGATGCCTTTCTCGCCGACCACGATCGGCAATTTGGCCAGGTACACGCCCGGAGCGGTCTCGCTGAAATACTGCTTGGGCAGTTTTTTCGCCAGATCCTTGAGGTTCATGTAGCCGTCGTCGATGAAGATCGCCTGCGGGATGCCGTGCTGACGCACGACCCATTCGGCCATCTTGTTATCGCCGCCGATGAAGTCCTTCAGGGCGTTTTCCTGCATCATCCGGCGCACGCTGATCTTGCCCGGCTTGCTGCGCACGATCTTCGCCGCAGCGGCTTCGGCGGTGAAGCCGGAGAGGTCGGGCAGTGTCGGCTTGGCCAGTTTCAGTGCGTCGGTCGGCGCGCTGCTGACGGTGTAGGTCTTGGCCTGTTGCAGTTCTTTGGCCACGGTCGCAGGTTTCGCCGGTTCAACATTGGCGAAGGCGCCGGCGCTGGCCAGCAGCATCGCGCCGGCCAGCAGGCTGAGTGAGCCTGTTCTGGTGCTGATCATGTCGGGCACTCCCTTGGCGGTTTGCATCAGAAGCGCCAGATCACGTCAATGAATGCGCGGTGCATGTAGGAATCAACCTGGCTGCCGTAGGCATCGCCCGGTTTGAACACACCGCCACGGAAACGCACCAGTGCCGAAGGCTCGTCGATCGACTGGCTCAACGCCGCCGGCAACAGGCCTTGCTTGAAGTACTTGGTGACGACCAGGTCCATTTCCTGACCCAGGTCCTTGTTGCCATCTTCAAGCGGCAAGGATGTGCTGGAGAGGATTGCGCCGGTGACGTCGTCGGTGTTGTTTTCCACCGCATTGATGCCGTTGCTGCCGACCGGCTTGTTGCCGTCGACACGCCAGAACTTGTGGTAGATCAGGCTGGCGTCGTACTCGTCGTTGACCATCCACGAACCGAACAGGGTGGCGGTCTGCATGTTGTTCATTTCGCCACGGAACGCTTCGCCGAAACGGTGCACGCGCGAGCGGGTACCGGTGTAATTGGAGCGGTTGCTCTCCAGACCGTTCTGTTCGTAATCGGCACTGGCGCGGGCGTATGCACCGCCGACTTGCCACTGCGGATCGAGGCGCAGACGCACGCCGACATCGGCTGCCCAGCCGCTGATGTCATCGCTGCGCTTGGCTTGTGTCGGGCGCGTGCCGTCGGCGTTCAGCGCATTGACCGTGTCGCGGTCGCCGCTCATGCCGGTGATGCTGCCCCAGTAGTTGACGGTGTTGGTGTTGCGCCAGTTGTAGGCGTCGCTGTCGGCAGTCAGGCCGATCCAGCTGATGTCGCCGTTCTCGGTCTTGTCCAGCGAATCGCGCGGGACGCCCGGCTCGGCGTAATCGAGTTTGCCGTCATCGTGAGTGTGGTGGCCGCGAATGCCGACCCACTGCCCTGGCGTCCACTGGTAAGCGGCGTCGGCGTAGGCGTGCAGGCGATCCTTGTCTTTCGGTGCCAGCTCTTTCAAGTCGGTGCGGTATTCGCTGAAACGCTCGGCAACACCGGCGTTGGCCCGCAGCAGGGTGGTATCGAAGGTCCAGTTCAGCGCTTCGATGTTGGTGTCGCGCCATTGGCCGTCGTCATTGCGCAGACGCTGACGACCGAACTTGAGGATCTCGCCAGGGTAGGGCGTGAAGCCGCTGTAGCCGACCCAGAACTCGCGCATCGCCAGGTAGTTTTTCTTGGTTTCGCGATCGCCGCTGTCGGTGGTCTGTTCGCCGTCCGATTGTTGCAGGGTGTCGGTCTCGATGATGTCGGTCGAGGTCACCGCCTGCCCCATCGCATAGGCGCTCCACGCGCCGCTTTCGCCGTAGATCCATGGACGCAGGTCGAGGCCCACGCCGTTGACATCGCCGCCGCCGGCAGTGCCGAGGTCACGGTCGTCTTCGGACTGGCCGGTGAGTTTCACTTCCAGACCGAAGTTCTTGCTTTCAGTCATCGCAGCCAGTGTCGGGCAAGACCAGAGCAGCGCGAAGGTGAGGCCAATACCGGCCTTCACGAATGGGTTCAGCTTCATAGTTTTTCCTCGCCGTCTTCTTCTTGCAGGGCGTGCAGTTGCAGCGTGTTCGAGTTCAGGGCGCCACGGCTGGCCTGTTCCTGTTGCAACAGGCGGCGGGCTTCGGGCAGGCGCTCGGGCGGCAATTGCGCCTCGAGGGTCGCTGCCAGTTCATCGGCTTGCGGGGTGTTCTGCGCCTTGGCCAGTTGGCTGAACACGTAGGCGTTCAGCGGGTCGGGCTTGGTGCCCTTGCCTTGCGAGAACAGCTGGGCGATGGCGAAGTCGGCACTGTTCTGGCCGTTGCGCGCAGCGGTCAGCAGGTGGTCCAGAGCCTTCTGCGGGTAGACCTTGCCCAGGTAGCCACGACGGTAGATCTGGCCGAGGTAGTAATCGGCAGCGACTTCGCGGCCGACGGCTTTCTGGAAATGTTCCTCGGCGACTTTCGCGTCAGCCGGGACCATTTTGCCTTCGTAGTAGACCTTGCCCAGCAGCAGTTCGGCGCGCGGCTGGTCGGCGGCGCGGCCGTTGTCCAGGTACTTCATCATCTGGTCGACGTCGCCCAGTTCGGGGAAGTCGTAAAGCAATTGCGCGAGGGTGACCCACGACGCCGGGTAGCCCGGAGCGATCGGCTCGAGCAGCGCCTGCGCGGTTTTTTCGTCGGTCTTGCCCAGGGTCGAATCAGCCAGCACGCGGGCCACGGAATCGACACGCTGCGCGGTGACGGTGCCACGGCTGTAACCGGCCTGCATCTGCTTGATCAGCTCGGCCTGTTGCTCCGGCTGGCCACGTTTCTGGTAAACGGTGGCCAGTTCGACGTAGCAGATGTCGGTGGTGTTGAGCGCGGCCTTGCAGATTTTTTCCACGTCATCCAGATGCTGGTCGTAAGTGCCCTGGGTGCGATACAGCAGCACTTGCGCCAGACCCGCTTCCGGGTAACCGGATTTGCGCCACTGATCGATCTGCTGCTGAGCGTTGATGTTGGGGAAGCTGTGCGGGTATTGCAGATACAGCATCGCCAGCGGGATCAACGTGTTGCCTTCGCCATTGGCGGCGGCTTTTTTCAGCAGCGTTTCGGCTTCGTGGTGCTCGGCTTCGGTGGAGCCCGGCTTGGCCACCAGCAGACGACCCAGACGTGCCTGGGCACGCGGCGACACGCTGGCCGCTGCGCGGTAAGTCGCTTCGGCCTGTTTCATCTGCGCCGGGTCGCGGCTGTCGACCTGGATATCAGCCAGGCCTACTTGCGCCTCGCTGTAACCCAGATCGGCCAGTTGCTGGTAATTCTGCGCAGCGGTGGCGGTGTCGCCACGCTTGAGCGCTTCGTTGGCCAGACGCTGATCGGGCAGCCCGGCGCAACCGGCCATAGAAACTGCTAGTGCCAGCGAGCACACCATCAATCCCATGTGGGAGCGACGGTGCGGCGATCCGACCTGCTCGCGAAGCAGTCGACTCGGTACTTCAGACAAACCGCGCTGGCCCTTTCGCGAGCAGGCTCGCTCCCACAGGGTCGGCGGTGTGTTCAAGTTATGCGTAGTCACAGGCATGTCCTCGACTTAAAGACCGGCAGCCATGGCTTTGTCGATCAGCCAGTTCAGGTTCGGGCCACGGTCGCTGTTCACTTCCACCGGGCGGCCGGCCAGGCTGCTGTCGAGCGGCTCGTCAGGCTGGATCTGTACGCGAATGTCGGAGGACAGGTCGGCGCTCTTCAGGCTGGTGCTGCTGACGATCTTGCCGGTGCGGGTCTTGTCTTCGCCGGCGATCTGGAAGCTCACCGGGGTGCCTGGACGCACGTCGCCGAACTGGCGATAGGAGAAGCGTGCTTCAACGTTGGCCTGGGTGTTGCGCGGCACCAATTGGAAGATCACGTCGCCCTTGCTCGCGTACTGACCGTCAGCCACCAGTTGCTGGGCCACGGTGCAATCGCACGGCGAGGTCAGGGTGCCGGTCATTTGCTTGCCGAACAGTTCTTCAACTTTGGCCGGGGCCAGTTGGTCTTCGGCCAGATGGCCCTTGAGTACGTCGAGCATGCTGGTGCTGAAGGTCGCCAGCGGTGCGCCTTTGGCGGCAACGCCGTCGGACTTGACCAGGCTTTGTACGGTGCCGTCGCGCGGCATGGTGATGTTCATCCCCGGCACGCTGACCAGACCGGCCTGGGCGTGGCTGACGAAGTACATGCCGTACACCGACTTGAAGATGAAACCGGCAGCGACCAGGCCAACGGCGAAAATACCGGCGCTGAAGGTCACGGCTTTCAGGCGGCCGAACGGGGTCATGCCGGTGTCGTTGGTCTTGTTCTTGCGCGCCTTGGTGAAGTTGTCGCGCTGCAGCGTCGCCAGCACTTCGCCGATGCTGACGATGTCGCCGGCCAGGTGCGAAGTGATCAGGTGGCGCAGGGTGGAAATGTCCTGCGGCTCGAGGTTCTGGAACTGGCAGCCGGCGCGGCCGGTGGCACGATCGAAGGAACGCACCTGCAGTTCAACGTCCATGGCCAGGCCGAGGTTGTCGATGACAAATTGCAGACGCGCCTTGTACACCTCGCCGATGGTCAGCGGCATCTGCCCGGCGTTGAACGCCAGACCGCCAGCCGACAGATCGAGGACCCGCGCTTCGAGCGGCGTCCGGTCAGGGCCGAAGAAACGCAGCTTGGCCGGGATTTTCACGCGAGCGTGCTGGCGCTGGGCTTCGGATTCATGCACTACGTTGACGTTGACGGCGGTATTCATAGGGGCGATTTCCTTGTTAATTCAATAGGAGCGGGTCAGACCATCATCAGCAGCACGGCGACAAAAATGCTGCCGGCGGAGAAGGTCATGGTCCGAGACGACCAGGTGTTGAACCAACGTTGAAAGCTGGCGAGATCACGGGTCAGGGATGTGGGCTGGCGAGTCCAGGATTGTTGGTCGAGGCGGAAGAACACGTAGATCTTCACCAGGGCGCCAACGATCTGGTTGTAATACAGAATCGCCGGGTAAGCAGGGCCGATGCGGTGACCGGAACACGACAGCAACAGCGTCAGGATCAGGCGGGTGATGCCGATCCACAGCAGGTACACGAGGATGAACGCGGTGCCGTACTTGAAGCTGGCGATCAGTGCGACGGTCAGGCCGAGCAGCGAAGTCCACATCGACACGCGCTGGTCGAACAGCACCACCGAGGTGAATACGCCGAGGCGGCGGATACCCAGACCCAGTGCACGCGAGTTCTGGCGCAGGTTGTTGCCGTACCAGCGGAACATCAGCTTGCGGCTGGCCTTGATGAAGCTCTTTTCCGGCGGATGCTCAACGGTGTTGATCGCGGCGTCCGGCACGTAGAAGGTGTCGTAACCCAGGCGCATCAGGCTGAACCAGCTCGACTTGTCGTCACCGGTGAGGAACTTGAAGCGGCCCAGACGCCAGTGTTGCAGCGAGTCGCTTTCAACGTCGGCGATGAATTCCGGATTGGTCACCACGGAGGCTTTGAATACCGACATCCGACCGGTCATGGTCAGTACGCGCTTGGACAGGGCCATCGAGCACATGTTGATGTGGCGCTGGGCGAAACGCAGCTTGTGCCATTCGCTCATGATGTAGCCGCCGCGCACTTCGCAGAACTCGTTGGTGGTCAGGCCGCCGACATTGCCGAACAGCTGGAACCACGGCACGGTCTTGCGCACGACGCCTTCGCCGAGCACGGTGTCGCCGTCGATCACGGCCACCACGGCACGGTCGTCCGGCAGGTGGCGGGAGATTGCGCGGAAACCGAAGGCCAGACCATCGCGCTTGCCGGTACCGGGAATACGCACGAAGTCGAGCTTGACTCGCTCCGGCGGATTCATCCGTGCCCACAGCGCCTTGACCAGCAGCTCGTCGGACATTTCCACGATCGAGCAGACAATGGTGGTCGGCAGTTCGCAGTCGATGGCTTCGCGGATCACCGAGCTGTAGACCTGCGCGGTGGTCAGCGCGTCAATACGAAAGCTCGTGACCATCAGAAACACATGCGACGGATCGGCCGCTTTACCCAGCTTGCGTACTTTGCGACGCAGGTGCGGGTAAACGATGTAGAGAAAAATCATGCCGCGCACAAAGTGCGTTGCACCCATCGAGTAGCGCCAGATACCCACGGCGCCAATCAGGAAAATGAAGTCCTTCGACTCGGAGTCGAATGTGGACGTGGGCAGCATCAAGGCCAGGCCCATCAGCAGACTGAGATAAAAAAGCCAGCCGGCTGATTGCAGAAAAAAATGTTTGAGCTTGGTCATAACCGTCATCCGAAGGTGATGGAGGCTTCAAGCCGCAAGCGTGTTGCCTTTGCTTGCGGCTTGAAGCTTGAGGCTTGCCTTACCAGCAAATGCCTTCGGTGCGGCTACCGGCGCTGGTGGCCTTGGACATGAAGCCCACCAGGTCGATGACTTGCTTGCCCTGCGGCGCTTCCTGGGCCAGCGAACGGAATTTCTCGTCGCGGTTGCCGAGGATGATCACGTCGGAGTTGTCGATCACCGAGTCGAAGTCGGAGTTGAGCAGGGACGACACGTGCGGAATCTTCGATTCGATGTAGTCCTTGTTCGCACCGTGGACACGGGCGTATTCGACGTTGCTGTCGTAGATGCTCAGGTCGTAACCCTTGCCGATCAGCATTTCCGCCAGTTCGACCAGCGGGCTTTCGCGCAGGTCGTCGGTGCCGGCCTTGAAGCTCAGACCGAGCAGGGCGACTTTGCGTTTTTCATGGCTTTCAACGATGTCGAAAGCGTTCTGCACTTGCGATTCGTTACTGCGCATCAGCGAGTTGAGCAGCGGCGCCTCGACGTCCAGGGAACCGGCGCGGTAGGTCAGGGCACGCACGTCTTT
Source organism: Pseudomonas sp. RG1 (assembly GCF_025910115.1). Taxonomy (NCBI): domain Bacteria; kingdom Pseudomonadati; phylum Pseudomonadota; class Gammaproteobacteria; order Pseudomonadales; family Pseudomonadaceae; genus Pseudomonas; species Pseudomonas sp. RG1. Next base: position 138,854 of record NZ_JAPCIK010000006.1, read on the forward strand.
AGGCAGGCACGAACCGCCGAAGGCGAAGCCCGGGCGCATGTAGTACTGGGACAGGTTCAGAGTCTTGTCCTGGCAAACCACTTCCATCACTTCACGGCCATCGACGCCGACGGCTTTGGCGATGTTGCCGATCTCGTTGGCGAAGGTCACTTTGGTCGCGTGCCAGACGTTGCAGGTGTACTTGATCATCTCGGCAACGGCGATGTCCTTGCGGATGATCGGTGCGTCGAGTTCTTCGTACAGCGATTGCAGAACGTCGCCTGAGGCGGTATCGAACTCGCCGATGACGGTCATTGGTGGCTGATCGTAGTCAGCGATGGCGGTGGATTCGCGGAGGAATTCCGGGTTGACCGCAACGCCGAAATCGACGCCGGCCTTCTTGCCGGAGCAGTCTTCCAGAATCGGGATGACCACATTGGCCACGGTGCCTGGCAACACGGTGCTGCGCACGACGATGGTGTGACGGGTGGTTTTTTCACGCAGGACAAAACCGATCTCGCGGCACACAGCCTCGATGTAGTTCAGTTCCAGGTCGCCGTTCTTTTTGCTTGGCGTGCCGACGCAGATCATCGACAGGTCGGTATCACGAATCGCCTCGGCGAAGTTGGTCGTGCCGCGCAGACGACCGGTCTGGATACCCTGTTGCAGCAGTTCGCCCAGGCCTGGTTCTACAATCGGCGATTTGCCGGCGTTAATCATGTCGATCTTGTCTTTGGCAACATCGACGCCAACTACGTCATGGCCCCGTGCAGACAGGCAACCGGCACATACTGCGCCAACGTAACCCAAACCAAATATGCTGATGCGCATCGCAATTACCTCTGTATATATCAGGCCTTAGAAGGCCGGAGTTAATGGTGTTCAGCGGTCACTAGTGCACTCGGAAGTGCGGCTTACAGGCGCCACAATGCCGTGTGCAGGCATACAAAGTTCCGAGTGTCTAATAAGTGCACTCAAGATGTGCGTAACTAGGCCTTGTTGTTATGACTTGCCCTGTTATGCAGCCGATCTTCCGTGCGGGAAGACTCTAGTGCAGTCGTGTAGCCTGCTCGACGTCCGGTAGGGAGCCGGTAAATCAAGCAGTTAGGTGCTCAGGCGAGCACGTTTATAGGGGCGCGGCCTTGGCCTTTGTAGGGGATATTAATGGTGCGTATCTCCTGTCCTTCGATTGTTTTGAGACTAGTTAGTCACTCAGGCAAGTTGCTGTGACAACTTGGTTACATGGCTATCAGCTCTGCGTAAGTTATCTCGTACAAACTCGGCGAGAATCGTTACCGGTGGTATGAGCAACGCATTTGGACATAGTTCCAGCCCGCTCATCGTGACAGCCGAAATTTTTTGAAATATTGATGAAGATGGCACTGGGTGCAAATTGATAGCACTAACGATTTCGCCCTTTAGTTATCGGGACGAAACCGGGGTCGATAGTTTTGTGCCACTACGGGTAAAAAATTTAGGTGCCACTACTGAAAAAAAACTTCAGTGTCGAGTGAAACTAAAATTAGAAAATAGAGTGTGGTTTTATTGGCGCCATGAATTTGGCGATATGTCGCGAGGGGATTTTGACTTCGGGCGGACTGCACGACTCCTGAGGAAAAGAGTCGTGCAAAGGGCATGCTTTATTCCGGGGCGTGGTCGCGCAAAAACACCAGATTGTCAGGTTTCGATTGTTCGGCGCTGTAGCGATAACCCTGGACATCGAATTGCTTGAGCTGAGCCGGGTCGTTGATGCGTTCCTGGATCACAAAACGGCTCATCAGACCGCGCGCTTTCTTCGCGTAGAAACTGATGATCTTGTACTGGCCGTTCTTCTGATCCTTGAACTCGGTATTGATGATCCGCGCCTTCAACGCGCTGCGCTTGACCGCGGAAAAGTATTCGTTGGATGCAAGGTTGAGCAGTACGTCATCGCCTTGCTCGGCCAGCGCTTCGTTCAGCCACTCGCTGATGCGCGTGCCCCAGAACGCATACAGATCCTTGCCACGGGCGTTGGCCAGTTTGGTGCCCATTTCCAGGCGATAGGGTTGCATCAGGTCCAGCGGCCGCAGCAGGCCATATAGGCCGGAGAGCATGCGCAGGTGTTTTTGCGCGTAATCGAATTGCGCCTCGCTGAAGGATTGCGCATCCAGACCGGTGTACACATCACCCTTGAAGGCGAGCAGGGCCTGTTTGGCGTTTTCCGGGGTGAAGGCCGGCGTCCAACTGCCAAAACGCGCGGCGTTGAGGCCACCGATCTTGTCGGACACGTGCATCAACTCGCTGATCTGCGCCGGACTCAGCTCGCGCAGCTGCTGGATCAGTTCCTGGGAATGGTCGAGGTACTGCGGCTGGGTAAAGCGCTGGGTCGCCGGCGGTGTTTCGTAGTCGAGGGTCTTGGCGGGGGAAATCACCATCAGCATGAAGTCGTCTCCTTTAATCGTGAGGGCGATTCTAGGGGGTTGTCCGGGTTGACTCCAGCTATCAAGCCCATAGGTGATCGACGGCTTAACTCAAACCCCTTGTGGGAGCGAGCCTGCTCGCGAAAGCGGATTTACATGATCGTTCCCACGCTCCGCGTGGGAATGCAGCCCGTGACGCTCTGCGTCACAGTCGTCGGACGCGGAGCGTCCGGGGAGGCGTTACCACGCAGAGCGTGGGAACGATCATCCGTGGCAGAGGGGGAACAGGACAGGATCAGCTATAGTGCCGCGCGGGTTTTGTTATGGAGACATCCCTTTGCGCATTGTTCTTTTGTTCACCGCGTGGCTGCTGAGCTTCGGCGCCATGGCGGCGCCCGGCGACGCGGCGACGCTGGATCGCACGACCTGGCCGGAGCAGCTCAGCAATCCGACCCTGTTCGACGTCGCGTCGCGGGCGGAAATCCTCATGTTCGCTCGCGGCCTGCTCGGCACCGAGTCCATCGACGAGGCAGCACTGGCCCAGCGCCTGGGCCTGCGCACGGTCAATATCGATGCGGTCAATCAGCTGCGCCAGCGCCTCTGGCAGCGCTTGCTCGCCAACTACAACCACGCCCAGCAAAGCTGCGATCAGGACGCCTCGTTCTGCTTCCTCGTCGAAGACCTGCCGACCCTGCGCGAGCAGGCGGCCAAGTTCGTCGTCAGCGACGACAGTTATTACACCAAGTGGGCCGAGCCGAGCCGGATCTTCCATTTGCAGTACCTCGACGAGTTGATGCGCAAGGCCGCGCTGTCGCCGCAAACCAGTAACGAATTCGATCGTCTCGGCGACTACGAGCGCAACGGCGACGACATGCACGACCGGCTGTTTCTGCTGACGTTCGACAGCGCCGCCAACGTGCAACCGGACAACACCGACTGGCTGGCCGAGTACCTGCGCAAGTCCAATCTGAGCGGAACGTTCTTTGTTCTGGGCAAGGATATTCAGGCGCGACTCACCGGCCGTTCGGTCAGCAGTCTGCAGGCGAGTTTCTCCCGGCAGTGCGTGGGCGTGCAGGGCTGGGAGTTCCGCTCCCACAGCCATTGGCAGGACTGGCAGGGTTCGGTGCGACGCAGCGCCGATCTGGTGAAGAACAAACTGCCGGAAAACTACGTGCCGCTGTTCCGTCCGCCGGATGGCCAGCGCCGCAGTGACGCGCAAGGTTTTTTCAATAGCCAGGGCCTGCAAGTGGCACTGTGGGACATCGATGCTCAGGACGGTGCCGGCAAGCTCAAGGGGCCGGCCAGCGCGCAGCGAGTGTTGACCCTGATGCTGCTGTGGCGGCACGGGGTGATCAATTTCAACATGAAACAGGATGCGGTGAAGACGTCGCTGCCGTGGCTGATCACCCAGACTGCGCAGAGCGGGATTGGCTGGGAAGACTGTCAGGACGCGTTTCGTTGAGAAATGAGAAAAAGCCCGTAAACATTGGACTTGGGGTGATTTTCAGGAGGAATTCGATGCAGGCGGACTTCCGACTTTAGCGGGGTACGGGGAGTCCGCCAAGGGCTTTTCGTCACTCTGCAAAATAAACTTAAAAAAACCGTCAAAGTGCTTTTTTATGTCATCGGTTTTGGAGTATTACGAAGACAGACCGCCGAAACCTGCGACACAGGTGGCGTCTTCCCAGACTCCTATTGTGTGCAGTTCATCCAGGCCCTCGTGGATGAATTCGGCAGTCACCTCGAGGCGCAGCACTGTCAAGGTATTGCGTCGAATGGCTCCCATAAAGGTGACCGAGTATGGATGATCACGGACGCAGCCCTTCCTCCAACCAGCCAATCCTGTATGTACTCGATACCAACGTATTGATTCACGATCCAAATGCCCTGCTGAATTTCGAAGAGCACCACGTCGCTATCCCGATGACCGTGCTGGAAGAGCTGGACAAGCTCAAGAGCGGCCATCACAGCGTGGCCGCCGAATGCCGTCAGGCGATCCGCCTGATCGACAAGACCCTGGGCGATGCGTCCCCCGAGGACGTCGAACTCGGTGTGCCGATCCAGCGCGGCAAGGGCGGGCCGAAAGGCTTGCTGTCAATTCTGATGAGCAAACAGGCCGAGTCGAACCTGATTCTGCCCGAGCACCTGAACGACAACAAAATCATCAACCAACTGATTGATCTGCACACCCGCGATCCGCAGAAACCGGTGGTGCTGGTCACCAAAGACATCAACATGCGCCTCAAGGCGCGCGCCTGTGGCATCGACGCCGAGGACTACAGCACCGACCAGTTGGTCGATGACGTGTCCCTGCTGCCCAACGGCTACCACAACATGACCGGCTCCTTCTGGGACCGCGTGAGCAAGGTCGAAACCCGTCAGGACCACGGCCGCACCTGGCATCAGGTGCAACTGATCGACAACCTGCCGGCCGTGCACATCAACGAGTTCATCATCGACGAGCAGGGCTTTGTCGGCTGGATCAAGGAAATCCAGGAAGACCGCCTGCTGATCCTCGACCTGCACCAGGAACCGCTGCTGCATCAGGAGGCCTGGGGCCTGAAGCCGCGCGACATCTATCAGAGTCTGGCGCTGTATGCGTTGCTTGACCCGGACATTCATCTGGTCAACCTGTCCGGCGCCGCCGGTTCCGGTAAGACCATTCTGGCGCTGGCCGCTGCGATCGAGCAGACCATGGTCAGCAAGCGTTACCGCCGCATCATCGCCACCCGCAGCGTGCAGGGTCTGGATCAGGAAATCGGTTTCCTGCCCGGCACCGAAGCGGAGAAAATGGAGCCTTGGCTGGGCGCCATCACCGACAACCTCGAAGCCTTGCACATGGATGACGAAAACACCCATGGCAGCGTCGACTACATCCTCAGCAAAGTGCCGTTGCAGTTCAAATCGCTCAACTACATTCGCGGTCGCAGCTTCCAGCAGAGCCTGATCCTGATCGACGAATGCCAGAACCTCACGCCGCACCAGATGAAAACCATCATCACCCGTGCCGGCGCCGGTTCCAAAGTGGTGTGCCTGGGCAACCTGGCGCAGATCGACACCCCTTACCTGTCCGCGACCAGCTCCGGGCTGACCTACCTGACCGAACGCTTCAAGGACTTCCCCAACGGTGTGCACATCACCCTGCAAGGGGTGCCTCGCTCGATCCTGGCCGAATACGCCGAATCGCATCTGTAACCCTTCCCACAAGACCGGGCGGCCCTTAAAGCCGCCCGGTTTTTTTATGGATGAATGCATATCTCCTGTGGGAGCGAGCCTGCTCGCGAATGCGGTGTATCAGTCGACATCTATAGTGAATCTGAATCCGCTTTCGCGAGCAGGCTCGCTCCCACAGGGGGCAACGGTGATTTCATAATCAGTGATGCGGATATCTGACCCACAGGTTTACAATCCACGCTCCTGATCAGGAGTAATCCCGTGCTGACTCATCTCGATTCCCAAGGTCGCGCCAACATGGTCGACGTCACTGAAAAAGCCGTGACGTTCCGTGAAGCGACGGCTCAAGCGCTGGTGCGCATGCTCCCTGAAACCCTGCAGATGATCGTCGGCGGCGGCCACCCCAAGGGCGATGTGTTCGCCGTGGCGCGCATTGCCGGGATTCAGGCGGCGAAGAAAACCAGCGATCTCATTCCCCTGTGCCATCCGCTGATGCTGACTGGCGTCAAAGTCGAACTCAGCGCCGAGGGTGAGGACAGCGTGCGTATCGTCGCGCGCTGCAAGTTGTCCGGGCAGACCGGTGTCGAGATGGAAGCGCTGACCGCCGCCAGCGTCGCCGCCCTGACCATTTACGACATGTGCAAAGCCGTCGACCGTGGCATGACCATCGAAAGCGTGCGGCTGCTGGAGAAAGTCGGCGGCAAGAGCGGCCACTTCCAGGCGGAGCAGCCATGAAACTGACCGTGAAATTTTTTGCCCGCTACCGTGAAGCGCTGGGCGTGGATTCGGTTGCGGTTGAAGGCGATTTCGCCACCGTCGATGACGTTCGCGCACTGTTGGCACAACGTGATGGCGCCGAAGTGCTGAGCGAGCAGAACCTGATGTGCGCACGTAACGAAGACCTCTGCCAGCTCGATGAGCCGGTGGTCGATGGCGACGAAGTGGCGTTTTTTCCCACCGTGACCGGAGGCTGAACATGGCGATTCGCGTGCAGGCCACGCCGTTCGATCCGGGCGCTGAAGTCAATGCGATGCACGCGGCCAATGTCGGCGTTGGCGCGGTGGTGAGCTTTGTCGGTTACGTGCGCGATTTCAACGACGGTCTCGACGTGGCAGGGATGTTCCTTGAGCACTATCCGGGCATGACCGAAAAAGCCCTCGGCAAGATCGCTGTCGAAGCTGAGCAGCGCTGGCCGCTGTTGAAACTGGAAGTGCTGCATCGCATTGGCGCGCTGGAACCGGGCGAACCGATCGTCTTCGTCGGCGCCGCCAGCGCCCACCGCCAGGCCGCATTCGATGCCTGCGCCTTCGTCATGGACTACCTGAAAACCCGCGCGCCGTTCTGGAAGAAAGAAAATACCAGCGATGGACCACGTTGGGTCGAAGGACGTGATAGTGATCATGCCGCCGCCGATCGCTGGAAGAAGTAATTCCTGTAGCGCCCTCCAGTCAGTCTTCGCGAGCAGGCTCGCTCCCACAATTGGAATGCGTTCCCCTGTGGGAGCGAGCCTGCTCGCGAAGTCATCATCTGCGACACCGAAAATCCTTCCTTCTCTACCCGATTGACGATTTGTACCTGAGAGTCCAGTATGGATTTCCAAGTACAAAAAAGCTTCTGTCTTGCAGCTATCAGCTTGCCGCTTGTAGCTGCTCTTCTTCGCCAAACCAACAACAACCCGCGAGAGAACGAACATGAAGAAACTCCCCCTCATCACCGGCCTTGCCTTCAGCTTGCTGGCCTGTACCAGCACCTTTGCCGCCGAGAAAACCTTGCGCATCGGCATTGAAGCGGCCTACCCGCCATTCGCGTCGAAAACCGACAAAGGTGAAATCGTCGGTTTCGACTACGATATCGGCAACGCCCTGTGTGCGCAGATGAAGGTCAAGTGCGTGTGGGTTGAAGGTGAGTTCGACGGGCTGATTCCTTCGCTGAAAGTGAAGAAGATCGACATGGCGCTGTCGTCGATGACCATCAATGAAGATCGCAAGAAGTCGGTGGATTTCAGCCACAAGTACTACTTCACTTCTTCGCGTCTGGTGATGAAGGAAGGCGCTACGGTGGATGATCAGTACGCCAGCCTCAAAGGCAAGAACGTCGGCGTGCAGCGCGCGACCACCACTGATCGTTACGCCACCGAGGTGTTCGAACCCAAGGGCATCAACGTCAAGCGCTACGGCAACAACGAAGAGATCTACATGGACCTGGCGGCGGGGCGCCTTGATGCGATTTTTGCCGACACCATTCCGCTCAATGACTTCCTGTCGATGCCGCGTGGCAAGGGTTACGCGTTTGTCGGGCCGGAGCTGAAGGATCCGAAGTACGTCGGCGAGGGTGCCGGGATTGCCGTGCGCAAGGGCAACGGTGAACTGGTCAGCCAGTTGAACCGCGCCATCGACGGGATTCGCGCGAATGGCGAGTACCAGAAGATTTCCGAGAAGTATTTCAAGACCGATATCTACGGCGATTGATCAAGCGCTTTCGCTAGCAGGCTCGCTCCCACAGGGGTAACGCATTCCAAATGTGGGAGCGAGCCTGCTCGCGAAGAGGCCGGGGCTGGCGATGCAAATCTTCAGCCCTTCAATTCCTTCAAATGCTTGTACACCGTCGCCCGCCCCATGTTCAGCACATTGGCCACGTAGTTCGAGGCGCTCTTGCCCTTGAACGCGCCTTCGGCGTGCAGCGCGAGCACCAGTTCGCGTTTGTGATCGCGGGTCAGCAGATTCAGGCTCAGCTGCCGCTCGCGCAACCAGGCGTGGAGGAAGGTGTTGATGCGCTCCTGCCAGTCATCACGGAACAGCGAGTCCGGCTGCGGAATCAGTTTGCTCGGTGACAGGAACAGGTCCAGCGCCGCCTTGGCGTTCTCGAACAGGGAAATATTCAGATTGATGCACAGCACCGCCAGCGGACGACCTTCGCTGTCACGCAGCACGGTACTCAGGCTGCGAATTTTCTGACCGTCCCAGTTGAGCTTTTCGTACGGGCCGATGTTCCTGTCGCTGACATCCTCGCTGAGCATGTCTTCCAGCGATGAATCGTCGCCGATCTCGCGCTTGGACAGGTTGTTGGCGATGTAGTCGACCTTCTGCGTACGCAGGTCGTGCAGCACCACCTCGGCGTGGGGGAAGAACAGCGTGGCGATGGCGTCGGCGATGGCGCGGAAGTTATCCAGCGCCGGATCGAATTCGGGGGCAGTCATGACAGTGGAGCTCCAGGCAGCGTCAGCGCCCCTTGTGCCGGGGCGCTGCGAGTGTGCCGCAATCTTTTCGACGAGTCGATGCGATCAAGCCAGTCGGGCCGGGGAGAGCATGGCGCTGTCCAGACCGAATTCATGCAGGTGCTCGGGAAACGGCTCGCCGCGCACCAGCGCCGCACTGGCTTGGCCCATCGCCGGCGACGTCTGGATGCCATAGCCACCCTGCGCGGCGACCCAGAACAGCCCCGGAACTTGCGGATCGAAGCCGCTGAGCAAATCACCGTCGGCAACGAAACTGCGCAGGCCTGCCCACGTGCGGGTCGGGCGGCGGATGGTCAGCGTGGTGGCCTCTTCGATCTGATAGATGCCCATGGCGATGTCGAGTTCTTCCGGCTGCACGTCGTGCGGTTCGACCGGATCGGCGTTGGCCGGCGAGCCGAGAAACATGCCGGCGTCGGGCTTCATGTAGAAGGATTCGTCGAGGCTGACCAGCATCGGCCAGTGATGAGTGTCCACGCCTTCCGGGCCGGCAAAGATAAATGCGGCGCGGCGTTTCGGTTGCAGACCCAGCGGCTGCGCGCCGGCCAGGGCAGCGATCTTGTCGGCCCAGGCACCGGCGGCGTTGATGAGCACCGGTGCGCTGAATGTCTCGCCGTTGGTCTGCACGATCCACAGGCCATCGGCATCGCGGCTCAAGCCGAGCACCTCGCAATCGGTGCGGACTTCGCCGTGATTGCGCCGAATGCCGCGCAGGTAGCCTTGATGCAGCGCGTCGGTGTCGATGTCGCAGGCCGATGGATCGTAGATCGCGCCGTGGACTTTTTCCCGGCGCAGGATCGGCAGGCGCGCGCAGGCTTCGTCGGCGCTGAGCAGTTGCATCTGCGGCACCGTGGCTTTGGCGCTGAGGTATTGGTTGTTCAGTTCGGCGGGATCACCGATGAAGTCGACGGTCATTTCGCCGCGTGGGGTCAGCAGCGGGTGCTCGCAAAAACCGCTCGGAGGACTGTCGAAAAACGCGCGGCTCGCCTGAGTCAGTGCGCGGACCTGTGCGGTGCCGTAGGCGGCGGTGTACAGCGCGGCGGAGCGACCGGTGGAGTGATAGCCGGGATGGGTTTCACGCTCGAGCACGATCACTTTGCCGTGCGGCGCCAGCCAGAACCCGGTAGAAGCGCCGGCAATCCCGCCGCCGATGATGATGAAATCTGCGTGGTTCATGTAGGTCTCCAGTGGGTACGCAATATCAAGGCGTTCGCTAGTCCCTTGTGGGAGCGAGCCTGCTCGCGAAAGCGGTGTATCAGTCGACATCTTCGGTGAATGTCAGACCGCATTCGCGAGCAGGCTCGCTCCCACAGGAGATTTTTGGCGTTAATGGGTTAAGTGATAAACCGCATTGGCGAGGGCGATGTCTTCCAGGCCCAAGCCGATTGAACGGAAGAACACGTGACGGCCGTAACCCGGGCGCTGCACTTTTTCGCTGAGCAAGTCGGCGAGGTCGCCAACAATCGAATCCTTGCTCCAGCCATGCTGTTCGGCGGCAATCAGCATCTCACCTGCCGAACCCGGCGTGGTCTGACGATAGTCGCAGAACACCTGCATGTCGTTGAGGCTTTGCGGCGGTACTTCATGGGCGCGCGGGGCGTTGGTGCTGATCGAGGTGATCAGCGCCGGTTTGTGCAGTTGCGCCGGATCGATCACCGGCCCGGCAGACGAGGTGCAGAGCATGATCACGTCAGCATCGGAGATGGCGGTCTCGCGGCTGTCGGCAATCTTCAGTGACGGCGCGATGGACTTCAACACAGTCTGTGTTTCCGCATCTTCCAGCAGCGATGGCGAATACAGGCTGATGCTCTGCCAGTCGCGCAGCGCCTTGGCGTAATGCAGATGCGCCTGAGCGACCTTGCCGCTGCCGATGATTGCCAGTCGCTGGGCGTCCAACGGGGCGAGGGCGTCGACCGCCACTGCCGTGGTCGCGGCGGTGCGCACGGTGGTCAGTTCGCCGGCATCACAGAGCAGCAGCGGCTGGCCGGTTTTCATCGACATCAACAATGTCCATGCCGTCACCAGCGCACCCTGCTCACGGACGATGTACGGCGAAGTCTTCACTCCGTACACGCCATCCTCGGCCAGCACGCCCAGATAATTGATGAAGTCGCCGGCGCCCTGCGGGAACTCGACCCATTGCTGCGCCGGCTGCACGGCGTTACCGGCCGCCAGATCGCGGAACAGCTTGCGCAGGATTTGCGGAACATCGATACGCGCCAATAGCTCATGGGCCTGGGCTTGATCGATCACATAAGGCGTACCGGACATTTCGCGCTCCAAAACCAAACTTATTTTTCCATTATGGACTTTTAGTTCTGGCGAGCAACCATCGGGCATAAAAAAAGCGCAGTCCGTTTCCGGCTGCGCTTTCTCATATAGCGGAGCTTACTGCGGACGCTTTCGCTCAACCGCACGCAGCAGATGCGTCGGCGGGGTTTCGCAGCTGATCTTGCGACCAAGCTTTTCTTCGATGGACGGCAACTGGTAGGAATCGTCCTCGCCGGCAAAGCTGATCGACACACCGTCAGCGCCTGCGCGACCGGTACGGCCGATGCGGTGCACGTAGTCGTCCGGCACTTCCGGCAGGGTGAAGTTGATCACGTGGCTGATGCCGTCGATGTGGATGCCGCGACCGGCGACATCGGTGGCCACCAGCACGCGAATCTTGCCTTCGCGGAAACCTTCCAGAGTCTTGATGCGCTTGTGCTGCGGTACGTCGCCGGACAGCTGCGCGGCGTTGATGCCGTCACGCACCAGACGCTCTTCGATGCGGCGTACTTCGTCCTTGCGGTTGGCAAACACGATGACCCGCTCCCAACCGTTGTCGTTGACGAGGTTATAGAGCAGTTTGTATTTGTCGGCAGCGGCCACGGCGTAGATGTGCTGCTCGACGTTCTCGTTGGCGACGTTGGTGATTTCGATTTCGACGATGGCCGGGTCGGTGGTCCATTGCTTGGCCAGATTCATCACGTCTTCGGTAAAGGTCGCGGAGAACAGCAACGTCTGGCGTTCGGACTTCGGCGGGGTCTGGCGAATGATCTGCCGTACCTGCGGGATGAAACCCATGTCCAGCATGCGGTCGGCTTCGTCCAGGACCATTACTTCAACCATGTCCAGATGCACGTCGCCGCGCTGGTTGAAGTCGAGCAAGCGGCCCGGCGTGGCGACGAGGATGTCGCAATGACGTGCTTCGAGGTGCTTGAGCTGTTTGTCGAAATCCATGCCGCCGACGAACGTCATGACGTTGAGGCCGGTGTACTTGGTCAGGTCAGCGGCGTCCTTGGCGATCTGCACCACCAGTTCGCGGGTCGGCGCGATGATCAGCGCGCGCGGTTCGCCCATGTAGCGCTCTTTCGGCGGCGGCGTCTGCAGCAACTGAGTGATGATCGAGATCAGGAATGCGGCGGTCTTGCCGGTGCCGGTCTGCGCGCGGCCAATGGCGTCTTTGCCGGCGAGGGTGAAACCCAGCACCTGCGCCTGGATCGGCGTGCAGTACGGAAAGCCCAGGTCCTGGATGGCGTGCATCAGTTCCGGAGCAAGCTTGAAATCGTGAAAGCGGGTTTTGCCTTCCTGCGGCTCGACGACGAAGTCTTCGAGTTTCCATGGAATGACCGGTGCCTTGGGCTTCGGTTCGCGACGTGGCCTGGCCGGTTTCGGCGCTTCGCTGGGTGCAGGCTCTACGGCAATTGGCGCTGGCGCAGCGGGTATTTCTTCTGGCTTCGGTGCGGCTGCGGGAGCGGGGCGGTCGGCCTGCGGGGCATCGGTGCGATGACCGGGGGCGTGCGACGGCGCACTGGGAACTGGCGCGAGCTGCTCAGCCTCGCTTTTACCGAACATCTTCTTGAGTGCTTTGAGCACGGTCATCTCATCAGTTGGTTAAGGAATGTACGCCGGCCAGTGTAATGCAAGAATCGGGCGCGGCGTAGTAGGAGGGATCAATGGGCGGACATTGCTCGCAAATCAGCGCAGGCGTTCGCTCAGCCAGACGCCGACGTCGCGAATCTCTTCAGGTAACACTTCGTGCTCCATTGGGTATTCCTGCCATGTCACGGTGACACCATGCTTCACCAGATGCTCATAGGCAGTGCGCCCCATCGAGTTCTGCACCACGCCATCGAACTGACCGTGCAGACACAGCACCGGAATACGCTGCTGACTGGCGGATAACTCCAGTTCGTCGCTGAATGTCGGTGCGTACGTCGACAACGCCAGCACCCCGCCCAGCGGTCCCTGCCATTTAAGGAACGCGGTATGCAATACCACCGCGCCGCCCTGGGAAAATCCTGCGAGGAAAATCCGCGAGGCGTCTATTCCGCTGGCGCGCTCGTTTTCGATCAGCTCGATGATGCGCTCTGCCGACGCCTCCAGTTGGTCGCGATCGATCGCCCGGGCCGGGCTCATGGCCTTGATGTCATACCAGCTGGGCATGGCATATCCGCCATTTATCGTCACTGGACGGGTCGGTGCCTGCGGCAGCACAAAGCGCGTGCTCAACAGACTTTCCTGCAACGCCTCGGCCACCGGCAGGAAGTCGTAACGGTCGGCGCCGAGGCCGTGCAGCCAGATCACGCAGGCGTCTGCGGGCTTAACAGGCTGAAGAATCAAGGGCTCGGTCATGTCTGCTCCAAAAATGTGCGGGCGCTCTCATTGAGTGCGTTATTGAAGGGCGCGCCCGGTTGATCCGTTAACAAGATGTCGCAAGGTTACAAGTTTAGCTATTGACGTGTCGCGCAATCACTTTCGCAAGCGGTGTGGTACGGCGTTTGCTATGGAGCTTTGCGTACGAAGCATCCGTTGCGCGGCGGTAACACTATCAGTGTCAGTCGCGCGATGGGATAGCAACGAATCCGGTGATGGATGTTCGCCAATGGCCGCTACGGGCTTAGCGAACGTGAAAGGGCTACAGCCCGTTCGGCCGATTGGTGAGAAGTGAGTGATCCATGATGTGGATTTTCTCCTACTAGACTCATAGCGAAGGTCTTACGTCGGTTGACCCCAAAAAAAGCCAACACGGGTCAACAACGCCTCAAAAGGGTGCGACAGGACTCAAGCTCCGACACAACAAGAGCAAAACTGGAGGTTTGAATGAAGATGTTGAAATCCACTCTGGCGGTCGTGACTGCTGCAGCAGTACTCGGCGTCAGCGGGTTCGCTCAGGCGGGTGCAACCCTGGATGCGGTACAGAAAAAAGGTTTCGTGCAGTGTGGCGTGAGCGACGGTCTGCCGGGCTTCTCGGTACCGGATGCGACCGGCAAGATTCTCGGCATCGATGCTGACGTCTGCCGCGCTGTGGCGGCAGCCGTTTTCGGCGACGCCAACAAGGTAAAGTTCAGCCAGTTGAACGCCAAGGAGCGCTTCACCGCGCTGCAATCCGGCGAGATCGACATCCTGTCGCGCAACACCACCATGACCAGTTCCCGTGACGCGGGCATGGGCCTGAAATTCCCGGGCTTCATCACCTACTACGACGGCATCGGCTTCCTGGTGAACAACAAGCTGGGCGTGAAAAGTGCCAAAGAGCTCGACGGCGCGACCATCTGCATCCAGGCCGGTACCACCACCGAACTGAACGTTTCCGACTACTTCCGTGGCAACGGTCTGAAATACACCCCGATCACCTTCGACACCTCCGATGAAAGCGCCAAGTCGCTGGAATCCGGTCGTTGCGACGTGCTGACCTCCGACAAGTCCCAGCTGTTCGCCCAGCGCAGCAAGCTGGCCTCGCCGAAGGACTACGTGGTGCTGCCGGAAACCATTTCCAAGGAACCACTGGGCCCGGTTGTACGTAACGGCGACGACGAGTGGCTGGCGATCGTGCGTTGGGTCGGCTACGCGCTGCTCAATGCCGAAGAAGCCGGCATCACTTCGAAGAACGTCGAAGCTGAAGCCAAGTCCACCAAGAACCCGGACGTGGCCCGTATGCTCGGCGCTGACGGCGAGTACGGCAAAGACCTGAAACTGCCGAAAGACTGGGTTGTGCAGATCGTCAAGCAAGTCGGCAACTACGGCGAAATCTTCGAGAAAAACCTCGGCAAGAGCACTCCGCTGGAAATCGACCGTGGCCTGAACGCCCTGTGGAACAACGGCGGCATTCAGTACGCACCACCAGTGCGCTAATGGTTCTATCGCCCGGCGGGCCAACCGCCGGGTGATGTTCTTGTTCCATTTCTTCCGGGGCACTTCATGCAAAATTCAATCGGCGCACCAAAGCAGAGGCTCAGCCTCAGCGATCCACGAGTGCGTGCGTGGCTATTCCAGATCATCACCGTTGTGGCGGTGGTCTCGCTTGGCTGGTACCTGTTCGACAATACGCAAACCAACCTTCAGCACCGGGGCATCACCTCCGGTTTCAGCTTTCTGGAGCGCAGTGCCGGATTCGGCATCGCTCAAACCCTGATCGACTACACCGAAGCGGACAGCTACGCGCGGGTGTTTGTCATCGGCCTGCTCAACACCCTGTTGGTGACCTTTATCGGCGTGATCCTGGCGACGATTCTCGGTTTCATCGTCGGCGTGGCGCGGCTGTCGCAGAACTGGATCATCGCCAAACTGGCGACGGTGTATGTGGAAGTATTCCGCAACATTCCGCCGCTGCTGCAGATCCTGTTCTGGTACTTCGCAGTGTTCCTGACCATGCCGGGGCCGCGCAACAGCCACAACTTCGGCGACACCTTCTTCGTCAGCAGCCGTGGCCTGAACATGCCGGCCGCACTCGCTGCCGACGGCTTCTGGGCGTTCGTGATCAGCATCGTCCTGGCCATTGTCGGCATCGTGCTGATGTGCCGCTGGGCCAACAAGCGTTTCGAAGAAACCGGCGTACCATTCCACAAGTTCTGGACCGGCCTGGCAATTGCGCTGGTGATCCCGTCCTTGTGCGCGCTGATCTTCGGCGCTCCGTTGCACTGGGAAATGCCCGAGCTCAAGGGCTTCAACTTTGTCGGTGGCTGGGTGTTGATCCCGGAACTGCTGGCGTTGACCCTGGCGCTCACCGTGTATACCGCAGCGTTCATCGCCGAGATCGTGCGTTCCGGGATCAAGTCGGTCAGCCATGGCCAGACCGAAGCGGCGCGTTCGCTTGGCCTGCGCAACGGCCCGACCCTGCGCAAGGTGATCATCCCGCAAGCCCTGCGCGTGATCATTCCGCCGCTGACCAGCCAATACCTGAACCTGGCGAAGAACTCCTCGCTGGCGGCCGGTATCGGTTACCCGGAAATGGTTTCGCTGTTCGCCGGCACCGTGCTCAACCAGACCGGGCAGGCTATCGAAGTGATTGCCATCACCATGAGCGTGTACCTGGCGATCAGTATCAGCATTTCCCTGCTGATGAACTGGTACAACAAGCGCATTGCGCTGATCGAGCGGTAAGGAAAAGCGCATGAGTACTCATACTTTCAAACCCGACATGCCTCCACCGAACAGCAGTATCGGCGTGGTGGCGTGGATGCGCGCAAACATGTTCTCCAGCTGGCTCAACACCCTGCTGACGCTGTTTGCGTTCTACCTGATCTACCTGGTCGTGCCACCGATCCTCAGCTGGGCGATCGTCGATGCCAACTGGGTCGGCACCACTCGCGCCGACTGCACCAAGGAAGGCGCCTGCTGGGTGTTCATTCAGCAGCGCTTCGGCCAGTTCATGTACGGCTATTACCCGACCGAACTGCGCTGGCGCGTCGACCTGACCGTGTGGCTGGCGGTCATTGGCGCAGCACCGCTGTTCATCTCGCGCGTGCCGCGTAAAGCGGTGTACGGCCTGAGCTTCCTGGTGCTGTACCCGATCATCGCCTTCATCTTATTGCACGGCGGTTTCGGTCTGACCACCGTGCCGACCAGCCAGTGGGGTGGCCTGATGCTGACCCTGGTGATCGCCACCGTCGGCATCGCCGGAGCATTGCCGCTGGGCATCGTGCTGGCGCTGGGACGGCGTTCCAATATGCCGGCGATTCGTGTGGTCTGCGTGACTTTCATCGAGTTCTGGCGCGGCGTGCCGTTGATCACGGTGTTGTTCATGTCCTCGGTGATGCTGCCGCTGTTCCTGCCCGAAGGCATGAACTTCGACAAGCTGCTGCGGGCGCTGATCGGCGTGATCCTGTTCCAGTCGGCGTACGTGGCTGAGGTGGTACGTGGCGGTCTTCAAGCGATCCCTAAAGGTCAGTACGAAGCGGCCGCGGCGATGGGCCTCGGTTACTGGCGTTCGATGGGCCTGGTGATCCTGCCGCAAGCGCTGAAGCTGGTGATCCCGGGCATCGTCAACACGTTCATTGCGCTGTTCAAGGACACCAGCCTAGTGATCATCATCGGCCTCTTTGACCTGCTCAACAGCGTCAAGCAAGCCGCTGCCGACCCGAAATGGCTGGGCATGGCCACCGAAGGCTACGTGTTCGCCGCCCTGGTGTTCTGGATTTTCTGTTTTGGTATGTCGCGCTATTCCATGCATCTGGAACGCAAGCTCGACACTGGCCACAAGCGTTAGGAGTTCTCTGTAAATGAGCGAAGCAATCAAAAAGCCTGTGGGTCCGGAAGGCATCATCCAGATGCAGGGCGTGAACAAGTGGTACGGCCAGTTTCACGTACTCAAGGACATCAACCTCAACGTCAAACAGGGCGAGCGCATCGTCCTGTGCGGCCCGTCGGGTTCCGGTAAATCGACCACGATCCGTTGCCTCAATCGTCTGGAAGAACACCAGCAGGGGCGCATCGTCGTCGATGGCGTGGAACTGACCAATGACCTCAAGCAGATCGAAGCGATCCGTCGCGAAGTCGGCATGGTGTTCCAGCACTTCAACCTGTTCCCGCACCTGACCATTCTGCAGAACTGCACCCTGGCGCCGATGTGGGTGCGCAAAATGCCCAAGCGCAAGGCCGAAGAAATTGCCATGCATTACCTGGAACGCGTACGCATTCCGGAGCAGGCGCACAAGTATCCGGGGCAACTGTCCGGCGGTCAGCAACAGCGTGTGGCGATCGCCCGCGCCCTGTGCATGAAGCCGAAAATCATGCTGTTTGACGAGCCGACTTCAGCGCTCGATCCGGAAATGGTGAAAGAGGTTCTCGACACCATGATCGGTCTGGCCGAAGACGGTATGACCATGCTTTGCGTAACCCACGAAATGGGCTTCGCCCGCACCGTGGCCAACCGCGTGATCTTCATGGACAAAGGCGAAATCGTTGAGCAGGCCGCGCCGAATGACTTCTTCGACAATCCGCAGAATGATCGGACCAAGTTGTTCTTGAGTCAGATTTTGCATTGATGGTGGATGAGTAAAAAACAACCCGGCGATTTGCCGGGTTGTTTTTTTCGGGGTCAGGAAACCGAAAGGGATTCATGTTCTTTGTGGACGATGTGCTCGAAACCTCTCAAATCTGCACCTTCGCCAAGAATCTTTGCATCGGTTAGCAAATATGGGTAACGATCCAATAAACGCATCAGCAGTATGAGTGCCTTGGGCGGCAAGATTTCGCCGCGCTCATAGCGAGAGAATGCGTTATGCCCACCCCCAGATAGCAGTTGCACCGTCTCTTTTTGCGTCAGATGCAATTTGCGGCGGATACGCTTCATCTCGTCGCCGATCATTTTCCTGGCAGCGATGACCAACTCATCACCTGCGTCGCAATAACGTTCCGCGCTATCGGTATCGGCGTCCCATTCGACCTCACCGCAGTTCTGGCACTCCCAGCCAGAAAGATCATCCACACGCCGCTCCATGCCATTGACTTTCAGGGTTTCGCCGCGCCCCTGAAAATGCCTCATTCCCTCACGTGCACCGCAGCTGACACATTGCTGGGTTTTCATGGGTTTTTCTCCTTGAAGGAGATCACCGGTGGGCTGCCGCCGGGGCGGTATGTCACCTTGATGTAAATCTCCTGATCTCGTGAATTGATGTGATACACGTCTTGCCAGATTCGATGATCCTCATAAGTAGTCATCGATTTGTACAACATCCTGGTTTGTAGCTCGAAAACAATCTCCTGCATTTCGCTGACATTGAAGCCGAGCTTCTCAGCTGACCTTACTGAAGTTTTGGTGAAAGCATTTTGACCCAGTCGCCTCACTTCAGACTTGATCACCGCCAAGTCGTAATGGGGTGTGTTCTTTTCCATAAGAAGCCAAAACCCTGTCCCTGAAATTACCCTTAAAGGGTAATTTTGACCAATCGAAAATGCCGCTCCATGTGTCTCCGATTGACCCTAGGTGGTTGCCGTCCTACATGGGTCTGACTAACATGTCGGAAAATTCATCCTATGATTGGATGAAAAGGTGAGGTTCATGTCCGACATTTCTCCTTTGATCAAGCGATCCCTGGTCGATCAGGCTTTGGATCAACTGCGTCAGCGCATCAACAGCGGTGCGTGGCAGGTCGGCGAGCGCCTGCCGACCGAGCCTGAGCTGTGCGCCGAGCTGGGCATCAGCCGCAATACCGTGCGTGAGGCGATGCGTGTTCTGGCGTTCTCGGGGTTGATCGAGATTCGTCAGGGCGACGGCAGTTATCTTCGTGCGCTGGTCGACCCGCTCGACACACTTAAAGCGCTATCGCGTTGTTCGCTGGAGCAGGCCCGGGAGACCCGGCACATCCTTGAAGTCGAGGCCATCGGCCTGGCCGCGTTACGCCGTACCGATGAGGATCTGGCGGCGCTGCGTGAAGCGCTCGGCACCAGCGGCAGCCATTACCACGGCGATCTCGACACCTATATCGCCTGCGATCTGGTGTTCCATCGCCGACTGGTCGACGCCGCCCACAACCCGACCCTCAGCGAGTTGTATCGCTATTTCTCCAGCATCGTCGGCGCGCAATTGCGCCAGACCCTGAATATCTCCCCGCGCCGTCAGGAAGTGTTCGATCTGCACATCGACTTGCTCGATGCGGTCGAGCAACGCGACCCGGAACGGGCCAAAGCCTTGTCGAGGCAGCTGATCAATGAACCTTGAAACCGAGAAGACCATGTCCCGCAGTGAGTTATCCACAGCGTCGAAACGCACCCCCGAACTTGAAGAGCTGCTGATCGATGCCGAGGCCGACGACGAGCAGGTGCAGCAAAGCCATCCGTTGGTAAAACGTCCGTGGCTGTTGCTGCTCGGGCTGATTCTAGTGGCGCTGAACCTGCGCCCGGCGTTGTCGAGCATGGCGCCATTGCTCAGCGAGGTCTCCAGAAGCCTCGGGCTGTCTGCGGCGCAGGCGGGATTGCTGACCACGTTGCCGGTGCTGTGCTTGGGCTTGTTCGCACCGCTGGCGCCGATCCTTGCGCGGCGGTTTGGTGCTGAGCGCGTGGTGTTGGGGATTCTGCTGACACTGGCCGGCGGCATCATCCTGCGCAGCAATTTCGGCGAGATCGGGCTGTTCGCCGGCAGCGTCCTTGGCGGCGCCAGCATCGGCATCGTCGGCGTGCTGCTGCCGGGCATCGTCAAGCGCGACTTCGCCAAACACGCCGGGACCATGACCGGCGTCTACACCATGGCGCTGTGCCTGGGCGCGGCGATGGCGGCGGGTTCGACCGTGCCGCTGAGTGAACACTTCGGCAACAGCTGGGCGATGGGCCTGGGCTTCTGGGTGATTCCGGCATTGGTGGCGGCGGTTTTCTGGCTGCCACAAGTCGGCTCCAAACATGGCGCACACAACGTCGCCTACCGCGTGCGCGGGTTGCTGCGTGATCCGCTGGCCTGGCAGGTGACCTTGTACATGGGCCTGCAATCGTCGCTGGCCTACATCGTGTTTGGCTGGTTGCCGTCGATCCTCATCGGTCGCGGGCTGACACCGACTCAGGCCGGATTGGTGCTGTCCGGTTCGGTGATCATTCAGCTGGCCAGTTCGCTGGCCGCGCCGTGGCTGGCGACCCGTGGCAAGGATCAGCGTCTGGCGATCGTCGTGGTCATGGCGCTGACCCTGGCCGGCCTGTTCGGCTGCCTGTACGCACCGATCGAAGGTCTGTGGGGCTGGGCGATTCTGCTCGGCCTCGGGCAGGGCGGTACGTTCAGTCTGGCCCTGACCCTGATCGTCCTGCGCTCGCGCGATTCCCATGTCGCGGCGAACCTGTCGAGCATGTCGCAGGGTTTTGGCTACACCCTGGCGTCCATGGGGCCGTTCGCCGTGGGCGTGGTGCATGACTGGACCGGCGGCTGGAATGCGCTGGGCTGGATTTTCGGCATTATCGGCGCCGGTGCAATCCTCGCCGGGCTGGGTGCCGGCCGGGCGCTGTATGTGCAGGTGCAAAGCGAAAAGATCTGAATGCACTGGCTGCAAATGTGGGAGTGAGCCTGCTCGCGAAAGCGGTGTTCGGTCAACAAAGGTGTTGAATGTTGAATTGCCTTCGCGAGCAGGCTCGCTCCCGCAAGGGTTTTGCATATTGCCGATAGTGTTTCTGCGCGCGGCAGATTATGGTGCTGGCAATCTGTACCTATTTCTTTGGAGATTGCCTTGAGCGAAGCCCATAGCGCCCTGATCACCCGCTTCTACCAAGCCTTTCAGCGCCTTGACGCCGAAGCCATGGCCGCCTGCTACACCGATGACGTGGTATTCAGCGATCCGGCCTTTGGTGAGTTGCGCGGGCGCGATGCCGGCGACATGTGGCGCATGCTCACCGCCCGCGCCAAGGATTTCTCCCTGACCTTCGACAACGTGCGCGCCGACGAGCGTACCGGTGGCGCGCATTGGGTGGCGACTTACCTGTTCAGCCAGACCGGCAATGTCGTGGTCAACGATATCCAGGCGCGATTCGTGTTCCGTGACGGCAAGATCTGTGAGCACCACGACCACTTCGATCTGTGGCGCTGGTCGCGCCAGGCTCTCGGTTTCAAAGGCCTGCTGCTGGGCTGGACGCCGCTGGTGCGCAACGCCGTCCGCGCCCAGGCGCGCAAGGGACTGAAGGCATTTCAGGCCGGGCGCTGATAAGATCGCCGCCTGTTTTCCTACACGTTCAGATCACCCAAGTGACCAGTCTTAGCGAACAATCCGTCGATGCTGCCGAGCCAGTGAGCAAATCCTGGTTCGTCTACCTCGTGCGTGCCGCCAATGGCTCGTTGTACTGCGGAATCAGCGACGACCCCGTACGCCGTTTCGCCAAGCACCAGAGCGGCAAGGGCGCGCGGTTCTTTCTCTCCAGCCCGGCGATGGCGTTGGTCTACACCGAACTGTGCCGCGACAAAAGCGATGCTCTGCGCCAGGAACGGCTGATCAAGAAGCTGCGCAAAAGCGCCAAGGAATGCCTGGTGGCGTCTTATCAATCTGACTGATTGGTTCCCATCAGGCAGATCTGTAGGCTGCTAATCAAATGCACGCTAAGCTGCGGGCTCACTATCTGAGCGGCGGAGCCGAGCATGTCCGAGTTGATTCTGCACCATTACCCGACCTCTCCATTCGCCGAGAAGGCCCGCCTGCTGCTGGGTTTCAAAGGCCTGTCCTGGCGTTCGGTGCATATTTCCCCGGTGATGCCAAAGCCGGATCTGACGGCATTGACCGGTGGCTACCGCAAGACTCCGGTATTGCAGATCGGTGCTGACATCTATTGCGACACCGCACTGATCGCTCGACGCCTGGAACAGGAAAAAGCCCTGCCGGCGTTCTTCCCCGAGGGCCAGGAAATGACCAGCGCCAGTTTTGCGGCGTGGGCCGATTCGGTGGTGTTCCAGCACGCCGTGAGCCTGGTGTTCCAGCCGGAATCGGTGGCGGTGCGTTTCGGCAAATTGCCGCCGGAAGCGATCAAGGCATTCCTCGCCGACCGCGCCGGTTTGTTCAGCGGCGGCAGCGCCACGCGTCTGTCCGCCGAGCAGGCCAAACATCAGTGGCCGACGATCATGGCGCGTCTGGAGCAGCAGTTGCAGCGCGAGCAGGGCGACTTCCTTTTTGGTGAGCCGTCGATTGCCGACTTCGCCCTGGCGCATCCGCTGTGGTTCCTCAAGGCGACCCACGTGACGGCGCCGCTGGTGGATGAATATCCGGCAGTCGCGGCGTGGCTGGGTCGGGTGCTGGGGTTCGGCCATGGCGCGGCGAGCGAGATGTCTTCCGCCGAGGCACTGGAGGTCGCGCGTAACGCGACGCCAGCGGCATTGCCGGATGAGCGGTTCGTTGATCCGAACGGCTTCAAGGCGGGCCAGCAAGTGGCAATTGCCGCTATCGATTACGGCGTTGATCCGGTGGTGGGCGAGCTGCTGTTTGCTGGCCGTGAAGAGCTGATCATTCGCCGTGAAGACGAACGTGGCGGCGTGGTGCATGTGCACTTTCCGCGCTTTGGGTTCCGTATCGAGGCGCGCTGATTTATCGAGTCAGCTGCAAAACCTGTGGGAGCGAGCCTGCTCGCGAAGACGATGGATCATTCAACATGTCGTTGGCTGATGCAGCGCTTTCGCGAGCAGGCTCGCTCCCACAATGGATTATTTGAGGGCAGCGAGGATTTCTTCCGGATCAAACCCGCGAATCAACGTACCGTTCACATCAATCAGCGGAATCCCGCGTCCACCCAATGCCTCATACGCCTTGCGCGCATCGGCATCCTTCTCGATGTCGTACTCCTTGAACGGTATGCCCTTGCTGTCGAGAAAGCGTTTGGTCTGTTTGCAGTAGCCGCACCAGTCGGTGGCATAGAGCACGACACTGGCCTGCGCCCGGGTCTGCTGCGAGACCATTTGCGAGGGGTTGAACACCCGCTCGATCTTGCCCCAGTTCTGATAGACCACGACCACCAGCAGTACCAGGGCGACTTTTTTCAGCACGTTGCCGAGCATCAGTTACGCCGCTTCAGCTGGTCGGTCAGCGAAGTCGGCAGGCCTTTGATGATCAGGGTGCCGTTCTCTTCGTCGTACTCGATCTTCGACCCCAGCAGATGCGCTTCGAAGCTGATCGACAGGCCTTCGGCGCGGCCGGTGAAGCGGCGGAATTGATTGAGGGTGCGCTTGTCTGCCGGAATCTCTGGCGAGAGGCCGTAGTCCTTGTTGCGAATGTGATCGTAGAAGGCCTTCGGGCGTTCTTCGTCGATCAGCTCCGACAGCTCCTCAAGGCCCATCGGTTCGCCGAGCTTGGCCTGGCTGCTGGCATAGTCGACCAGAGTCTTGGTTTTCTCGCGGGCCGAGTCTTCCGGCAGGTCTTCGCTCTCGACAAAGTCACTGAAGGCCTTGAGCAGTGTTCGCGTCTCGCCGGGGCCGTCGACGCCTTCCTGGCAGCCGATGAAGTCGCGGAAGTATTCCGAGACCTTCTTGCCATTCTTGCCCTTGATGAACGAAATGTACTGTTTGGACTGCTTGTTGTTCTGCCACTCGGAAACGTTGATCCGCGCTGCCAGATGCAATTGGCCAAGGTCGAGATGGCGCGAAGGCGTTACGTCGAGCTCGTCGGTCACCGCCACGCCTTCGCTGTGGTGCAGCAGGGCGATCGCCAGGTAGTCAGTCATGCCTTGCTGATAGTGGGCGAACAGCACGTGGCCGCCCACCGACAGGTTGGATTCTTCCATCAGCTTCTGCAGATGCTCGACCGCCACTTTACTGAACGCGGTGAAGTCACGGCCGCCGTCCATGTACTCCTTCAGCCAGCCGCTGAACGGGAACGCGCCGGATTCCGGATGGAACAGGCCCCAGGCTTTGCCCTGTTTGGCGTTGTAGCTTTCGTTGAGGTCGGCGAGCATGTTTTCGATGGCGGCGGACTCGGCCAGTTCAGAGTCACGGGCGTGCAGAACTGCGGGCGTGCCATCGGGTTTTTTGTCGATCAGGTGGACGATGCAATGGCGGATCGGCATGGGCTTCTCGGCTGTTGGAAGGGAGGAGGGCAGGCTCCCCCGAAAAAGCGCTCAGTGTACCGCAACCACTGGTTTTGGCGCGGGTTGCAGGGCAAAACCGGGGCGCGCGCCCGGCCTTAAGCGGTTTTTTACCGATTTAGCGCAATAAAGCTGACCAAATGGGTAGCTAGAGGCGGATATTTCCTTGTCGCTGTGCTAGTTTTGCCCGGTCTTACGCGAAGTCACTGCGTTAAGCGTGCATTCAGCATTTGTCAGGTCGAACCAAACCCTGATTTCGGCATCTATAACCCGACTCGTCGTGGTTATCGCCGAGGGTGCCAGATCCAGAAGATCGGGCTCGATGGCTGACACTGCACTCTGCAATCCATATGAATTTGATAGGGAAGGAACACTACATGGCTCTTACTAAAGACCAACTGATCGCCGACATCGCTGAAGCTATCGACGCGCCGAAAACCACCGCGCGTAACGCTCTGGACCAACTGGGCCAAATCGTTGCCGATCAGCTGGAAAACGGCGGCGAAATCACCTTGCCAGGTATCGGCAAGCTGAAAGTGACCGAGCGTCCTGCCCGCACCGGCCGTAACCCTTCGACTGGCGCTGCCATCGAAATCCCTGCAAAGAAAGTGATCAAGCTGGTTGTGGCCAAAGGCCTGACCGACGCTGTGAACAAGTAAGACGCAGCGATAAAAAAAACCGTGCTTCGGAGTGATCCGGGGCACGGTTTTTTTGTGTCTGTGATTTGACGGTCAAGTCGCGGGCAAATGTGGGAGCGAGCCTGCTCGCGAAAGCGGTGGGTCAGTCGATATTGAAGCTGACTGACACGCTGCCTTCGCGAGCAGGCTCGCTCCCACAGGGGATCTGCTGTGTCTTAGCGCACCCAGCGCTCGCGCCGCCAGATCTGCTGCTCGGACTTGGTCTGAAAGGTCCAGGCGACAAAGCGGCTCTGCTTCTGCCCCTGCGACATCTCCACGACCTGACTCTCCAGCACGCCAGCCTTCTTCAGTGCCGTCTCGATGGCCGGCAGGTTCGAGGCCTTCGACACCAGGGTGCTGAACCACAACACCTTGTGCTGGAAGTTCGCGCTCTCGGCAATCAACTGCGTCACGAAGCGCGCTTCACCGCCTTCACACCACAGCTCCGCCGATTGCCCGCCGAAGTTCAGCACCGGCAGCTTGCGTTTCGGGTCGGCCTTGCCCAAGGCGCGCCACTTGCGCTCGCTGCCCTTGGTCGCTTCTTCCATCGAAGCGTGGAACGGCGGGTTGCACATGGTCAGGTCGAAACGCTCGCCCGGCTCCAGCAAGCCGATGAGGATGTGCTTGCGGTTCTCCTGCTGGCGCAGCTGGATCACTTTGCTCAGATCATTGGACTGCACGATGGCTCGCGCCGCCGCCACGGCTGTAGGGTCGATCTCCGAGCCGAGGAAGTGCCAGCGGTATTCGCTGTTGCCAATCAGCGGATACACGCAGTTGGCGCCCATGCCGATGTCCAGCACGTTGACGATCGCGCCGCGCGGCACTTTACCGTCGTTCATGCTCGCGAGCAGGTCGGCGAGAAAGTGCACGTAATCGGCACGCCCCGGAACCGGAGGGCAGAGGTAGTCCGCCGGGATGTCCCAATGTTGAATGCCGTAGAACGCCTTGAGCAGCGCCCGATTGAACACACGTACCGCGTCGGGGCTGGCGAAGTCGATGCTTTCCTTGCCGTACGGGTTGGTGATCACATACTTGGCCAGTTCCGGCGTGGTCTTGATCAGTGCCGGAAAGTCGTAACGACCCTGATGGCGATTGCGCGGATGCAGGCTGGCCTTCTCGCGCGGCTCGACGGCTTTGCTCGGGGACGCGGCGTCAGGCTTCTTGCGCGCAGGTTTGGGTGTGCGGGGGGCGGTCATGGGCGTGGTCGATTCGGGTATGGCTGAAAGTGGCGGGTATTGTCCCACATCTGAAGGCAACACCGTTCAAACTGTGGGAGCGAGCCCGCTCGCGAAGGCGGTTTCACATCCGGCAGATTTGTCGGCTGATACAGCGCTTTCGCGAGCAGGCTCGCTCCCACAGGGGACTCGAGGTTTTGCAGGAATAAAAAAGGGAGGCCACTTGGGCCTCCCTTTTTCACTGCGGTTTGCCGTTACAGACTGGCAATCCGCGCGTGCTGCTCGGCCAGTTTGCCCAGGGCTTGTTCGGCCTCGGCCAGTTTGGCGCGTTCCTTCTCGATGACTTCGGCCGGGGCCTTGTCGACGAATCCTGCGTTGGAGAGCTTGCCGCCAACGCGTTGGACTTCGCCCTGCAGACGCAGGATTTCCTTGTCCAGACGTGCCAGTTCCGCGCCTTTGTCGATCAGGCCGGCCATCGGCACCAGCACTTCCATCTCGCCCACCAATGCGGTAGCGGACAGCGGTGCTTCTTCGCCAGCGGCGAGTACGGTGATCGATTCCAGGCGCGCCAGCTTCTTCAGCAGCGCTTCGTTCTCGGTCAGGCGGCGCTGGTCTTCAGCGCTGACGTTCTTCAGGAAGATCGGCAGTGGCTTGCCCGGGCCGATGTTCATCTCGCCACGAATGTTGCGCGTGCCGAGCATCAGTTCCTTGAGCCATTCGATGTCGTTTTCCGCCGCCGGATCGATGCGCTCCTCGTTGGCCACCGGCCAAGGCTGCAGCATGATCGTTTTGCCCTGAATACCGGCCAGCGGCGCGATACGCTGCCAGATTTCTTCAGTGATGAACGGCATGAACGGATGCGCCAGACGCAGCGCCACTTCCAGCACGCGCACCAAGGTCCGGCGAGTGCCGCGCTGGCGTTCGACCGGCGCGTTCTCGTCCCACAGCACAGGCTTGGACAGTTCCAGATACCAGTCGCAGTACTGGTTCCAGATGAACTCGTACAACGCTTGCGCGGCGAGGTCGAAACGGAACTGATCCAGTTGGCGGGTCACTTCGGCTTCGGTGCGTTGCAGCTGCGAGATGATCCAGCGATCTGCCAGCGACAGCTCGTAGGCTTCGCCGTTCTGGCCGCAATCTTCGCCCTTGTCCAGAACGTAACGCGCGGCGTTCCAGATCTTGTTGCAGAAGTTGCGATAGCCTTCGACGCGACCCATGTCGAACTTGATGTCGCGACCGGTCGAGGCCAGCGAGCAGAAGGTGAAGCGCAGGGCGTCGGTGCCGTAGCTTTCGATGCCATTGGCGAATTCTTCGCGGGTGGCTTTCTCGATCTTCTTCGCCAGTTTCGGTTGCATCAGGCCCGAGGTGCGCTTCTGCACCAGGGTTTCCAGGTCGATGCCGTCGATGATGTCCAGCGGGTCAAGGACGTTGCCCTTGGACTTGGACATCTTCTGGCCTTGGCCGTCGCGTACCAAGCCGTGCACGTACACAGTCTTGAACGGAACTTGCGGCGTGCCGTCTTCGTTCTTCATCAGGTGCATGGTCATCATGATCATCCGGGCAACCCAGAAGAAAATGATGTCGAAACCGGTGACCAGCACGTCGGTGGAGTGGAATTTCTTCAGGAACTCGGTCTGCTCAGGCCAGCCCAGCGTGGAGAATGTCCACAGGCCGGAGCTGAACCAGGTGTCGAGTACGTCGTTGTCCTGTTGCAGCGCAACGTCCGGGCCGAGGTTGTGCTTGGCACGCACTTCGGCTTCGTCGCGACCGACGTAGACTTTGCCCGACTCGTCGTACCAGGCCGGAATCCGGTGGCCCCACCACAGCTGACGGCTGATGCACCAGTCCTGGATGTCGCGCATCCACGAGAAGTACATGTTTTCGTACTGCTTGGGCACGAACTGGATGCGACCGTCTTCAACGGCAGCAATCGCCGGCTCGGCCAGAGGCTTGGTCGATACGTACCACTGGTCGGTCAGCCACGGCTCGATGACCGTGCCGGAGCGATCGCCTTTCGGCGTTTTCAGGTTGTGATCGTTGACACTCACCAGCAGGCCGGCAGCGTCGAACGCGGCAACGATCTGCTTGCGCGCTTCGAAACGTTCCAGACCGGCGAACTCCGCCGGAATCTTGCCGTCGATGCTCTCGTTCAGCGTGCCGTCGAGGTTGAACACCTGCGCGGCAGGCAGCACGTTGGCGTTCTTGTCGAAGATGTTCAGCAGCGGCAGGTTGTGGCGCTTGCCGACTTCGTAGTCGTTGAAATCGTGGGCCGGGGTGATTTTCACGCAGCCGGTGCCGAATTCAGGGTCGCAATAATCGTCGGCGATGATCGGGATGCGCCGGCCAACCAGTGGCAGCTCGACGAATTTGCCGATCAGTGCTTTGTAGCGTTCGTCGTTCGGGTTAACCGCGACGGCGGAGTCGCCGAGCATGGTTTCCGGACGGGTGGTGGCGACGATCAGGAAGTCATTGCCCTCGGCGGTTTTAACGCCATCGGCCAATGGGTATTTCAGGTTCCACAGGAAACCTTTCTCTTCGTGGTTTTCCACTTCGAGGTCGGAAATCGCCGTGTGCAGTTTGGTGTCCCAGTTGACCAGACGCTTGCCGCGGTAGATCAGGCCGTCTTCATGCAGGCGCACGAAGGCTTCCTTGACCGCTTCCGAGAGGCCGTCGTCCATGGTGAAGCGCTCGCGGCTCCAGTCGACGGACGAGCCGAGGCGGCGGATCTGCCGGCTGATGTTGCCACCGGACTGATCTTTCCACTCCCAGACTTTCTCGAGGAATTTTTCCCGGCCCAGATCGTGACGATTCTGGCCCTGGGCTTCGAGTTGGCGCTCCACCAGCATCTGCGTGGCGATACCGGCGTGGTCGGTGCCCGGCTGCCACAGGGTGTCGCGACCCTGCATGCGGCGGAAACGGATCAACGCGTCCATGATCGCGTTGTTGAAGCCGTGACCCATGTGCAGGCTGCCGGTGACGTTCGGCGGCGGGATCATGATGGTGTAGGACTCGCCCGCGCCTTGCGGGGCGAAGTAGTTCTCGGACTCCCAGGTCTTGTACCAGGAAGTTTCAATGGCGTGCGGCTGGTAGGTCTTATCCATGCGCGGCGGGACCCTATTGGCATTTATTCAGGAAAAGCCGGCAAGTATAGCGGGGCATGGTGAGTAGGGCGAGCGGGGCGCGACCGGTCAGCAGCGCGCGGGCGGTGGTGCAAGTTGTCTGCTAGTACTTTTCCAACAGGGAACGAAGGGCAGATCAAATGTGTGCATCTCAAACATCGCTGCATGCCAATACTCCATCGATCACGGTGCTGGATAGCCGCTGCCTTCTTGTGCGGGATGTGCGTTACCACCGCCATCCCGATTCACTCGCTGTTACAAGCGAACGCATTGACCGTCACCATTACGATGGTCGCGGGTTCCTGATGCGCAGCGCTGACCCACGATTAAACGAAGCCGGGTTGGCCAATTTCATTTATGTCAGGAGTCTGTCCGGGCGCGTGTTGAGCCAGCAGGGCGCCGACAATGGCAGCAGCGTGGTGCTACCTGACGCCGTCGGTCGTTCATGGAGGGTGGTAAGCAATATGCCCGGCCCTGACCACGGTGCGGGATCCACAAGTCAGCTTGTTACCAGCACCTATCAATATGAAGGGAGCGATCTTCTCGGTCGTCTGACCAGCGTTTCCGAACAGGAGGGGAACGAGCGCCCGAAAATCAGCGAGCGGAGGGTCTATGCCGCAAACACTGAGGCTGAAATCGCGCTGAACCTGGCCGGCCGGTGCGTGAGCCACTACGACACGGCCGGTCTGACGAAGACTGATAGCGTGGCGCTGACAGGTGTGCCGCGCTCGATTAGCCGTCGTTTCTTCAAGAGCGCAGACAACCCGGGCGAGGTGGTCGATTGGCAGGGTGACAACGCCTCGGACTGGAATGACGGCCTGGATGACGAGACCTTCACCAGTCTGGTTACCACCGATGCGACGGGCGCGCTGCATACATCTACGGACGCAGCGGGCAACCTGCAGCGCGTGGCTTACGATATGGCAGGCGCAATCCGGGGGCATTGGGTGACGCTCAAGGGCAGCGCGGAACGGGTTGTCGTGAAGTCGCTGACGTATTCGGCGGCGGGTCAGAATCTGCGTGAAGAGAGCGGCAACGGTGTGGTAACCACTTGGAAATACGAGCAGGAAACCCGGCGCCTCTCGGGAATCAGAGTGGAACGACCGCTCGGGCATGCGGCGGGAGCTAAAGTGCTACAGGATCTGAAGTACACCTATGATCCGGTTGGTAACGTCAGCGTTGAGCGCGACGATTCGCAGACACCATGTTTCTGGCGAAATCAGAAGATGCTGGCGCAAAACACTTATATCCATGACTCGCTCTATCAACTGATCAGCGCAACCGGACGCGAGATGGCGAATGCCGAGGGGGCATGCGGCTCCCCTCTGGTCTGCGGTCCTGACCACGCCGCTTACACCAGTTACACCCGCACTTACCGCTACGATATGGCTGGCAATCTGATTCAGATACGCCACATCGCACCAGCCTCGCAAAATAATCACACCGCCAGGGTCACGATCAGCAACCGCAGCAATCGCGGTGTGTTGGACACCCTGGCGACAAATCCCGAGGAGGTGGAAGCATTTTTCTCGGCGGGTGGGCAGCAGACCACTTTGCATCCCGGACAGCGGCTTGTCTGGACGCCGCGCAACGAACTTTTGCAAGTGACCCCGGTGATGCGTGATGGCGCGATGGATGACCATGAGACGTATCGCTATGACAGTGCTAGTCAGCGAGTGCTGAAGTTCAGCGCGCAGAAAGTGTGTGGTTGCATACACAAGCAGCGGGTCGCCTACCTGCCGTCACTGGAGCTCAGAGCGAAGGGTATCGGCGCAACAGTGGCGGAGCGTCTGCACGTCATCAACGCAGATGCGTCAGGTCGATCCCGACTGCGAATCCTGCATTGGGACAGTCCGAGGCCGCCGAACGCCGATAATGACCTGCTGTATTACAGCTATGACAACTTGATTGGCAGTAGCGCAGTGGTCGTGGACGGTGAGGGGAAGCTTGTAAGTAAAGAGGAATATTACCCATTTGGCGGCACAGCCATATGGGTGGCGCGAAGTGCCATTGAGGCGGATTTCAAAACCGCCAGATACTGCGCAAAGGAACGCGATGCCACGGGACTTTACTACTTTGGCTGGCGCTACTATCAGCCCTGGGCAGGGCGCTGGTTAAGTGCTGATCCGGCAGGAACGGCGGACGGCATGAACCTGTTTATGATGGTCGCCAATAATCCCGTCACGTTTTTTGACAGCAATGGTTTGTACAAGGAAGGGCAAGAAGCCAGGCAAATGGTTGGCGAGTCATTTATCCATCCATTGCATATGCCTGCCTTCGAAAAAGTATCCAAAGAACACAATGTAGCAATAAGCGTTAGAGAGTCCGGAAGTTACACCATCAAGGCTTTGGGCGAAGGTGCCGCTGCCAAGGGCCATAACATTCTTGAAAAGACCATCAAACCGTCTTCCTTGAAAGCAGTTTACGGGGATGGCGCTGAAGCGATGCTCGTGCGGGCAGAAAAAAGCGGGTTGGTCGGGCGAGTGGGGCAGTGGGGCCGGGGCGGTGTTCGAGGACTTTATGCGCGCAATAGCATCAGCGATGAAGATGTTTCCTACAGCGTTAATCTGCAAAGTCCCATCGAACACGAACTCCTGGATGCCTGGGTGAAGTTCAAAGTCGTCACGCCCTACACGGGTGACTACGATATGCACGATGTTATTCAGTCAAGACAAGGAAAAGGTATTGTTCCGCGTTCGGGAAGTAGCGAGGAGGCGCAAGTCATGAATTTGATCAATCATGCTATCGCCGAGCTGGATTCTGCGAGGCCGTTCGATAACACCCCGATGAATGTGATCCGTCATGGTCCGCAAGTGAACTTCGTTTCACATATGTGGAATCATGAATTCGACAAGGTCAAACAGGACAACGGATATTTGGAGGCGGTTGCCCGGCCAGGCCCGTTTCCGATAGCGATGGTGCACCAGGGGCAGTGGTCGATTATCGAAAGTACCCGCGAACTGTTCGATTTTTACGGGGCGTTGAACACCGCAGTTCCGGAACACTGGGCGCAAGAGTTTGTGAGTCGGGGAAAAGGCATGGTTGCCACGCCCAGACATGCCAGAACACTGGATTGGCATCGCAGCAACACCGTCTAGAAGTCGGGTTTGCCGGGTTGCCAACTCAGTGCTGATCGTGGGGGCGCCAAGGCTACTCGTACTGGCTGAGCAGCCGCTCCATCCGCGCATCGAGGCGGCGTTTGATTTCGGTCTCGATGTGCGGGGCGAAGTCGTCGATCACGTCTTGCATGATCAATTGCGCGGCGGCGCGCAGTTCGCTGTCCAGGTGCAACAAGGCGTCCGGGCCTTTATCAACCGGTGCGGCAGCCGGGGCAGCCGGCGGCGCTGGTGGCGGCTCGACGGCCGCCGGCTGATTGCCGACGGAATCGAACAGCATCGGAATCTGTTCCTGTTCGCCGTCATCGACCGTATCGGTCAAGAGCGGCGGTTGCAGGTTGTCATCGCCGAGCAACTGGCGGATCGATTCAAGATCGTCCAGCAGATGTGCGGACTTCTGTTGCGGTTTCGGAGTGTCCATTGGAGTGCTCAGAGTCGCTGTAAACGGTGGTCTTGCAGAGAATAGCCCTGTTCGCGGTAGAAACGGAAACTCTCCCGCGCCGCCGCTCGGATGGTCGGATCTTCCACCACCACTTCCGCCACGCGGGCGAATTTGCTGGCGAAGGCCGGGACTTTCAGGTCGAGATTGACCAGCAGATCCTGATGCTCACCGCAGTCTTCGCCCAGCCCCAGCACGATCAAACCGTCCGGTTCGCTGTCGGCCGGGCCGTGGGGCACGAAACTTTCGCCCTTGAATGCCCACAGACGCGCATCGAGATCGTCGCGCTGGGCCGCATCGCTGCAATGCAGGTAGATGCGGTGGCCCATGCGCCAGGCTTTCTCGGTGAGCTTGCAGGCGAAATCCAGGCGCGCTGATGGATCGGCGCTGGGCAGGATATAGAAGTCGACTTTGGTCATTGCGGTTCCAGAGCGGCAAGCGGCGTCACCCGAGAGTGACGCCACCTTTCAGCGGTTTCAGGCCTTGGCGCGATCGAGCAGGTACTGGGTCAGCAGTGGAACCGGACGGCCGGTGGCGCCTTTGTCCTTGCCGCCGCTGGTCCATGCCGTGCCGGCGATGTCCAGGTGCGCCCAGTTGAGGTTCTTGGTGAAGCGCGACAGGAAGCAGGCGGCAGTGATGGTGCCGGCCTTCGGCCCGCCAATGTTGGCGATGTCGGCGAACGGGCTGTCCAGCTGTTCTTGATACTCATCGAACAGCGGCAGTTGCCAGGCGCGGTCGTCGGCAGCCTTGCCGGCGCTGAGCAGTTGGTCGATCAGCTCGTCGTTGTTGCCCAGCAGGCCGGACGTGTGTGCGCCCAGGGCCACCACGCAAGCGCCGGTCAGGGTGGCGATGTCGATCACCGCTTGTGGCTTGAAGCGCTCGGCGTAGGTCAGCGCATCGCACAGCACCAGACGGCCTTCGGCGTCGGTGTTGAGGATTTCCACGGTCTGGCCGCTCATGGTGGTGACGATATCGCCCGGGCGCGACGCGTTGCCGCTCGGCATGTTTTCGGCGCAGGCGAGGATGCACACCAGATTGATCGGCAGTTTCAGCTCAAGCACTGCACGCAAGGTCCCGAACACGGAGGCAGCGCCGCCCATGTCGTATTTCATCTCGTCCATGCCGGCGCCCGGCTTCAGGCTGATGCCGCCGGTGTCGAAGGTGATGCCCTTGCCGACCAGCGCGTATGGCTTCTCGGATTTCTTGCCGCCGTTGTATTGCATGACGATCAGGCGCGGCGGCTGGGCGCTGCCCTGGCCCACAGCGTAGAACGAGCCCATGCCGAGGGATTTGATCTTCTTCTCGTCGAGCACTTCGACTTTCAGATCCTTGAACTCTTTGCCCAGATTCTTGGCCTGTTCGCCCATGAACGTCGGGTGGCAGATGTTCGGTGGCAGGTTGCCCAGATCGCGGGTGAAGGCCATGCCGTTGGCGATGGCGGTGGCGTGGTTCACGGCACGCTGCACTTCGGCTTGCGCAGCCTTGATGGTCAGCAGGGTGATTTTCTTCAGGGCGCGCGGTTCGGCTTTCTGGCTCTTGAACTGGTCGAAGGTGTAGCCGCCGTCGACCAGGGTTTCTGCCAGCAGGCGAGTCTTGCCGTAGCTGTCGCGACCTTTGACGATGACTTCATCCAGCGCCAGCACGGCGTCACCGCCGCCCAGGCCTTTGAGGGTGTTGAGGATGCCGGCAACGATTTTGCGGAACGGACGGTCGCCCAGTTCTTCGTCCTTGCCCACACCGACCAGCAACACGCGCTCGGCTTTCAGGTTCGGCAGGCTGTGCAGCAGCAGGCTCTGACCGACCTTGCCGGCCAGGTCGCCACGCTTGAGCACGGCGCTGATCGCGCCACCGCTCGACTCGTCGACCAGTCTGGCGGCGACACCGAGTTTGCGGCCTTCGCCGACGGCAACCACCAGGGTGGCGGTTTTCAACGTTTCTGGGCTAACGCTTTTTACAACCAGTTCCATGTCCGGATCCCTGAATGAATGGTCAACACGCAGGCGCTCGACGTTGTCCGCAGTCGCCTGCTTATAGATAGAAGAGGCGCAGGCCAAAGCCTGCGACAAGGGCCGCAGTTTGAACCTCGCTCCCCGCGCCTGACAACCCTCAGCAAAGGATTACAGCGATGGATGAGTGTGCGCAGTGACAGGCGCACACAATCACAGGATAATGCCGCATCTTTTTTCGACCGCTCTGCATGGCGGGCCGGTCGATGTGTTTGCTTGTTTGGCCGCCTTAGCCTGACAACCCTGGAGTGTCTGGTTTGATCGTCTTCCGTTATCTGTCCCGCGAAGTCCTGTTGACCCTCAGCGCCGTAAGTGCCGTGCTGCTGGTCATCATCATGAGCGGTCGCTTCATCAAATACCTGGCGCAGGCTGCGGCCGGTCAGCTCGATCCGGGCTCGCTGTTCCTGATCATGGGCTTTCGTCTGCCGGGTTTCCTGCAACTGATTCTGCCGCTGGGCCTGTTCCTCGGGATCCTGCTGGCCTACGGTCGCCTGTACCTCGAAAGCGAAATGACCGTGCTCTCGGCCACTGGCATGAGCCAGCAGAAGCTGTTTCGCATGACCCTGTTTCCGGCAACGCTGGTGGCACTGGTGGTGGCGTGGCTGAGCCTCGGCCTGGCTCCGCAGGGCGCCAACCAGTTCCAGCTGCTGCTGAACAAGCAGGACGCGCTGACCGAGTTCGATACCCTCGAACCGGGACGCTTCCAGGCCTTGCGCGACGGCACCCGAGTGACTTACACCGAAACCCTGAGCGACGATCGCGTCAATCTCGGCAGCGTGTTCATCTCGCAGAAGAACCTCGGCGCCGATAAAAAGGACCGCGGGATTTCCGTGCTGGTGGCCGAGTCGGGCCGTCAGGAAATCCGCCCCGACGGCAATCGTTACCTGATTCTCGACAACGGCTATCGCTATGACGGCAGCCCGGGGCAAGCCGATTACCGCGCCATTCATTACGAAACCTACGGCGTGCTGCTGCCCAAGCCGGACGTCAGCGAAGAAGTCACCGATCGCGATGCAATGCCGACCTCGTCCCTGTGGGGCAGCGACGACATCCGTTCGAAAACAGAACTGCAATGGCGTATGTCGCTGCCGTTGCTGGTATTCATCGTGACCCTGATGGCGGTGCCGCTGTCGCGGGTGAATCCGCGCCAGGGGCGTTTCCTAAAGCTGCTGCCGGCGATTCTTCTTTATATGGCTTACCTGACCATCCTGATTGCCGCTCGCGGCGCCCTTGAAAAAGGCAAGATCCCGCCGGCCCTTGGCCTGTGGTGGGTGCACGCGATCTTCCTGGTGATCGGCCTCGGCCTGCTGTATTGGGAGCCGCTGCGCCTGAAGCTGGCCAGCCGTCGCAGCGCCGCGCTGGAGGTGGCCCGTGGTTAAACTCGACCGCTACATCGGCAGCAGCGTATTCATGGCGATCATCGCCGTGCTGGCGATCATCCTCGGCCTGGCGACGCTGTTTGCCTTCATCGATGAAATGGGCGACGTCAGCGACACCTACACCCTGGTCGACGTGCTCGGTTTTGTATTGCTGACCGCACCGCGCCGGCTGTATGAAATGTTGCCGATGGCCGCATTGATCGGGTGCCTGATCGGTCTCGGCAGTCTGGCCAGCAGCAGTGAGCTGACGGTCATGCGCGCTGCTGGCGTGTCGATCGGCCGTATCGTCTGGGCCGTCATGAAGCCGATGCTGGTGCTGATGCTCGCCGGCGTGCTGATCGGCGAATACGTTGCCCCGGCCACCGAAAGCATGGCCCAGGCCAATCGCTCGCTGGCCCAGGGCAGCGGCGACGCGCAAAGCGCCAAACACGGTATGTGGCACCGTCAGGGTGAAGAATTCATCCACATCAACGCGGTTCAGCCGAACGGTCTGTTGTACGGCGTGACGCGTTATCACTTCGACAAGGAGCGCCATCTGCTCAGCTCCAGCTTCGCCAAAAAGGCCGAGTTTGACGGCACCAAGTGGCAGCTCACCGACGTTGCCACCACGCTGTTCCACGAGCGCAGCACCGAGGTCGTCAATGCCCCGAGCGAGGAGTGGGACGTGGCGTTGAGCCCGCAACTGCTCAGCACCGTAGTCATGGCGCCGGAATCGCTGTCGATCAGCGGCCTGTGGGGCTACATCCACTATCTGGCCGAGCAGGGCCTGAGCAACGGCCGTTACTGGCTGGCATTTTGGGTCAAGGTGTTGCAGCCGCTGGTGACCGCCGCGCTGGTGCTGATGGCGATCTCGTTCATCTTTGGCCCGCTGCGTTCGGTGACCCTCGGTCAGCGTGTTTTCACCGGCGTGCTGGTGGGCTTCACCTTCCGCATCGTCCAGGATCTGCTGGGGCCATCGAGTCTGGTGTTCGGTTTCTCGCCGCTGTTCGCGGTGCTGGTGCCGGCCGGCGTGTGTGCGCTGGCGGGTGTCTGGCTGCTCAGGCGAGCGGGCTGATGAACAAGCTTTCATTGAGCGCTTGAACCCTGAAAACGCCTCGGTCGCCAGACCGGGGCGTTTTTGCATGCGATCCGGGTGACAGGCGAACGTGACGCTTGCGCCGTGTATCAGGTACAATTCCCGGCTATTTTTCGGCGGGCCAAGCCTGCAGCCTTTTTGAGTGTTGATCCGTGAGTGATTTGAGTCATATCCGCAATTTCTCCATCATCGCCCACATTGACCATGGCAAGTCGACGCTGGCTGACCGTTTCATCCAGATGTGCGGCGGCCTGGCCGAGCGTGAAATGGAAGCTCAGGTACTGGATTCCATGGATCTTGAGCGTGAGCGCGGGATCACCATCAAGGCCCACAGCGTTACCCTCTATTACAAAGCCAAAGACGGCATCACCTATCAGCTGAACTTCATTGACACCCCGGGCCACGTCGACTTCACCTACGAAGTCAGCCGTTCCCTGGCCGCGTGCGAAGGTGCCTTGCTGGTGGTCGATGCGGGCCAGGGCGTCGAAGCCCAGTCCGTGGCCAACTGCTACACCGCCATCGAGCAGGGCCTTGAGGTCATGCCGGTCCTGAACAAGATCGACCTGCCCCAGGCCGAGCCGGATCGCGTCAAGGACGAGATCGAGAAGATCATCGGCATCGACGCTACCGACGCCGTCACCTGCAGCGCCAAGACCGGCCTGGGTGTCGACGAAGTGCTCGAGCGTCTGGTGCACACCATTCCTGCACCCACCGGCAACATCGAAGATCCGCTGCAAGCGTTGATCATCGACTCCTGGTTCGACAACTACCTGGGCGTTGTTTCCCTGGTACGCGTGCGCCACGGCCGTGTGAAGAAGGGCGACAAGATTCTGGTCAAGTCCACCGGCAAGGTGCACCTGGTCGACAGCGTCGGCGTGTTCAACCCGAAACACACCGCCACCGTTGATCTGAAGGCCGGCGAAGTGGGCTTCATCATCGCCAGCATCAAGGACATTCACGGTGCGCCGGTCGGTGACACCCTGACCTTGAGCTCCACGCCGGACGTGCCGGTGCTGCCGGGCTTCAAACGCATCCAGCCACAGGTTTACGCCGGTCTGTTCCCGGTCAGTTCCGACGACTTCGAGGATTTCCGCGAAGCGCTGCAGAAGCTGACCCTGAACGACTCGTCGCTGCAGTACACCCCGGAAAGCTCCGACGCCCTGGGCTTCGGCTTCCGTTGCGGCTTCCTCGGCATGCTGCACATGGAAATCATCCAGGAGCGCCTCGAGCGCGAATACGACCTGGACCTGATCACCACTGCGCCGACGGTAATTTTCGAGCTGGTGCTGAAAACCGGTGAAACGATTTACGTCGACAACCCGTCGAAGCTTCCGGACGTGTCGGCGATCGAGGACATGCGCGAGCCAATCGTGCGCGCCAATATCCTCGTACCGCAGGAACACTTGGGTAACGTGATCACCCTGTGCATCGAGAAACGCGGTGTTCAGGTCGACATGCTGTTCCTCGGCAATCAGGTGCAAGTGACCTACGACCTGCCGATGAACGAAGTGGTCCTGGACTTCTTCGACCGTCTCAAATCCACCAGCCGCGGCTATGCTTCGCTGGACTACCATTTCGATCGTTATCAATCGGCTAATCTGGTGAAACTGGACGTGCTGATCAACGGCGACAAGGTCGATGCCCTGGCATTGATCGTGCACCGTGACAATTCGCACTTCAAAGGTCGCCAGTTGACCGAGAAGATGAAAGAACTGATTCCTCGTCAGATGTTCGACGTGGCGATTCAGGCCGCCATTGGTGGTCAGATCGTGGCGCGGACAACCGTCAAGGCGCTCAGAAAGAACGTATTGGCCAAATGCTACGGCGGTGACGTCAGTCGTAAGAAGAAACTGCTCGAGAAGCAGAAGGCCGGTAAGAAACGCATGAAACAGGTCGGCAACGTGGAAATTCCACAGGAAGCCTTCCTCGCCGTGCTCAGGTTGGAATAATCAGGTCCTATGTCGCTAAATTTCCCGCTGTTGCTGGTCATCGCCGTGTTCGTCTGCGGCCTGTTGGCGTTGCTTGATCTGCTGTTCCTGGCACCGCGTCGGCGTGCTGCCATTGCCTCTTATCAAGGCAGTGTCAGCCAGCCCGAGCCTGTGGTGGTCGAGAAGCTGAACAAAGAGCCGTTGCTGGTCGAATACGGCAAGTCGTTCTTTCCGGTGCTGTTCATCGTGCTGGTGCTGCGTTCGTTCCTGGTGGAGCCGTTCCAGATTCCGTCCGGCTCGATGAAACCGACCCTGGACGTCGGCGACTTCATTCTGGTGAACAAGTTTTCCTACGGCATCCGTCTGCCGGTGATCGACAAGAAGATCATCGAAGTCGGTGACCCGCAGCGCGGCGATGTGATGGTGTTCCGCTACCCGAGCGACCCGAACGTCAACTACATCAAGCGTGTGGTCGGCCTGCCCGGTGACACGGTGCGTTACACCGCCGACAAGCGTCTGTTCGTCAACGGCGAATCGATTGCCGAGAAGATGGTCGGCGCCGAGGCGGGTTCGCTGGGCAGCGCGGAGCTCTATCAGGAAAAACTCGGCGCAGCCGAGCACCTGATCCGCAAGGAAATGAGCCGTTACCGCGCCACCCCGGACCGTTCGTGGACAGTGCCTGCCGGGCACTACTTCATGATGGGCGACAACCGCGACAATTCGAATGACAGCCGCTACTGGGATGATCCGAACATTCCCAAGGATCTGCTGGGCATGGTTCCCGACAAGAATATTGTCGGCAAGGCCTTCGCGGTCTGGATGAGCTGGCCAGAGCCGAAACTCAGCCACCTGCCGAATTTCTCGCGGGTTGGCCTGATCAAGTAATCAAACACGGCGCTGTTGACCACAGCGCCGAATGCATTTCTGGAGCCGGCACAATCGGCTTCGCAATCGCCAGGATTTATTTTTTGAACACAGCGTTAATTGTCCCAGGCCTGCGCCGTACCCCGGCGATGGCAGTGGAAACCAGCCACGAACTCAGCGTGGGTAAACCGTGAGCGTTTCTCTAAGCCGTCTCGAGCGCCAGCTCGGTTACACCTTCAAGGATCAGGAGCTGATGCTGCTGGCCCTCACGCACCGCAGTTTTGCCGGGCGCAACAACGAGCGTCTGGAGTTCCTCGGTGATGCCATCCTCAACTTCGTCGCTGGCGAGGCGCTGTTCGATCGCTTCCCGCTGGCCCGCGAAGGCCAGTTGTCGCGTTTGCGAGCACGGCTGGTAAAAGGTGAGACCCTGGCCGTACTGGCTCGCGGTTTCGACCTCGGCGATTATCTGCGCCTGGGTTCGGGTGAACTGAAGAGCGGTGGTTTCCGCCGTGAATCGATTCTGGCCGATGCCCTCGAAGCTCTGATCGGTGCGATCTACCTCGATGCCGGCATGGACGTCGCCCGCGAGCGCGTGCTGGCCTGGCTGGCCGGCGAATTCGAAGGCCTGACGCTGGTCGACACCAACAAGGATCCGAAAACCCGCTTGCAGGAACACCTGCAATCGCGCGGTTGCGAACTGCCACGCTACGAAGTGGTGGATATCCAGGGCGAACCGCACTGCCGAACCTTCTTCGTCGAATGCGAAGTGGTCTTACTGAATGAAAAAAGCCGAGGTCAGGGTGTGAGCCGTCGTATTGCCGAACAGGTAGCGGCCGCCGCAGCACTGATTGCCCTAGGCGTGGAGAATGGCAATGACTGATACAAACGCAACTCGCTGTGGCTACGTTGCCATCGTCGGCCGTCCCAACGTCGGCAAGTCGACGCTGCTCAACCACATCCTCGGGCAGAAGCTCGCGATCACCTCGCGCAAACCGCAGACCACCCGCCACAACATGCTCGGCATCAAGACCGAGGGCGACGTACAGGCGATCTACGTCGACACACCGGGCATGCACAAGGGTGGCGAAAAGGCCCTGAACCGCTACATGAACAAAACCGCTTCGGCGGCGCTGAAAGACGTCGATGTGGTGATCTTCGTCGTCGACCGCACCAAGTGGACCGACGAAGACCAGATGGTTCTGGAGCGTGTGCAATACGTGACCGGCCCGCTGATCGTCGCGCTGAACAAGACTGATCGCATCGAAGACAAAGCCGAGCTGATGCCGCACCTGAGCTGGTTGCAGGAACAGCTGCCAAACGCGCAGATCATCCCGATTTCCGCGCAGCACGGGCACAACCTCGAAGCGCTGGAAAAGGTCATCGCCGATCACTTGCCGGAGAATGATCACTTCTTCCCGGAAGACCAGATCACCGACCGCAGCAGCCGTTTCCTTGCCGCCGAACTGGTGCGCGAGAAAATCATGCGCCAGATGGGCGCCGAGCTGCCGTACCAGATCACGGTTGAAATCGAAGAATTCAAGCAGCAGGGCAAGACCTTGCACATCCACGCGCTGATTCTCGTCGAGCGTGACGGCCAGAAGAAAATCATCATTGGCGACAAGGGCGAGCGCATCAAGCGCATCGGCACCGAAGCGCGCAAGGACATGGAGCTGCTGTTCGACTCCAAGATCATGCTCAACCTGTGGGTCAAGGTGAAGGGCGGCTGGTCCGATGACGAGCGCGCGCTGCGTTCGCTGGGTTATGGCGACCTGTAAGTAGCGATCTCGAAAACACCGCTACTCACTGTGGGAGCGAGCCTGCTCGCGAAGAGGATGTAACATTCAGCATTGATGTTGACTGTCACTCCGCTTTCGCGAGCAGGCTCGCTCCCACAGTGGTTTTGGGTTGTATGTAAAACCGCGTTTCTTCATCGAGAACTCAATGTCGCAAAACCCGCCTCCCGCCCAACCCGCCTACGTCCTGCATTCGCGCGCCTATCGCGAAACCAGCGCACTGGTCGATTTCCTCACGCCGCAAGGTCGGCTGCGGGCGGTGTTGCGCAGTGCGCGAGGCAAGGCCGGGACGCTGGCGCGGCCGTTCGTGGCGCTGGAGGTCGAGTTCCGTGGCAAGGGTGAGTTGAAGAATGTCGGGCGCATGGAGAGTTCTGGCACCTCTGCGTGGCTCAACGGCGAGGCGCTGTTCAGCGGTCTGTATCTCAACGAACTGTTGATTCGCCTGCTGCCCGCCGAAGACCCGCATCCCGCCGTATTCGACCACTATGCCGCGACCCTCTTGGCGCTGGCCGAAGGTCGACCGCTGGAGCCATTGTTGCGCTCCTTCGAATGGCGATTGCTGGATGATCTCGGCTACGGCTTCTCCATGAACACCGATATGCACGGTGAGCCTGTGGCACCTGACGGTCTCTATCGCCTGCAAGTCGATGCCGGTCTCGAAAGGGTGTATCTGCTGCAACCCGGCTTGTTCAACGGCACTGAACTGCTGGCCATGGCCGAAGCCGACTGGTCGGCGCCTGGTGCGCTGTCGGCGGCCAAGCGTCTGATGCGCCAGGCCCTGGCGGTGCATTTGGGCGGGCGTCCGCTTGTCAGTCGCGAGCTGTTTCGCAAGCCCTGATATGCTGTGCGCCGAACCTCTCAATTCAGGAGCGCATCCGTGACCAGCAGCAATCGCATTCTTCTCGGCGTGAACATCGACCACGTCGCCACCCTGCGTCAGGCCCGTGGCACGCGCTACCCGGATCCGGTGAAAGCGGCGCTGGATGCAGAAGAGGCGGGCGCTGATGGCATCACCGTGCACCTGCGCGAAGATCGCCGTCACATCCAGGAACGTGACGTGCTGCTGCTCAAGGATGTGCTGCAAACCCGCATGAACTTCGAAATGGGCGTCACCGAAGAAATGATGGCGTTCGCCGAGCGTATTCGCCCGGCGCACATCTGCCTGGTCCCGGAAACCCGTCAGGAGCTGACCACCGAAGGCGGCCTGGATGTAGCGGGGCAGGAGGAGCGCATCAGGGCTGCGGTCGAGCGCTTGTCGAAGATCGGCAGCGAAGTGTCGCTGTTTATCGATGCTGACGAGCGGCAGATTGCGGCTTCCAAGCGCGTCGGTGCGCCGGCTATCGAGCTGCACACCGGTCGTTACGCCGATGCCGAAACCCCGACTGAAGTGGCCGAGGAATTGAAGCGTGTGGCGGATGGCGTTGCGTTTGGTCTGGCCCAAGGCTTGATCGTTAACGCCGGTCACGGCTTGCATTACCACAACGTTGAAGCCGTGGCTGCGATCAAAGGCATCAACGAGCTGAACATCGGCCACGCGCTGGTGGCGCATGCGTTGTTCGTTGGCTTCAAGTCTGCCGTATCGGAAATGAAAGCGCTGATTCTGGCGGCTGCCAAATCCTGAGCAGCTACACAAAACCCCTGTGGGAGCGAGCCTGCTCGCGAAAACGATGTATCAGTCAAAGATTATGTCGACTGACACGACGCTTTCGCGAGCAGGCTCGCTCCCACAGTTGGATTTGAGGTGTGGGTTAAAGCGGGGCAGGTTCTTGCGCCGGTTTCGACTTGTCGATCGCCGGCACATGCAGGTTGCCCTCGGCCACCTGATCGCCTTCAAGCTGCGGCTGGGTCACCCAGGTCAGGATGTCGTAGTAGCGACGAATGTTCGCCACAAAATGCACCGGTTCGCCACCGCGGGCGTAACCGTATCGGGTCTTGCTGTACCACTGTTTCTGCGACAGACGCGGCAGGATCTTTTTCACGTCCAGCCACTTGTCCGGGTTCAAGCCTTCCTTCGCCGCCAGTTTGCGCGCGTCATCCAGATGGCCGCTGCCGACGTTGTACGCCGCCAGGGCGAACCAGGTGCGATCCGGTTCCTGGATCGAGTCGTCCAACTGATCCTTCATATAAGCCAGGTACTTGGCGCCGCCCATGATGCTCTGCTTGGGGTCGAGGCGGTTCGATACGCCCATCGCCTGCGCGGTGTTCTGGGTCAGCATCATCAAGCCGCGTACGCCGGTTTTCGAGGTCACCGTCGGCTGCCACAGGGATTCCTGATAACCGATGGCGGCCAGCAGGCGCCAGTCGACTTTCTCTTTCTTCGCGTAATTCTTGAAGTGCTGTTCGTATTTCGGCAGACGCTGCTGCAAGTGCTGGGCGAAGGTGGTGGCGCCCATGTAGCCAAGCACATCGACGTGGCCGTAATAGCGATCTTTCAGGCGTTGCAGGGTGCCGTTCTTCTGCACCTTGTCCAGATAGGCGTTGATTTCATTGAGCAGGCTGTTGTCTTCGCCCGGGCCCACCGCCCAGCTCTGACTGCGCGCGTCGCCGAGGTCGAAGGCCACGCGGATGTTGGTGAAGTACACCTGATTCATCGCCACTTCGTTGGAGTCGACCAGGGTCAGGTCGATCTGGCCTTCATCAACCATGCGCAGCAGATCGACCACTTCAACCGCGTCGGATTCTTCGTATTCGATGCCGGGATATTTCTGTTTCAGCGCGG
The DNA here is from genome assembly GCF_025910115.1 of Pseudomonas sp. RG1. Classification (NCBI taxonomy): domain Bacteria; kingdom Pseudomonadati; phylum Pseudomonadota; class Gammaproteobacteria; order Pseudomonadales; family Pseudomonadaceae; genus Pseudomonas; species Pseudomonas sp. RG1. The sequence continues at coordinate 183,663 of NZ_JAPCIK010000006.1, forward strand.
CCAGTTGCTCGGCGTGGGTGCTGCCCTTGAGCACGGTGATCTTCTTGCCGACCAGATCCGCCGGATCGGTGGGGCGCGACTGGCCGTTGCGGTAGATGATCTGCGGGGTGACTTCGAGGTAGGAGTGGGAGAACCGCACCTGCTTCTTGCGCTCGTCGCTGCTCACCAGACCGGCGGCCGCGAGTACCGGGCCGTTCGGCTTGCCGACCTGGTTGAACAGGTCATCGAGATTGTCGGCCGTCTCGATCTTCAACTCGACGCCCAAATCGTCGGCGAAGCGCTTCACCAGCTCGTATTCGAAGCCGGTTTCACCGCTGCGATCCTGAAAGTAGGTGGCGGGGCTGTTGCGGGTAACCACGCGCAGCACACCGTCCTCCTTTACGCGCTCGAGTGTGTTGGGTTTATCAACACAGCCACCGAGTATCAGGAAGAGTCCGGTTGCGATCAGCCATTTGGCGTATCGCGGACGCAAAGCCGTTGGGAAAAACATCTGCGCAGTATACGCAAACGGCCACGGGCGCCATATCTCGACAGCGTAGGACTAGTCTGCTAGCGATCACAAAATCGAACGAAATCCCTTGAATACGGGCCTTCAGGGCATTTTGTTACAGTAAAAATAAGCCATGCTGAAACGCTCGATTTACCTGACCCCGAAGGCAGAAACACAGATTGCTACCCGAGTGCAACCGTGCGTAGCGTTTCGGGTGATGTTGAGGTCGGTTTAGGCTAGAATGCACGGCCTCAAAGCACACCCCTTCCCGAGGCTGTCCCGAAGATGTTGATCCTGCGCGGCGCTCCTGCCCTTTCTGCCTTTCGCCACAGCAAACTCCTTGAGCAACTGAGCCAGAAGGTTCCAGCTGTCAGTGGCCTGTATGCTGAATTCGCTCACTTCGCCGAAGTCACCGGCGTCCTGACCGGCGACGAACAGCAGGTGCTAGCGCGCCTTCTGAAGTACGGCCCAAGTGTTCCGGTTCAAGAGCCTACCGGCCGTCTGTTTCTGGTGTTGCCGCGTTTCGGCACCATCTCGCCGTGGTCGAGCAAGGCCAGCGACATCGCCCGCAACTGCGGCCTGAGCAAGATCCAGCGCCTGGAACGCGGTATCGCCTTCTATGTTGCAGGGCAGTTCAGCGAAGCCGAAGCCCAACTGATCTCGGACGCGCTGCATGACCGCATGACCCAGATCGTGCTGGCCAACCTCGAGCAGGCCGCCGGTCTGTTCAGCCACGCCGAGCCGAAGCCGCTGACCGCCATCGACATCCTCGGTGGCGGCCGCGCCGCGCTGGAAAAGGCCAACACCGAGCTGGGCCTGGCCCTGGCCGAAGACGAGATCGACTATCTGGTCAACGCCTTCAACGGTCTCAAGCGCAACCCGCACGACATCGAATTGATGATGTTCGCCCAGGCCAACTCCGAGCACTGCCGCCACAAGATCTTCAACGCCAGTTGGGACATTGACGGCCAGAGCCAGGAAAAAAGCCTGTTCGGCATGATCAAGAACACCTATCAGATGCACAGCGAAGGCGTGCTGTCCGCTTACAAGGACAACGCTTCGGTGATCGTCGGCAACGTCGCCGGCCGCTTCTTCCCGAACCCTGAAACCCGCCAGTACGGCGCGGTGCAGGAGCCGGTGCACATTCTGATGAAGGTTGAAACCCACAACCACCCGACCGCGATTGCCCCGTTCCCGGGCGCATCGACCGGTTCCGGTGGCGAGATCCGTGACGAAGGTGCAACCGGTCGCGGCGCCAAGCCAAAGGCTGGCCTGACCGGTTTCACCGTATCGAACCTGCAGATCCCGGGCTTCGAGCAGCCTTGGGAAGTGCCGTACGGCAAGCCTGAGCGCATCGTCACCGCGCTGGACATCATGATCGAAGGCCCGCTCGGCGGCGCTGCGTTCAACAACGAATTCGGTCGTCCGGCGCTGACCGGCTACTTCCGTACCTTCGAACAGTCGATCACCACTCCGCACGGTGACGAAGTGCGCGGTTATCACAAGCCGATCATGCTCGCTGGCGGCATGGGCAACATCCGTGAAGAACACGTCAAAAAAGGCGAGATCGTCGTCGGCTCCAAGCTGATCGTGCTCGGCGGCCCGGCGATGTTGATCGGTCTCGGTGGCGGCGCGGCTTCGTCGATGGCCACCGGCACCAGCTCGGCGGATCTGGATTTTGCTTCCGTGCAGCGTGAAAACCCTGAAATGGAGCGTCGTTGCCAGGAAGTCATCGACCGTTGCTGGCAGCTGGGTGACAAGAACCCGATCAGCTTCATCCACGACGTCGGCGCGGGCGGTCTGTCCAACGCCTTCCCGGAACTGGTCAACGACGGCGACCGTGGTGGCCGTTTCGAACTGCGCAACATCCCGAATGACGAGCCGGGCATGGCCCCGCACGAAATCTGGTCGAACGAATCCCAGGAACGTTACGTGCTGGCAGTCGGCCCGGAAGACTTCGAGCGCTTCCAGGCGATCTGCGAACGCGAGCGTTGCCCGTTTGCCGTCGTTGGTGAAGCCACTGCCGAACCGCAACTGACCGTGACCGACAGCCACTTCGGCAACAACCCGGTGGACATGCCGCTGGAAGTGTTGCTGGGCAAGGCGCCGCGCATGCACCGTTCGGTGGTTCGCGAAGCCGAGCTGGGCGATGACTTCGATCCGTCGAACCTCGACATCAGCGAGTCCATCGAACGCGTTCTGCATCACCCGGCCGTGGCCAGCAAAAGCTTCCTGATCACCATCGGCGACCGCACCATCACTGGCCTCGTTGCCCGTGACCAGATGGTCGGCCCGTGGCAAGTGCCGGTGGCCGACGTTGCCGTCACCGCCACCAGTTTCGACGTCTACACCGGTGAAGCGATGGCGATGGGCGAGCGTACTCCGCTGGCTCTGCTGGACGCGCCCGCATCGGGCCGCATGGCTATCGGCGAAACCATCACCAACATTGCCGCCTCGCGGATCAACAAGCTCTCCGACATCAAACTGTCGGCGAACTGGATGTCGGCGGCCGGTCACCCGGGCGAAGACGCGCGTTTGTATGACACCGTGAAAGCGGTCGGCATGGAGCTGTGCCCTGAGCTGGGCATCACCATTCCGGTGGGCAAGGACTCGATGTCCATGGCCACGCGCTGGAACGACAACGGCGAAGACAAGACCGTCACCTCGCCGATGTCGCTGATCGTTACCGGTTTCGCGCCAGTGGCTGACATCCGTCAGACCCTGACTCCGGAACTGCGCATGGACAAGGGCACCACCGACCTGATCCTGATCGACCTCGGTCGCGGGCAGAACCGCATGGGTGCATCGATCCTCGCGCAAGTCCACGGCAAGCTCGGCAAGCATGCGCCGGACGTCGATGACGCCGAAGACCTTAAAGCCTTCTTCGCGGTGATCCAGGGCCTCAACGCCGACGGTCACCTGCTGGCTTACCACGACCGTTCCGACGGTGGTCTGCTGACCTCCGTGGTGGAAATGGCCTTCGCCGGCCACTGCGGTCTGAGCCTGAACCTGGACAGCGTTGCCGAATCCGCTTCGGAAATCGCCGCGATCCTGTTCAACGAAGAGCTCGGCGCAGTGATCCAGGTTCGTCAGGACGCCACCCCGGACATCCTCGCGCAATTCAGCGCCGCCGGCCTGGGCGACTGCGTGTCGGTGATCGGTCAGCCGATCAACAATGGCCAGATCAACATCACCTTCAACGGTGACACCGTGTTCGAAGGCCAGCGTCGTCTGCTGCAACGTCAGTGGGCCGAGACCAGCTACCAGATCCAGCGTCTGCGCGACAACGCCGACTGCGCCGAGCAGGAATTCGACGCGCTGCTGGAAGAAGACAACCCGGGCCTGAGCGTCAAGCTCAGCTACGACGTCAATCAGGACATCGCCGCGCCTTACATCAAGAAAGGCATCCGCCCACAGGTTGCCGTGCTGCGTGAGCAGGGCGTCAACGGTCAGGTGGAAATGGCCGCCGCGTTCGACCGCGCCGGTTTCAGCGCGATCGACGTGCACATGAGCGACATCCTCGCCGGTCGTGTCGACCTCAACGAGTTCAAAGGCCTGGTGGCCTGCGGCGGTTTCTCCTACGGCGACGTGCTCGGCGCCGGTGAAGGCTGGGCCAAATCGGCGCTGTTCAACAGCCGCGCCCGCGATGCGTTCCAGGGCTTCTTCGAACGTAACGACAGCTTCACGCTGGGCGTGTGCAACGGTTGCCAGATGATGTCCAACCTGCACGAGCTGATTCCTGGCAGCGAGTTCTGGCCGCACTTCGTGCGCAACCGCTCCGAGCAGTTCGAAGCGCGGGTGGCGATGGTGCAGATCCAGGAATCGAACTCGATCTTCCTGCAGGGCATGGCCGGTTCGCGCATGCCGATCGCTATCGCCCACGGTGAAGGACACGCCGAATTCGCCAGCGAAGAAGCACTGCTGGAAGCCGATCTGTCCGGTTGCGTGGCGATGCGTTTTGTCGACAACCACGGCAAGGTCACCGAAGCCTATCCGGCCAACCCGAACGGCTCGCCGCGCGGGATCACCGGCCTCACCAGCCGTGACGGCCGTGTGACGATCATGATGCCGCACCCGGAGCGTGTGTTCCGTGCGGTGCAGAACTCGTGGCGTTCGGAAGATTGGAACGAAGACGCGCCGTGGATGCGTATGTTCCGTAACGCTCGCGTGTGGGTTAACTGATCGTCGTGTACAAGTTGGCGTTTTTTGTTCCTGACAGTCATGTCGAGGTGGTCAAAGGGGCTGTGTTCGCTGCCGGTGGTGGGCGGATCGGTGACTATGACCACTGTGCGTGGCAGGTGCTTGGCCTGGGCCAGTTTCGACCGTTGGACGGCAGTCAGCCGTTTATCGGTCAGGCGGGGCAGGTCGAGCGGGTTGAGGAATGGAAGGTTGAGCTTGTCGTTGCGGATGAGTTGATTGTGGCTGTTGTGGCGGCGTTGAAGCTCAGTCATCCGTATGAGACGCCGGCTTATGAGGTGTGGCGGCTGGAGGATTTCTGATCTTCTTGGCTGCTTGAACGGGAAACCCGCAGATGAGTGATTGTCTGCGGGTTTTTTGTTGCCGCTGATTTTTGTCCGGGCGCATTTTCACTGTGGGAGCGAGCCTGCTCGCGAAGTCGGCCTTACAGGCGAGCATGCTGGCTGATTCAGTGAATATCCGTTTCTTCGGGTGTTGCGGCTGGCGGTTTCGCCCTTACGGCGACTCACTTTTTTTACAAACGCCTAAAAAAAGTAAGCAAAAAAACGCTTGCTCCTACGTTCGGCCCTCGCAGGCTCGGGTTCCTTCGCTGCGGGACTGATCCGGGCGCAGCGGCTACGGTTTGCTTCGCTGCACCTCCTTCCGCTGTGTCTGGCTGCGCCAGACGGTCGCTGCGCTCCCACGCCCGGATCAATCCCTCCACTCAGCCTTCCGACGTCGCCGGTGGATCAAGATCAAGAGCACTCGAGCTTGTGCTCATTGTTGAGTGGGGCGGCTTCGCCGCGGGCAGCTGCGATGCTTTGCTTTTGCTTTTGTGGGAGCGAGCTTGCTCGCGAAGGCGGCCTGTCAGCCGACCCGTTTCTCACTGAATGATCCGATCACAACTGTAGGAGTGAGCCTGCTCGCGATGAGGCCCATCCATGCTCTCGAGAACTTGAGATTGTTTAAATCCGGTACCCGATGACCTGAACCTTCCCACAAGGTTTTCAGGTTGTCCGTCGGACGTGCGATCTCTAGTCTTTTCCCGTCGCTGCGAATCAGCGATCGGGAGTGAGATCCCCGGATAGCTTGCAACTGGCGCCAGCACCACGATAATTGGCGCCAGCTCAATCTGCTGCCTGCTTTATGGCGGCTGTGTGCGGGCAGACTTCGGTCTGGCCGGTTGCCTGCTCCGGTGGATCTCACCTCGCACATAGCTGCCACCTATTCGCCGCGTGAGATCCGGCGATCGATGGCTGCCCATCAGCATCAGCAGGAGAAGCATTGTGGATAAAATCGTTCCCGATCCACCATACGAACCCACCCCCCTCGAACAAACCATCCGCGCCGACGACCTCGCGAAAAACCGCGAAGCGATCAAGCGCGCTCTGGATTTTTACCTGTGCCCACAGCCGAGCAAGGCGCGCCCGCCCGGCACCATGTTCCTCATCCAGCCCGACGTCGACACCGAAACCCTGCTGGCCCACGCCTGTGAGTCACTCGCTTCAGCCAACACCCTGGCCAGTGATTTCGCCGATCAGTTGGGGCGACCGCAGCGCAATACGGCGCTGGCGATTCAGCAGATCATCATGCTCGCTGAGCTGGCGGTGAACCGTGCGCTGGATCGGGTTGATCCGTAGGCGTAAAAAACCACCGGGCCGTCGAGCCCGGTGGTTTTCCACGACGTGCAATCGCGTGGATGTCACGTCACCTGTGTCAGCTTGACGTCCGTTACAAGCATGTCGACCAAGGTTCGCAGGTATTTGAAGCTCTGATCTTTTTTCTCCCAGCGATCAATGAAGAACAGACCTTTGTCGTTGATCTGAATCGGCGTCTCAACGATCTCGCCGGACCTGGATCTATGCACCACACTGGCTTTGCGGGTATCTGCATTTTCGATCAGGAATTGGCCCTGTCGAGTCAGTCTGCTGCGACTGACAGAGGGAGGCGCAGCAGGTTTTTTCGTGCCGGGGACGGCCACCTCCATCACAAAGTCGCTGCTCAAGGCCCTCACGTTGGCCTCGTGCTGGCCGCTGACAAATTCCCATGTGCCGCGATGAATATCCCTGGCCAGCTCAGGGGCGGTGTCGCGCACGTGCAGGCTGACGGCTGAAAGTGTATCGGCCAGACCTGGCACGCCGAGGTTGTAATTGGTGTGCGCACTGCCGATGAGGGCCACCCATTTATGCGGGCCGTTGGCCAGTTGATCAGCCTCGATCACTTGGGTTGCAAAATAGCTGAACATCTCGTTTCGCGAGACTGCTTTGTCATGCAGGCCCTTGAGGTGGTAGGACGCTGTGCAATCGATCGCTCTGATGCGGATATTGTATTTGGCTGCTGCCTGGTAGAGCTTCGTGTAGGTATCGCTCCCACCGTAAGCCATCATGTGCCCTCGGTCCTGACGATGCAGGTACGCCTTCAGCCTGTCCGGCATACGTTGGGTTCGCAAAAAGATGTCGAGATCGGCCTGGTGCAGATCGGTGAACAGGTGCTCGACATACAACGTGTCATAGCCTGCTTTCTTGAGCGCTTTCATGTGCTTTTTCAGCAGCGCTTTGCTCGCTACATCGGCATGGGCTTCGCCGATCAGCAGATTCAAGCGTCCGTCGGCCAGCTGCCGCAGAAAAGCCTCGAATGTGCAGTCGGAGGTGAGCACCGGCAGGATCGGCGCATCGGGAGGGACGTAGTCGGTGAAAGCGTCTCTGGCGGTTTTTTCCAGGAGCTTGCGCTGAGCGATGAAAGCCTCGTAGGCCGTTCTTTCACTGGAGATCGTCGGGGTGTAATTCGAGTCCATGGAGTAGGGCTTATGCAACATTTCAGCAATATCGTCACGCAGCGGCAAAGCCACATCGAAATCGCTGAAGTGATCAACGGCGCTAGCTGCGGCGGGCGGCCTGGAGACGGGTAGAGGTGCCTTGTAGGTGCTCGGCATCTGTACCAGGAAATCACCCTGCGCAGTCGCATCGCCGGCGATGGCGCCGGGTGTATCCCTGCTTATGCGTGCCGGTTGGTACAGGTCGATGTCTTCAACACGTATGGCTACGGCCTCGTGCAGGTCGGCCAGGCCCGGCGTGTTGTCGAACGTGGTCATGCGCGACTGTTCGGTCAGGGCAATCCAGCGCTCTTCGCCGACGTCGGCCACATCGCTGGCAAGCGCCTTGTGCGAATAGAAGTTTCTGATGGAGTTGTTTCGCGGAGTCAGCGGCGAGACTTCGGACATCACCATGATTCCTTCGAGCTTATAGCTGGCCGAGCCGTCTAGCGCATGGATGCTCATGCCTTTTTCCCGGGCCCTGCGCACCAGCGCCAGGTAAGAAAAAGCTGCGTCCGGCGCATACCCCATGGCTTTGTCGAGCGCCTTCAGGTGTTTGTTGATATGAAACCAGGAGCCGTTCCTGTTGAGCTTTTCCAGTTTGAGATGAAACACGTCACCCGGCAGGTATTCGAGAAAGAGATGCTTGTAGCCGTTCGCCACGAGGACGTCGAGATGCTCGATCAATAACTGTTTGCTGGCGATCGAACCAGGTTGTGCACCGATCACCAGGTTTTTTGCGGCGAATGCATCGCTGCCGATCAACTGTGCGAATGAGGTATTGGCGGCAACCGCCGGCACTTCGGCACGGGCGGGCAGCGGTGCGAGCCGGGCAAAATGGCGCGTGGCATCTTTGGTGAGTTTTTCGACCTGTTCCAGATAGGCTGTGCGTACATCGCTCAACTGATCGACCACCCGGGCCATGATGGTCTGCCGCGGGATACCCATGTCGCTCAGTTGCAGCAATGCCTCGCGCGATTGCGGCACCAGCAACGTTTCGACGCGCTCGCGGTAGTCGATCGCGACTCCATAATCTTTGTGCGGACCGGGTGTATCGGGCACAGCTTCGTATTTCGGTGCACCGCCGGACAGGCCGCTGCGCACCATCACCCCGTCGGAATTGCGTACGGTCAGAATGCCGGTCGAAAGCAGTCCGGAGCCATTCGGATCCGGGCGGTAGAGCAAATAACGGCCCAGCGCGTCCGGGTTGTTACTGGCGTAATACGACTGTCCTCTGAAAGCGACCGCTTGCATATCATCCCAGACGGGTTCAGTGGCCATTTGATCGACCAATGCCAGAGCACTCTGTTGCTCATCGCCGGCAGTGGCGACAGCCTGACGCAACGGGCGCCGGACGGGCTTGAGTGACCGTAGCGCCGGACGCAGATCCGTCAGCACCGCGCCGGCACTGTTGAACAGATAACCGAGCAAGTGCCGGAACGCTTCGTTGTTGTTGCCCTGACGATAGGCATGCAGGGCGAGCATCGCGTCCTTGAAGGCCAGCAACAGGCCGGTGCTCAGGCTCAACAGCGGGAAGGGCGCGGTGGCGATGGCCGCGACCCACTCAACGCTCGTCCAGATCAGGCCAGCGATCATTTCGCTACGACTGGTGGTGGTCGCGTGGACGTTGTCGATCCGCCGTTGCAGCTTCATGTCATAGAGCGCGGTCAGCAGGTCGCTGACGGCGTCAGCCGGTCGCATCGAGTCGTAGCGGGCGGGGCTGGGGGTGGTTTTGTTGAGGTCTTTGGGCAGCTTCTTGCGGATGTTGTCCAGGTGCGTGCGGACCCGGGTCTGGGCGCTGATACCCACGCGCGAGGTGAAGTACTCGACCATGCCCGATTGCAGCAGCAGATAATTGAACAGGCGCGCTTCACGAAAACGCACGCCGTCCGGCGCGTCCGGCGTATACAGCAGAACCGGATTACTGCCATGGCTGAACAGCCAGGTATCGATCACCCATTCGCCGTCGATCATCAACCGGTGGATCGGGTACTTCGTCCGCGTCTGCCCCGACGTTTGATCCATGCTGGTGATGCTTTGCTGGAGCCATTGAAGGTCGCTGCTGGCGATATGTCCTTGCAGCTGGCATTCCAGCGCGGCGCTTTGCATCTGGCGCTGAGTGATCGCCAGCGTCGCGTTGCGGCGGAACGCGTAGCCTTCGCTCTGGGAATTCTGCAGCTCCTTTTTGACTTTTTCGGTATAGCGTTGGCCGATCCACACCCCTGTGACCGAGCGCGCGACATTCTGCGCGGTCAGGCTGCTGATATCGATGCCTTGCGGACCTCTGAAGCGCGCCGAGCGTGAGAATTTCTGCTCGAGAAAACCCACGCCGTCGGCATAGCCGTCGCGATACAGCCGGGTATAGGTCAACGGCTTTGGTGTCCATGAGGGCACGATCGATTTTGGCGAGTAGGCCCAGACGGTGTCAGGATCGACGTCATTGGCCGCACGTTTGAGCAAGCGGTTCAGGCTGAGCTTCGCTTGCTCGTGCACGTAGGCGTCAAATGTCTGGAAACGCCCGCCCGACAGCGGATGTTGATTGAATGCGAGCAGTGCGCCCTCGGCGTCGTCGCTCAGCGTCGTCAGTTGTCGGCGATTGGCCGCAGTGGTCGAGCGATACCACACCGGTGTACTGAAATCATAATCATCGATGCGTGTGGCAAGCACGTGTTCAGCCATCGCTTTGAGGCAATCGAGATGGTTGCCGAGGTGATCGAAAGTCACCTTCTGGTGCTCCGCTGCTTCCGGTTTGAAGCTCAGCCCCGACAAGACTTTGCGCAGAGCAGGACGAAAGCGCATCGGTGCGCGGCTGACCAGGTAACCAGCCATGGTTTGGGCTGCGTCACTCTGCTTGGCCCACGACAACACATGGGCCTGACACTCGCGCTCACTGTCAAAGGCCTCGAACTGGCGATCGCGTGGGGCCTGTGGCGTGCATAGCAGAACGCGTTTGAGCGCACCGGACTGATCGTTCTGACGCAGCACCCAAAGGTCTTGGAGTTGCGCACCGTGCAAACACAGCGTGGCGGCGCGTAACTGTGAATCGCTGCCGCTGCGCAGGCGCTGGATCATTTGCAGGTCGCTGTCGAGCAGGTGCCCTTGCAGCGCTGCGGTATGGGCGAGCGCGACGATGCGCTGATCGAGCATCTGCTCAATGGCAGGTTTGATTGCGGAGCTTGCCTGCATCTGCGTTTGCAAACGTGCGAAGTCGACGCGCGGTTCCAGCTCCAGTGCCTGCTTGATCACCCAGGCGGGCGTCACGTCCGCGTACTCGTCGGATAACGGCAGGTCGTTGTAAGTCAGCCTGGTGTGGCTGAGAAACTCCGAGCCTGGCAAGTCATCGCCGGTGTGCGGGCCGCGCAGGGTCAGCTCGAGCAGGTTGCGCTTGTGCACATATACGCCGTATCCCGGTACCCGCCGGTCGGTGGTGATTTGCAGGTTGTCCGGTTGCAGATCGTCGATTTGCAGATCATCACTCAAACGCTCCAGCCATTGCTGGCGGGCCACGGCCATCAGACTGACCGCCGGGCCCATCAGGTCAAGCAGGTTTTGCCGGGCGTGATTGTAGTTGCCCAGGTGCAACGCCAGTTCGGCCCGCTTGGCGGCGTCGGCGCTGCGGTACCAGTCCGGGGCGCTGTTGCGCAGGTGCCGTTCGAACAGAGTTTGTGCCTGAAGGGCCAGACGCGGAGTGAGATCCGGCAGCGCAGCGCCGATGGCGCGCTCCAGCTCGGCGATCAAGCGAGCGGGATCCTGCTGCGGGTTAGCGGCGAAACTCAGTGCATATTCGATATCCAGGGTGCGTTTTTCGATCAAGGCATCGTAGATGTGTTCGAACAGCGGTTGGCTGTCGATGGGCGCCAACTGCAATGGCCAGATTCCTGCTGTACCGACATCGTGGTAGCGGCTGGGCAGCAGCTGCATCAATTCGCCACGGCTGATGCTGTGCTTCATGGTCTCGAGCAGATGGGCGTCGAGATCAGCCAGGGAATTGAACAGCTCCAGGCCCCTGGCGGGCGTGAACAACACGACGAAACCCGCGCTCTGGTCGGTCAGCAGATCGCTGACTTTCGGGGTGTCGTTTTGCGTAACGACAAAGGCCCCGGCAAGCTCGACAGTGGTTTGCTGATAAGTGAACTGCAACGCATACATGGCCGGACGCAACAGCGGGCCCAGCGCCAGTTTCTTCATCAGTTCACCAGCCTGCGGGTGCAACAGGCGATCCTTGACGGCTTGTTGCGCCTCGTACTCGAGCGCGGTGAAACCGGCGTCGTATTTAAGGAAGGTTTTTGCCGGTTTGCCGTCGATCTGGTCACGCAGATCCATGTTGATCAGTTGCGTGCTGAGGCGCACCTTCAGCGTGGCGATCAGTTGCTTGCCTGCCTCGCTTTGCAGGTCGCTGGTTGCCAGCGCCTGATAGAGCGTGCGGCTACGTTGCAGGTAGTTGTCGCGATAGGTTTTCAGCTGCTCTTCGAGGCGTTTGAGATGAGCCTGCTCGGTGCTCGGTTTGTGCTCGGGCAGCAGCGGGGTTTCGGTGTTGAAGAGCAGACGGCCGATCTGGTTGAGATCGTTTTTGATCTCGTCGGGTGTGGGTGCGTTGGGGGTGCTCATGGGCACGATTTCCATGCTGGGGATGAAGGGCCAGCATGGCGAGCGGGGCGTGGAGGAGGGTGGTATTCATGTATCGTGCGCGGGCCGGATTTTCCCCGCCCGCCCCAGCCCTCCCGCCACCGGCGCAGATCAAACCTGCGCGCTGACCTCCCCGCGACTCAGCAATGTCTCGATAGCCGCGCTCAAACTCGCGGCCTTGTCCCCCACCAGCAAATGCCAGACGCCGCCGTCCAACTGGCTGACACCCAAGCAGCCGAGCGCTTTGAGCTGCGCATCGGACAATGCCTTGGCATCGGCCAGTTGCAGGCGAATGCGGGTCATGGCGATGCAATCGAGTTGCAGCACATTGTCGCGACCGCCCAGTGCATCCAGCCATTGCTGTGCCTCGTTGCGGGTAAGCGCAACGCTCTTCGGCTCATCGGCAACCACTGCGGTTTCCACCAACGCTGTTCGGCCCAGCGCAGGCATGGCCAAGCGAATCTCATCGGCAATGCTGTCAGCAAGCGGCCCGACCACGACCTGCAAACTGCCGCCCTTGCCCGGGCGCACCACGGCCATCGCGCCCAACGCTTTCAGCTCAGCGTCCGAAGCCTTGTTGCGGTCGACCATCTCCAGGCGCAGTCGCGTCGTGCACGCGCCGACGGTGAGCAGATTCTCTGCGCCGCCCAAGGCTTTGATATACGCACTGGCGCGTTCGGTTTCCGAGAGCACGGCTTTTTCGGCGCTGGCGACGTCTTCGCGCCCCGGCGTCTTCAGATTGAAGCGGCGGATACAGAAGTCGAAGACCAGGTAATAGATGACCGCATAAGCCAGCCCGACCGGCACCACCAGCCAGCCATTGGTCGACTTGCCCCAGCCGAGAATCATGTCGATGAAACCACCGGAAAAGGTGAAGCCCAGATGAATGTTCAAGCCGTTGGTGATCGCCATCGACAGCCCGGTCAGCAGCGCGTGCAGGAGGAACAGCAGCGGCGCGAGAAACATGAAGGCAAATTCGATTGGCTCGGTGACGCCAGTGAGAAACGAGGTCAGCGCCATCGACAGGAAGATCCCGCCCATCACCTTGCGCCGCTCCGGCAGGGCGTTGCGGTACATCGCCAGGCAGGCGGCGGGCAGGCCGAAGATCATCATCGGGAACATGCCGGTCATGAACTGGCCGCCCTTCGGATCGCCGGCAAAATACCGCGACAGATCGCCGGTCACCAAGGCGCCCGTGGTCGGGTCGGTGAAGTTGCCGAAGACGAACCACGCCATGTTGTTGAGGATGTGGTGCAGGCCGGTGACGATCAGCAGGCGGTTGAACACGCCGAACACGAAGGCGCCGATGCTGCCGCTTTCCATCATCAGCGCGCCGAACGCGTTGATGCCCTGCTGGATCGGCGGCCAGATATAGCCGAACAGCACGCCCAGACCCACCGCCGCGAACCCGGTGACGATCGGCACAAAACGCCGGCCACCGAAGAACGCCAGATACTCCGGCAGCTTGATGTCCTTGAACCGGTTGTACAGCGCGCCGGCCATCAGGCCGCTGACGATCCCGGCGAGCATGCCCATGTTGATCGTCGAGTCGAGCACCTTGAGCGTGGAGATCATCACCAGATAACCGATCACCCCGGCCAGGCCGGCGGTGCCGTTGTTGTCCTTGGCAAAACCGACGGCGATGCCGATGGCAAAGATCATCGCCAGGTTGGCGAAGATCACTTGTCCGGCATCGTGAATGATCGCGATGTTCAACAGGTCCGTGTCGCCCAGGCGCAGCAGCAGGCCGGCAATCGGCAGGATCGCGATCGGCAGCATCAGCGCGCGGCCCAGGCGTTGCAGGCCTTCGATGAAGAGTTGGTACATGGCGTTTGTCCTTTTTGTTTTTGTTAGCGCAGAGGCCAATGTTGATGACAGGCGTGGCGGACGGCGGCGGCGCTGGAGAGCTTGAGCAAGTCGCGGCTCAGGCGCTGACATTCGGCTTCATGCAGCTGACGCACGCGGTCCTTGATTTCACCGATCTGCACCGGGCTCACCGACAGTTCGGTGACGCCGAGGCCGATCAGCAACGGCGTGGCCAACGGGTCGGAGGCGAGGGCGCCGCAGACACCGACCCAGCGCTTGTGCACCGCCGCGCCTTCGCAGGTCATGGCGATCAGACGCAGCAACGCCGGGTGCAGGGCATCGACCCGCGCCGCCAGCCCGGCGTGATCGCGGTCCATGGCCAGGGTGTATTGCGACAGATCGTTGGTGCCGATCGAGAGAAAGTCGGCGTGTTCGGCCAGTTGTTCGGCTTGCAGCGCGGCGGCGGGGACTTCGATCATCACGCCGATTTCCGGGCGCTCGGCAATGCCCAGTTCAAGGCGCAAGGCATCGACGCGCTGGCGGATGTGCAGCAGCTCGTCGACCTCGGTGACCATCGGCAACAGAATCCGGCAACGCGACAACGGCTTGACCTGCAGCAGCGCGCGCAGTTGCTGATCGAGAATTTCCGGGCGCGCCTGGGCCAGCCGAATGCCGCGCAGACCGAGCACCGGGTTGGCCTCGGCGGGCAGTGGCAGGTAGTCGAGTTGCTTGTCGCCGCCGACGTCGATGGTGCGGATGATCACTGACTTGTCGCCCATGGCATCGATCACCGCTTGATAGGCGCTGCGCTGTTCTTCGACGTCCGGTGCCGTCTGGCGATCAACGAAGAGAAACTCGGTGCGCAACAGGCCGACGCCATCGGCACCGTTGGCAAAAGCGTCTACCGCTTCGTTGCTTGAGGCGACGTTGGCGACGACTTCGATATGCACGCCATTGCAGGTTTCAGCGGGTAAATGGGCTTTGGCCTGTTGGCTGTCGCGGCGCTGCCGGCGCTCGATTTGTGCCTGTTGCACTTCGCTCAGGCGCTCGGCGTTTGGCGTCAATTCGAGGCGCCCGCCGTCAGCGTCGAGCACCACGGCCTGATCTTGCGGTTGCTCTAGCAATTGCGCGCCCAAAGCGACGATGCACGGCAGACCTTTGCCGCGCGCCAGAATCGCTACGTGCGAGGTCGCGCCGCCCTCGGCCATGCACAACCCGGCGACACCTTGCGCGCTGAGTTGCAGCAGATCCGATGGCGTCAGTTCGTGGGCGGCAACAATGGCGCCGGCCGGCACCTGGTATTGCCAGGCCTCGCCAAGCAGGGCGCGCAGGACGCGTTGCTTGAGGTCGCGCAAATCGTTGGCACGTTCGGCCAGCAGCGGACTGCCGGTGCCTTGGAGCATGTCGCACTGGGTGTCGATCGACTGACTCCAGGCGTGCGTCGCAGCGGTGCCTTGTGCGATGAATTGCTGCGCGGCGTCGAGCAGGGCCGGGTCTTCGAGCAGCGCCATGTGTGCAGCGAAGATCGCTTCTTCGTCGGCGTTCTTGTGCTTTTTCGCCTGGGCGAGGGTGGCGGCGATTTCGCTGCGCACCGCGTTCAATGCCGTTTCAAGCGTCTGCTGCTGTTGCACTGGATCGTGATGGCCCGCATCCGCCGGTAGAGTTATCGCGTTCAAGCGAAACAACGGCCCGGCGACCAGCCCTGGCGCGGCGCAAACACCATGCAACACACCTGCCTCGGCCGGGCGTTTCGGCGCCGCAGTGCTGACCGGCGCTTGCGCGTGATGATCGTCCGGCAGCGCCGTGGCCAATGCGCTGAGCAAGGCTTGCAGCGCGGCATCGGCGTCCGGTCCCTGACAGCTGACCTGCACTTCATCCTGCTCACCGATCGCCAGGCCCATCAAACCGATCAGACTGTTGCACGGCGCCGATTTGCCGTTGAAATGCAGTTGTGAGTGGCTGCTGAACCCCTGGGCGGTCTGGCGGATCAACGCAGCGGGGCGCGCATGCAAGCCGCCGCGATGAGCGACCTGCACTTGACCACGAACCTCAGGCCCGCCGCTTGTATCGGTATTCGCCGCGACAACATTGCGCGCGATGATGTGCAGCAGCGGCTCGCCGACTTTCACTGTTTTGAGGGTGATCGGCCGTACCTGAAAATCCGCGCTGTTGGTCAGGATCAACAGGCTGACCAGGCTTTTGCAGTGCTGGCCGACCTTGTCCAGGTCATAGCGCAGCAGCGGCTGACCGAGGCTGACGCGATCGCTTTCCTTGACCAGCATGGCGAAACCTTCGCCGTTCAATTCAACGGTGTCGAGGCCCAAATGCAGGAGGATTTCCGCACCGTTGTCGGCGCGAACGGTCACCGCGTGGCTGCTGCGCGCAACGTGGATGACCACGCCGGCGCAGGGCGAATACAGCGTGTCGTTGAGCGGGTCGATGGCGATGCCGTCGCCCATCGCGCCACTGGCGAACACCGCGTCCGGGACGTTGGCGAGCGTCAGTACCGGGCCGCTGAGCGGGGCGCTGAGGGTCAGCTCTTTATTGTTGTCGGGCATGGCTGGGTCTCATCAGGTGTGCAGTCAGTCGGACTTAATGCGTGCGGGTCACTTTGCTCAAATGGCGCGGCTGATCCGGGTCCATGCCCCGCGCCACGGCCAGGCCTGCGGCCATCACGTAGAAGCTCTGGATCGCCAGAATCGGGTCGAGGGCCGGGTGTTCGGCGCGGCTCAGGGTCAGGTCGCGTTCGCTGACGTCATCCGGCGCGGCGAGCAAGACCCGGGCGCCGCGCTGGCGCATTTCCGCCGCCAGGCTCAGCAGGCCGGCCTGCTCGGCGCCGCGTGGGGCGAAAACCAGCAGCGGATAGTGTTCGTCGATCAGTGCCATCGGGCCGTGACGGACTTCGGCACTGCTGAACGCTTCGGCCTGAATCGCCGAGGTTTCCTTGAACTTCAGCGCGGCTTCCTGAGCAATCGCGAAACCGGCGCCACGGCCGATCACCATCAGGCGCTCGCAATCGCGCAGGGCTTCGATGGCCACGCTCCAGTCCTGTTTCGCCGCTTCGCGCAGGCCTGCTGGCAGCGCGTCGTGGGCTTGCAGCAATTCGCTGTCCTCTTTCCAGTGCGCGATCAAACGCGCGCTGGCGCTGAGGGTGGCGATAAAGCTTTTGGTCGCAGCGACACTGCTTTCCGTGCCGGCGAGCAGCGGCAGGCTGAATTCACAAGCCGCCTCCAGTGGCGAATCGGCAGCGTTGACCATCGACACGCTCAGCGCGCCACGCTTGCGCAACAGACGCAGGCTGTTGACCAGATCCGGGCTCTGCCCCGACTGCGAAAACGCAAAGGCGACCTGACCGCTGACTTTCAGCGGCGCCTGCTGCATGGTCACCACCGACATCGGCAACGAGGCCACCGGCACGCCCAGTTGCTGCATGGTCAGGTAGGCGAAGTAGCTCGCCGCGTGGTCGGAGCTGCCACGGGCGACGGTCATCGCCACTTGCGGCGGCTGCCGGCGCAGGCGCCCGGCGATCTCGATCATCGGCGCGTCGAGCTGTTGCAGTTGGGCTTGCACGGCCTCGAACGAGGACAGCGCCTCTTCAAGCATTTTTGAAGTCAATGTCTTCTCCTTCGACCATGACGGCGGTCAGTGTGAGTGAGCGATCGAGCCGCACGCAGTCGGCCCAGGCGCCGGGGGCAAGGCGCCCGCGTTCGGTAATGCCGAGGTAGTCGGCGGGAAATTGCGACAGACGCTGCGAGGCTTCGGCGATCGGCAAACCGATCTTGACCAGATTGCGCAGGGCCTGATCCATGGTCAGTGTGCTGCCGGCGAGCGTGCCGTCGGGCAGACGCACGCCGCCCAGGCATTTGGTCACGGTGTGGCTGCCAAGCTTGTATTCACCGTCGGGCATGCCGGCGGCGGCGGTCGAATCGGTGACGCAATACAGACACGGGATCGAACGCAGGGCCACGCGGATGGCGCCGGGATGCACGTGCAACAGATCGGGAATCAGCTCGGCGTATTTGGCGTGGGCCAGGGCTGCGCCGACGATGCCCGGCTCGCGGTGATGCAGCGGGCTCATGGCGTTATAGAGGTGGGTGAAACTGTTGGCGCCGGCAGCCAGCGCAGCGACGCCTTCCTCGTAGCTGCCGAGGGTGTGGCCAATCTGCATGCGGATGCCACGGCTGCTCAGCTCGCGAATCAATGCATCGTGACCGGCGATTTCCGGGGCGATGGTGATGACGCGGATCGGCGCCAGCGCCAGATATTCTTCGACTTCTGCCATCAATGCGGTGTGGGCGAAGTTCGGTTGAGCGCCGAGTTTTCCCGGGTTGATGTACGGGCCTTCAAGGTGCACGCCGAGAACACGCGCGGCGCCTTTCGGACGCTGTTCACAGAATTGTCCTACCTCTTTCAGGACATTTGAGATCTCCGCGCTCGGCGCAGTCATGGTCGTGGCCAACAGCGAGGTGGTGCCGAAACGCACATGGGTTTTGCTGATGGTTTCGAAGGCTTCGGCGCCTTCCATAATGTCTTTGCCACCGCCGCCGTGCACATGCAGGTCGATGAAACCCGGCAGCAGATAGGGCAGATCGTTAGCCGCCGGATCGCAGGGCACGCCTTCGATCGACACGATCTTGCCGTGTTCGTGAATCAGCCGGCCGCGAACCCAGCCGCTGGCGGTGAGGATGTTGTCTTCGGACATTTTCGTTCTCGCTTGGGGCCGCTCTCAGCGACGCGGCTCTTTATCTACGAAGCTCTGCAACAAAGTCGTAGTAGTCGTTGCGGCAATAGGTGTCGGTGACTTCGATCGGCGTGTTGTCTTCCAGATAGCCGACCCGGGTCATCAGCAGCATGGCGGTGCCGGGGGCGATGCCGACCAGCGCGGCGAATTCGTCCGAGGCGTTGATTGCCTGGATGTGCTGAAGGGCGCGGACGATCGGTTTGCCGATGCCGTCGAGGTATTCGTAAAGCGAATCGCCCACCGCTTGCGGCCTGGGCATGATTGAGGCGGGCAGGGTGCTCATCTCGATCGCCATGACCGTGTCATCGGCTTTGCGCAGGCGCTTCATGCGCGCCACCTTGTCGTTCGGCGACAGGCCGAGGCGGATCAATTCTTCGTGGGTCGGCAGGGTGATCTCCCGCTCCAGCCACTTCGAGCTAGGCACGAAACCTTTCAGGCGCAGCATTTCGCTGAAGCCGGACAGACGCGACAGCGGTTGTTCCAGGCGTGGGGTGATGAACGTGCCCGAGCCTTGCAGGCGGCGGATCAGGCCTTGCTCGAGCAAAACTTCCAAAGCCTTGCGTGCGGTGACCCGGGAGATGCCGAGCTGGTCGCTCAGGTTGCGCTCGGACGGCATCGCCTGTTCGGCCTTCCACTGCCCGGCATGAATCGCCGCTTCCAGATTGCGCGCCAGTTGCAAGTACAGCGGCGTCGGCTGGGAGTCATCGGGACGTAGGGTTTGAAGGTCGTTCATGTAGGTCGTTTCCGTCGCGAGTATAGGATTGTTGTGGCTCGCTTGTGCGACGGAAGCTAATACCACTTGAATACCATGTCAACGCGATGAACTGGCGTCTGGCCCAATGGAGTGGCGGTTGTCAGGGGTCACTGTTTAAAGTGGTATTAGTGGTGGCCCATAAAAAGCAAAAGATCGCAGCCTGCGACAGCTTCTACAGTTGAGAGTGGTATCACCCCTGTAGGCGCTGTCGCAGGCTGCGATCTTTTGATTTATTTTTTTTGCGGTGACCAGCGGTCGAGGTTACGGACGAATCTCGATCATCGTGCCGTCCGGTACCAGATTCCACACTTCACGCATGTCGACGTTGCGCATGGCGATGCAGCCGTCGGTCCAGTCGAGGGTATGGAACAACTGCTCCGGATTGTCTGCCGAATCCGGGGTGCCGTGGATCATGATCATCCCGCCGGGCTCGACACCTTCACGGCGTGCGCGGGCGGCATCGCTGATGTTCGGGTAGGAGATGTGCATCGACAGGTTGAATTTGTCGCTGGTCTTGCGCCAGTCGATCCAATAGAAACCTTCGGGTGTGCGTTTGTCGCCCTCGATCAGTTTCGGGCCTTTCTTTGCACCCTTGCCCAAGGAGATGCGATAGGTCTTCAGCGGCTTGCCGTCGGCAATCAACTGCAGTTGGTGGGCCGATTTCAGTACCAGGACTTTTTCGATCAGCGGAGTGTTCGAGGGCGTCACGGTGGTCACGAATGACGCTTGCGAAACGCTGACGAACGACAGGCACAACAGGGCAAGCAACCAACGCATTGAAACGATTCCCCAAGAATGACGCAGACACATAGTGATAGATGCAGGTGTGGTTATCGGCAGGGTGCCGCGAAGCTCAAGTGATCGCCGGCTGCACCAGTGGCGGAATCGACTCCGAACGCACCGGGTAAACCTCGCTGCGCCGATCGGCAAAGAAACACTCCAGCGTGCGCCCGACCGTGCGGAAAGCCAGCTCGTCCCAGGGAATGTCGGCTTCTTCGAACAGCTGCACTTCAAGGCTCTCCGGCCCGGCCGCGTATTGCAGATCGGCCAGTTCGGCGCGGAAGAACACATGCACCTGGCTGATATGCGGCACGTCGATCAGCGTGTAGATGCTCAGGTTGCGCACCCGGGCGCAGGCCTCTTCGGCGGTTTCGCGGATGGCGGCCTGCTCGATGGTCTCGCCGTTTTCCATGAAGCCGGCAGGTAGCGTCCAGTAACCGAGACGGGGCTCGATGGCGCGGCGGCAGAGCAGCACTTTCGTCCCCCAGGTCGGCACGCAACCGGCGACGATATTGGGGTTCTGGTAGTGAATGGTCTGACAGCTGTCGCAGACAAATCGCCGCCGCGAGTCGCCTTCGGGAATGCGCTGGGTGACCGGGTTACCGCAGTGGCTGCAAAATTTCATGCTCGGGTTCCTGAATGCTGCGCCTATCTTGGCGTGCAGCGGGGCCGGTCGGCAAGTTGTCGTTTCGCGACACGACGGGTTTCGGGGGCTTGGGCGCTCGCTTTGATTGGTGCATGATGCGGAGCAAGGCACCGATCGAGAACACTCATGCTGGACGAGCTACTGCATAGGGTAAGCAACCACACACCGCGTACGCTGGAGACCGACGCACGTTTCCCCGAAGCCGCCGTGCTGGTGCCGATCACCCGCAGTGACGAACCGGAACTGGTCCTGACCCTGCGCGCCAGCGGGCTTTCGACCCATGGCGGCGAGGTCGCCTTCCCCGGAGGGCGACGCGACCCGGAAGATCCGGACCTCATATTCACCGCGCTGCGCGAAGCCGAAGAAGAGATCGGCCTGCCACCGGGCCTGGTCGAAGTCATCGGCCCGCTGAGTCCGCTGATCTCCCTGCACGGCATCAAGGTAACGCCGTATGTCGGGGTGATTCCCGACTTTGTCGAATACCAGCCCAATGATGCCGAGATCGCCGCCGTCTTCAGCGTGCCGCTGGAATTCTTCCGCAAGGACCCGCGTGAGCATACTCATCGCATCGATTATCAGGGCCGCAGTTGGTACGTGCCGAGCTATCGCTTCGGCGAGTTCAAGATCTGGGGCCTGACGGCGATCATGATCGTCGAGTTGATCAACCTGCTCTATGACGCCAAAATCAGCCTGCACCGACCGCCGAAAAGCTTTATCGATACCTGAGCCGTCGTTCGAACGGCCGTGAGCCCTGAGGGAAACAAGATGAAATACCGCCTGGGCGACGCCCGTGTCGAAACCCATCCACAGAGCTGGGTCGCGCCCAATGCCGTGCTGGTGGGCAAGGTTCGCCTGGAAGAGGGCGCCAACGTCTGGTTCAACGCTGTATTGCGCGGCGACAACGAACTGATTCTCATCGGCAAGAACAGCAATGTGCAGGACGGTACGGTGATGCACACCGACATGGGCTATCCACTGACCATCGGTACCGGCGTGACCATCGGCCACAACGCGATGCTTCACGGTTGCACGGTCGGCGATTACAGCCTGATCGGTATCAACGCGGTGATTCTCAACGGCGCGAAGATCGGCGAGAACTGCATCATAGGCGCCAATTCGCTGATCGGCGAAGGCAAGGAAATTCCCGACGGTTCGCTGGTGATGGGCTCGCCGGGCAAAGTCTTACGTGAACTGACCGAGGCGCAAAAGAAGATGCTCGAAGCCAGCGCCGCGCACTATGTGCATAACTCGCAGCGGTACGCCCGCGATCTGGTCGAGCAGGAACAATGACGACTGTTGAACGACCAGTCGCCTCGCCCTGCGTGAATATCTGCGCGCTGGACGAAGATGATGTTTGCACCGGGTGCCAGCGCACGGTCGCGGAGATCACCCGCTGGGGCCGCATGAACAATGACGAGCGCCGCGTCGTGCTGGGGTTGTGTCATGAACGGGCGGAGGCGAGTGGATTGGTCTGGATGATTCCCGCGAAGTCAGGCGTCTGAACCACCGCTTTCGCGAGCAGGCTCGCTCCCACCTTGAAAATGCGTTCCACTGTGGGAGCGAGCCTGCTCGCGAAGACGTCGGTCCTGTCTCCGCACCTATTGGCGCAATACCAGCGCTCAAGTAACCTGTGCTCCACATTTACAGGCCGCCCCCATGATCTTCCTCATCGCCTACATCAGCAGCGTCGTGCTGATCAACTTCGCCTTTTCCACCGCACCGCACCTGGACATCATCTGGTCGGCCTGGGGCGGGCTGGTGTTCGTGCTGCGCGACATGGTGCAAACGCGCTTCGGTCATGGCGCGATCGTGGCGATGCTGGCGGCGCTGGTGCTCTCCTACATCACGTCCGACCCTTCCATCGCGCTGGCCAGCGCCACGGCGTTCGCGGTCTCCGAGTGCATCGACTGGCTGGTGTTCAGCATCACCAAGCGGCCGTTGCGTGATCGTCTGTGGATCAGTTCGGCGCTGAGCATTCCGCTGGATACCTTCATCTTTTTCGGCATGATCGACGCCTTGACGCCGCCGGTGATCATCACCGCGCTGGCCTCCAAGTTCGCCGGCGTTACCGCGGTCTGGCTGATCATGGCCTGGCGTGATCGCAAACAGGCTGTCGCGAGCTGAAGCCAAACCCTCGGGTTCATGTAAAATGCCGCGCTTTCTCCCCATGGAAAGCGCACCTGCGTGGCTTTCCTCGATGATCCGCTTCCTTTGAGGACCTGAGATGACCCGTATCGGAACTCCATTGTCGCCAACCGCGACCCGCGTATTGCTGTGTGGCTGTGGTGAGTTGGGCAAGGAAGTGGTAATCGAACTGCAGCGCCTGGGCGTTGAAGTGATTGCCGTCGACCGCTACGCCAACGCGCCGGCCATGCAAGTCGCCCATCGCAGCCACGTGATCAACATGCTCGACGGCGCTGCTCTGCGTGCAGTGATCGAAGCCGAGAAGCCGCACTTCATCGTGCCGGAAATCGAAGCCATCGCTACCGCCACGCTGGTCGAGCTGGAAGCCGAAGGCTTCACCGTGATTCCGACCGCGCGTGCGGCGCAGCTGACCATGAACCGCGAAGGTATTCGTCGTCTGGCTGCCGAAGAGCTGGACCTGCCGACCTCGCCGTACCACTTCGCCGACACCTTCGAGGACTACAGCAAAGCCGTTCAGGACCTGGGTTTCCCTTGCGTGGTCAAGCCGGTGATGAGTTCGTCGGGCAAGGGCCAGAGCCTGCTGCGCAGCGCCGATGACGTACAGAAAGCCTGGGATTACGCGCAAGAGGGCGGTCGCGCCGGCAAAGGTCGGGTGATCATCGAAGGCTTCATCGACTTTGACTACGAAATCACCCTGCTGACCGTGCGCCACATTGGCGGCACCACGTTCTGCGCACCGGTCGGCCACCGTCAGGAGAAGGGCGACTATCAGGAATCCTGGCAGCCGCAGGCCATGAGCCCGATTGCTCTGGCTGAATCCGAGCGCGTTGCCAAAGCAGTCACTGAAGCACTGGGTGGCCGTGGTCTGTTCGGCGTCGAGCTGTTCATCAAAGGTGATCAGGTGTGGTTCAGCGAAGTCTCGCCACGGCCGCATGACACCGGGCTGGTGACGCTGATCTCTCAGGACCTGTCGCAGTTTGCCCTGCATGCCCGCGCCATTCTTGGCCTGCCGGTACCGCTGATCCGTCAGTTCGGCCCGTCGGCGTCGGCAGTGATTCTGGTGGAAGGGCAGTCGACCCAGACCGCATTTGCCAACCTGGGCGCTGCGTTGAGCGAGCCGGACACCGCGCTGCGTCTGTTCGGCAAGCCGGAAGTGAACGGCCAGCGCCGCATGGGCGTGGCGCTGGCGCGGGATGAGTCGATCGAGGCTGCTCGCGCCAAGGCGACGCGTGCGTCGCAGGCGGTTGTTGTCGAGCTGTAAACCGAGTCGCGACAGCTATTCGCGAGCAGGCTCGCTCCCACATTTGGAATGCATTTCCCTGTGGGAGCGAGCCTGCTCGCGAAGCTTTTGATCTCCGTCAGGCAACCTGATTCAGATCGTTATTGCGCGTCTCCTTCAAGCACAGCACCGCAATCAGACTCAACACCGCCGCCGCCGACACATACCCGCCGACATAGCTCAACCCGCCCATCGCCACCAGTTTCTGCGCAAAGAACGGCGCTGCCGAGGCTCCGACGATGCCGCCGAGGTTGTACGCCGCTGAAGCGCCGGTATAACGCACGTGGGTCGGAAACAGCTCAGGCAACAGCGCGCCCATCGGTGCGAATGTCACGCCCATCAAAAACAGCTCGATGCACAGAAACAGCGCCACGCCCCAGGTCGAGCCCTGCGTCAGCAATGGCTCCATCAGAAACCCAGACAGAATCGCCAGCACGCCACCGATGATCAGCACCGGTTTGCGCCCGTAACGGTCGCTGGCCCAAGCGGATAATGGCGTCGCTGCGGCCATGAACAACACGGCAAAGCACAACAGGCCGAGGAACGTTTCGCGGCTGTAACCCAGTGTGGATACGCCATAGCTCAGGGAAAACACCGTCGAGATATAGAACAGCGCATAGCAGACCACCATCGCCGCCGCCCCGAGCAGGGTCGGCGCCCAGTATTGGCTGAACAACTCGACCAGCGGCACTTTGACTCGCTCCTGACGGGCGATCGCATTGGCGAACACTGGCGTTTCATGCAGTTTCAGGCGTACATACAGGCCGACCATCACCAGCGCCGCGCTGAGCAGAAACGGAATGCGCCAGCCCCAACTGCGGAACTGTTCGTCATCCAAGGTCATGGCCAAGGTCAGGAACAGGCCGTTGGCCGCAAGAAAACCAATCGATGGCCCGAGCTGCGGGAACATGCCGAACCAGGCGCGTTTGCCCTTCGGCGCGTTTTCCGTGGCCAGCAGCGCTGCGCCGCCCCATTCGCCGCCAAGGCCCAGGCCCTGACCGAAACGCAGCACGCACAGGAGAATCGGCGCCCAGGCACCAATGCTGTCGTAGCCCGGCAACACGCCAATCAAGGTGGTGCACACGCCCATCAACAGCAGTGAGGCGACCAGCGTCGACTTGCGCCCGATGCGGTCGCCAAAGTGGCCAAACAATGCCGAACCCAGTGGTCGGGCGAGGAAGGCAATGCCGAAAGTGAGAAAAGCGGAAAGCATCTGCGCCGTGCCGGAGGTCTGCGGAAAGAACACCGGCCCGATCACCAGCGCCGCAGCAGTGGCGTAAACGTAGAAGTCGTAGAACTCGATGGCGGTGCCGATGAAGCTTGCCGTGGCCACGCGGGTGGCGGAATTGGTCGGCTGGGCAGGCGCGGTTTCGCTGTGAGCGGTATGGGTCGTCATGCGGTGATCCCTGACAGTCATGAGCTCCAGTGGAGCGAATTATTATGGTCGAACACCCAGGGATGTGGGGTAGGGCGCGAGCGCTGTTTCGAGTAGGAACAGTCGTCGGTTTGCAGCGGAAACAGTCAGGATCCGGGCAGTGCCGGGTAGGCACAGGGATCGACGGCGCTTGGGTAAGCGCCTCGATTATAGGAAGGGGGCTAACGATCAAACAAGCGCAAACAATGCAGCTTTATCGAGCAGGCACCAGAGCAGGCACCGATGAGGTCAGCCAGATCAGCACCTTGCTCACCCGGTTCTCCTCGGTCTCGAGGATTTCCAGTCGATAACGCCCGATCTTCAGGCACACCGCGCTTTCCGGAATGGTTTCCAGCGCTTCGGTGACCAGGCCGTTGAGCGTCTTCGGCCCGTCGCTCGGCAGGTGCCAGCCCAGGCATTTGTTCAGGTCGCGGATCGATGCGGCGCCATCGATCACCATACGCCCGTCGGCTTGGGGATGGATGTGCGGGTTGTCGAGGCTGTGCTCGCTTTCGAATTCGCCGACGATCTCTTCGAGAATGTCTTCAAGGGTGACGATGCCCAGCACTTCACCGTATTCATCGACGACCATGCCGAGGCGGCGTTGCTGCTTGTGGAAGTTCAGCAGTTGCAGTTGCAGCGGCGTGCTTTCCGGGACGAAGTAAGGCTCGTAGCTGGCGGCCAGCAGTGCCTCGCGGGTCAATCCGCCGTTGCTCAGCAAATGGCCGATCTGGCGGGTGTTGAGCACCGCTTCGACCTGATTGATGTCGCTGTGAAACACCGGCAGACGCGTGCGCTTGTTCTCGCGCAGTTGCTCGATGATCTCTTCGATCGAATCGTCGAGGTTGATGCCGTCGACGTCACTGCGCGGCACCAGAATGTCGTTGACCGTGATGTTGTCCAGCGCATGGATGCCCGACACCGGGTGGGCGCGGACCGGATGGTCGTGATCCTCATTGTGATCGGCCGGCAACTCGTCCTCGCTCTGTTGCACCACCTGAGCCTTGCGCGTGAACGGGGTCATCAACAAAGCGCTGACCCGGCAGAACAGCCACGCGAACGGGTAGACGATTTTCATCGGCACGGTCAGCAGGGCATTGCCGAACGCCAGCACAGCGTCGGGATAGCGCCGAGCCACTGTGCGCGGGAAATAATCAGCGAACACCAACAGGATGCCACCGGCGCCAAGGCAGGCCGCCCACGGGCCGTTTTCTCCGCAGAGGAAAATCGCCAGCAGGGTCGCGATGATCACTGCGAGGGCGCGGCACAGGGTGTTGCAGAGGATCAGGCTGTCGAGCGGGAAGCTCAGCTTCGCCAGCGGTTTATCGCTGGCGCGCGAGGCGATACGTTGCGCGAGCAGGTGCTGCTGCGCGATTTCGACGGCGCTAAACAGCCCTGACCATAAAATCAGCAGGACAAATACCGCGAGCATCGGCCCTATGGGCAAACCGTCCATTTATGCCGCCCGTCAGATGTGCAGAATGTATTCACGAACCAGTTTGCTGCCGAAGTACGCCAGCATCAGCAGGCAGAAACCGGCGAGGGTCCAGCGAATCGCCTTGTGGCCACGCCAGCCCAGACGGTTGCGGCCCCACAACAGCACGCTGAAGACGATCCATGCCAGGCAGGCCAGCAGGGTCTTGTGCACCAAGTGCTGAGCGAACAGGTTCTCGACGAACAGCCAGCCGGAAATCAGCGATAGCGACAGTAGCGTCCAGCCGGCCCAGAGAAAGCCGAACAGCAGGCTTTCCATGGTTTGCAGGGGCGGGAAGTTCTTGATCAGCCCGGACGGGTGCTTGTGCTTGAGCTGATGGTCCTGAACCAGCAGCAGCAACGCCTGGAACACGGCGATGGTGAACATGCCGTAGGCGAGGATCGACAATAGAATGTGCGCGAGGATGCCCGGCTCTTCATCGATGATCTGCACCGTGCCCGTCGGCGCGAACTGCGCCAGCAATACCGTGATCGCGCCCAGCGGGAACAACAGCACCAGCAGGTTTTCCACCGGGATCCGCGAACAGGCGAGCAGGGTCAGGGCGATTACCGCAGCAGCGATCAGACTGGACGCACTGAAGAAGTCCAGGCCAAGGCCGATCGGGGTCAATAGATGTGTAAGCAGGCTGGCGCCGTGGGCGAGCACGGCGAAGACGCCGAGGCTGACCAGCAGGCGCTTGTTCGCCTTGGCGCCGGTGGCCAGGCGGGTGCTTTGATAGACGGTCGCAGCGGCATAGAGCAGGGCGGCGGCGAGGGTGGTCAGCAAACTGGGTGACAAGGGGAGCATAAATCCTGTTAGGCGAGCCCGAAAGGCGCTGAGTTTGGCATAGAACCGCCACGGCACGAAAGACTCCGCAAGCTGACGGCGAGGTGTCCGCCGGCCGCAGTCTTCGCTATAATCCGCGACCTGCCCACGCCGCAGGCTCGCCGAGCACATGTTGATTCCGGTCTGGGCCGCCATTATCCCGGTTCGTACAGGGCCTGAAAGGATCGCGCAATGTTTGAAAACTTAACCGACCGTCTCTCGCAGACGCTGCGCCATGTCACCGGCAAGGCGAAGCTGACCGAGGACAATATCAAAGACACCCTGCGTGAAGTGCGCATGGCGTTGCTCGAAGCTGACGTCGCATTGCCGGTGGTCAAGGACTTCGTCAATTCGGTCAAGGAGCGCGCTGTCGGCACCGAGGTGTCGCGCAGCCTGACGCCGGGCCAGGCATTCGTGAAGATCGTCCAGGCCGAACTCGAAAGCCTGATGGGCGCGGCCAACGAAGACCTCAACCTGAGCGCCGTTCCGCCAGCCGTGATTCTGATGGCCGGTCTGCAGGGCGCGGGTAAAACCACCACCGCCGGCAAACTGGCGCGCTTTCTTAAAGAGCGCAAGAAGAAGTCGGTCATGGTCGTGTCTGCGGACATTTACCGTCCGGCCGCGATCAAGCAGTTGGAAACCCTGGCCAACGACATCGGCGTGACGTTCTTCCCGTCCGACCTGAGCCAGAAGCCGGTCGACATCGCCAATGCGGCTATTAAAGAAGCCAAACTGAAATTCATCGACGTGGTTATCGTCGACACCGCCGGTCGTCTGCACATCGACGAAGAGATGATGGGCGAGATCAAGGCGCTGCACGCCGCGATCAACCCGGTCGAAACCCTGTTCGTGGTCGACGCCATGACCGGTCAGGACGCCGCGAACACGGCCAAGGCGTTCGGCGATGCGCTGCCGCTGACCGGTGTGATCCTGACCAAGGTCGACGGCGACGCCCGTGGCGGTGCCGCGCTGTCGGTGCGCGCCATCACCGGCAAGCCGATCAAGTTCATCGGTATGGGCGAGAAGAGCGAAGCGCTCGATCCGTTCCACCCTGAGCGTATCGCCTCGCGGATCCTCGGCATGGGCGACGTGCTCAGCCTGATCGAGCAGGCCGAAGCGACGCTGGACAAGGACAAGGCCGACAAACTGGCCAAGAAGCTGAAGAAGGGCAAGGGCTTCGATCTCGAAGACTTCCGCGATCAGCTGCAACAGATGAAGAACATGGGCGGCCTCGGCGGGCTCATGGACAAACTGCCGAGCATCGGCGGCGTCAACCTGTCGCAGATGGGCAATGCCCAGAACGCCGCAGAGAAGCAGTTCAAGCAGATGGAAGCCATCATCAATTCCATGACCCCGGCCGAGCGCCGCGACCCTGAGCTGATCAGCGGTTCGCGCAAGCGCCGGATCGCCATGGGTTCCGGCACGCAGGTGCAGGACATCGGCCGCTTGATCAAGCAGCACAAGCAGATGCAGAAGATGATGAAGAAATTCACCGCCAAGGGCGGTATGGCAAAAATGATGCGCGGCATGGGCGGTATGTTGCCCGGCGGCGGCATGCCGAAAATGTAAAGACTTCGCCGGTCGTCGCACCGGCGCAGACCCTGCAAGGACGCAGGATCAACAGCAAACCCGCACTCGGCGGGAGCTGACTGGCCGTTTTTATCGACGGCTCTCTATGCAAATCTGCACGGCATGCCATGGGCGCCGGAAAAAGTCATTTGCAAAAGTCCGGATATTCCTTAGAATATGCGGCCTTTCGGGCACCCATGCCCGCTGTGCATTTAGATTTGCAGCACCGACTACAGGAACGATGTTCACATGCTAACAATCCGTCTTGCCCTTGGCGGCTCCAAAAAGCGCCCGTTTTACCACCTGACCGTAACCGACTCGCGTAACCCGCGTGACGGCTCCCACAAAGAACAGGTTGGTTTCTTCAACCCTGTTGCCCGTGGTCAGGAAATCCGTCTGTCCGTGAACCAAGAGCGCGTTGCCTACTGGCTGAGCGTTGGTGCACAACCTTCTGAGCGCGTTGCTCAGTTGTTGAAGGAATCTGCCAAGGCTGCGGCCTGAGCAATATGAACGCGACGCCAGCCCCTGCCGATGATTTGATCGTTATTGGCAAAATTTATTCTGTTCATGGCGTTCGCGGCGAAGTGAAGGTTTATTCCTTTACTGATCCGACTGAAAACCTGTTGCAGTACAAAACCTGGACGCTCAAGCGCGAAGGCAATGTCAAACAGGTCGAGCTGGTCAGTGGACGCGGGAGCGACAAGTTCCTGGTCGCCAAGCTCAAGGGTCTCGATGATCGTGAAGAAGCTCGTCTTCTGGCCGGTTATGAGATCTGCGTGCCGCGCAACCTGTTCGCTGAATTGACCGAAGGCGAGTACTACTGGTACCAGCTGGAAGGTCTGAAGGTCATCGACACCCTTGGGCAACTGCTCGGGAAAATCGATCATCTTCTGGAAACCGGCGCCAATGATGTAATGGTCGTCAAGCCTTGCGCTGGCAGCCTGGATGATCGCGAACGCCTGTTGCCCTATACGGAGCAATGCGTGTTGGCCGTCGACCTGGAAGCGGGCGAGATGAAGGTGGATTGGGACGCGGACTTCTGAACGTGGCTAACTTGCGCGTAGAAGTGATCAGTTTGTTTCCCGAGATGTTTTCCGCCATTGGCGATTACGGCATCACCAGTCGTGCGGTCAAACAGGGGCTCTTGCAGCTGACCTGTTGGAATCCGCGAGATTACACGACGGATCGGCATCACACTGTGGACGATCGCCCGTTTGGCGGTGGTCCGGGCATGGTGATGAAGATCAAGCCCCTGGAAGATGCACTGGCTCAGGCCAAGGCAGCAGCCGGGGAGGCGGCGAAGGTGATTTACCTGTCCCCCCAAGGCCGTCAACTGACTCAGTCGGCGGTACGCGAGCTGGCACAATCGGATGCATTGATCCTGATTGCCGGCCGCTACGAAGGCATTGACGAGCGCTTTATTGAGGCTCATGTCGATGAAGAGTGGTCGATTGGCGACTATGTACTGTCTGGCGGCGAGCTGCCGGCCATGGTCCTGATCGATGCGGTTACACGACTGCTGCCCGGAGCTTTAGGGCATGCGGATTCCGCTGAGGAAGATTCCTTTACGGATGGTCTGCTGGATTGCCCGCACTACACCCGACCGGAGGTGTATGCGGATCAGCGTGTTCCCGACGTGTTGCTGAGTGGCAATCACGCGCATATCCGGCGTTGGCGTTTACAGCAGTCCCTTGGTCGGACCTATGAACGACGCGCCGATCTTCTGGAAAGCCGCTCGCTTTCTGGAGAAGAGAAGAAGCTGCTCGAGGAATACATCCGCGAGCGGGACGATAGTTAACAACGTATCGATGGTAGATCGAACGATTTACCTTAGGAGCACAGCATGACCAACAAAATCATCCTTGCACTCGAAGCAGAGCAGATGACCAAAGAAATCCCTACCTTCGCCCCAGGCGACACTATTGTCGTTCAGGTGAAAGTGAAGGAAGGCGATCGTTCCCGTCTGCAAGCGTTCGAAGGCGTTGTAATCGCCAAGCGTAACCGCGGCGTGAACAGTGCGTTCACCGTTCGTAAAATCTCCAACGGTGTTGGCGTAGAACGTACTTTCCAGACCTACTCCCCGCAGATCGACAGCATGGCTGTCAAACGTCGCGGTGACGTACGTAAAGCCAAGCTGTACTACCTGCGCGACCTGTCGGGTAAAGCAGCACGCATCAAGGAAAAACTGGCTTAAGCCCAGCTTCCGATGCAGAAAAAAGCAGCCTACGGGCTGCTTTTTTGTTGCCCGGGATTTGTGCTGCAAGGATCTTCGTCTGTCTGTGACCGAGTCGCGGCCTTCGCGAGCAGGCTCGCTCCCACAGAAGTCCGAATGTGGGGCCTGCTCGCGAATCGATCCATCAGGCGCTGGAACCTTGCGGTTGAATCAACGCCAGCAACGTCCACCCAGCCCCCGGTTTCAACGCCGTTTCCGGTGTCACCACATGCACCCAGCCGCTGTCATCACGCATGAACAGCAGCGTCGCGCGATTGCCGTGCAGCGCTTGGTAATCCTCCCATCCGAAGCCGTCCGTCAATGTCGTGCTGTAAAGCTCCGCTCCCTGGCCCATCTGGCCGGCCAGTTTCGAATAGGTCAGTGCCTCACTGCCCAATTGATTGCCCCGGTGTTCCAGGCTTGCGCGGTGCTTGTCGCTGCGGCGGCTTTCATGGCCGCTGGCCAGACCGAACAGGCGCTGATGACCGAAGTCATGACGAAAGCGCATTGCCGCCAATGTGTTCAGCTCGCCCGACGGTGACAGCGCCAGCAAATGCCCCAACCCCACCAGATCCAGATGCGCGTCGGCATGCTGCGACGCCGGGTTGCCGAAATAGGTCGGCAAGCCTTCCATGCGTGCCGCGCGGATATTCTCCCAGCTCGAATCGGTCAGTAGCACGCGACTGCCCAGTTGCTGCAGCGACTTGCCCAATTCACGGGCCGGGCCATTGGCTCCAACGATCAGAAAACCGCTCGGCGCCGGTTCGGCGACCTTTAACAGCCGTGCCAGCGGTCGAGCCGTTGCGCTTTGCAAAACCACGGTGCCGATGATTACCGCAAAGGTCAGCGGCACCAGGAGCAGGGCGCCTTCATGTCCGGATTCATCCAGGCGAATCGCGAAAATCGCCGAGACAGCCGCAGCGACGATTCCGCGCGGCGCGATCCAGCACAGCAGCGCCCGTTCACGCCAGCTGAGACTGGAACCGGCGGTGCTGAGCAAAACATTCAACGGACGGGCGATCAGCTGGATCACCAACAGCAGAATCAACACCAGCGGCCCCAGACCGATCAAAGCGTTCAGGTCCAGGCGCGCCGCGAGCAGGATGAACAGTCCGGAAATCAGCAATACACTGAGGTTTTCCTTGAAGTGCAGGATGTGCCGCACGTCCACGCCTTTCATGTTGGCCAGCCACATGCCCATCAGCGTCACCGCCAGCAGGCCGGACTCATGCATCACCTGGTTGGCACCGATGAAGATCGCCAGCACCGCTGCCAGCGAGGCCAGATTGTGCAGGTATTCCGGCAGCCACTGACGCCGGATCACCGTCCCCAGCAGCCAACCCCCGACGACACCAAACACGGTGCCGCAGAGAATCACCCCGCCGAAGGTGAAGAGGCTTTGCTTGAGGCCATGGCCTTCAGCGCTGGCGATGATGAAGCTGTACACCACGACCGCGAGCAGAGCGCCGATCGGATCGATGACGATGCCTTCCCAGCGCAGGATGTTGGCAATCGAAGCTTTTGGCCGCACCACCCGCAGCATCGGTACGATTACGGTCGGACCGGTGACCAGCGTCAGGCTGCCAAACAGAATCGCCAGCATCCAGTCGAAGCCCAGCAGGAAATGCGTGGCTACCGCGATGACGATCCAGGTCGAAATCGCACCGAGGGTCACCAGTCGATGGACGACGCTGCCGATCTCTTTCCATTCCGACAGGTGCAGGGTCAGGCTGCCTTCGAACAGAATCAGCGCCACTGCCAGCGACACCAGTGGCATCAGCAGCGGGCCGAACATTTCCTGCGGGTCGAGCCAACCCAACACCGGGCCTGCAAGAATGCCGGTCAGCAGCAAAAAAAGAATGGCTGGCAGCTTCAGGCGCCATGCCAGCCACTGACAACCCAGCGCCGCCGCGCCGATCCCGCCAAATGCCAAGAGAATTTGCTGCTCGTTCATTGATGCTCCCTGTTCCTTGATCTGGCTGGCTATGAAAGACTAGCGGCCATTCCCGTCGTTCACTGTCTATTTGCGCGCAGTGTGAAAAACTGCCTGCCCCGAGCATCCATGCCTGCCATCGACCATCCGCTGATTGATCAATTCCTCGACGCTTTATGGCTGGAGAAAGGCCTGTCCGACAACACCCGCGACGCCTATCGCAGTGACCTCGCGCTGTTCAACGGCTGGTTGCAGGAGAAAAAACTCGAACTGATCAATGCCGGCCGCGAATTGATCCTCGATCACCTGGCGTGGCGGCTGGAGCAAAACTACAAGCCGCGCTCCACCGCGAGATTTCTCTCCGGGGTGCGTGGCTTTTATCGCTATCTGTTGCGGGAAAAACTGATCAGCGTCGACCCAACGTTGCGCGTCGACATGCCGCAACTGGGGCGGCCGTTGCCCAAGTCGCTGTCGGAAGCCGATGTCGAAGCACTGCTCAAGGCGCCGGATCTGAGCGAAGCCATCGGCCAGCGCGACCGCGCGATGCTGGAAGTGCTGTATGCCTGTGGCCTGCGCGTGACCGAACTGATCAGCCTGACGCTGGAGCAGGTCAACCTGCGCCAGGGCGTATTGCGGGTGATGGGCAAGGGCAGCAAGGAGCGTCTGGTGCCGATGGGCGAGGAGGCGATTGTCTGGGTCGAGCGTTATATGCGTGATGGTCGTGGCGAGTTGCTCGGTGGCCGCCCCAGCGATGTGCTGTTCCCCAGTCAGCGCGGCGAGCAGATGACCCGGCAGACGTTCTGGCATCGGATCAAGCATCAGGCCAAGGTCGCCGGGATCAGCAAGTCGCTGTCGCCGCACACCTTGCGCCACGCGTTCGCCACGCATCTGCTCAATCACGGCGCGGACTTGCGCGTGGTGCAGATGCTGCTCGGGCACAGCGACCTTTCCACTACCCAAATCTATACCCACGTCGCCCGCGCCCGCTTGCAGGACTTGCACGCCAAACACCACCCACGCGGCTGACACATCCCACAATGTTGAAATACTGACCTGTGGCGAGGGGATTTATCCCCGTTCGGCTGCGCAGCAGTCGCAAACCCGGCTGGCTCGATTTGACTGAAAGATCGCGGTGGATGGTTTAGGGCTGCTTCGCAAACCATCGGGGATAAATTCCCTCGCCACAATAATGTGTGTCAGCCACATGTGGTTGTGGGTCAGTTGTACAAGCATGAAGATGTGTCAGTTGCACATGAGTGTGTGGCGACAGGCGCATTCGGCCCTCGTGACCTTATGTGTTAGGCTTTGCCGGTTTGCACGATGGACGGTTATGACCCGGTGTTTCGCACGGGCGTTCTGACCGTTTCATTGGCCCGCCCTCAGGAGTACTCATGCGTCTGACCCAGATTTTCGCTGCCGCCGCCATTGCGTTGGTGAGCACCTTTGCCGTCGCCGACGACGCGGCTGACAAAGCCATTCGTCAAAGCCTGGAAAAACTCGAACTCGAGGTTCCGGTCGAGAGCATCAGTGCCAGCCCGTTGCCTGGCATGTACGAAGTCAAACTCAAAGGCAGCCGCGTGCTGTACGCCAGCGCCGATGGCCAGTACATCGTGCAGGGCAACCTGTATCAGCTGGCGAATGGCAAACCGGTCAACCTGACCGAGAAGACCGAACGCCTGGGCATTTCCAAACTGATCAATGCCATCCCGGTGGCCGAAACCGTTGTCTACCCGGCCGTGGGCGAGACCAAATCGCACATCACCGTGTTCACTGACACCACTTGCCCGTACTGCCACAAACTGCACGCCGAAGTGCCCGAGCTGAACAAGCGCGGCATTGAAGTGCGCTACGTGGCGTTTCCGCGCCAGGGCCTGAATTCGCCGGGTGACGAGCAGCTGCAAGCAGTGTGGTGCTCGAAAGACAAGAAAGCCGCCATGGACAAAATGGTCGATGGCAAGGAAATCAAGGCCGCCAAGTGCGATAACCCGGTTTCCAAGCAATTCGCCCTCGGTCAGTCGATCGGCGTGAACGGTACACCGGCCATCGTTTTGGCCGACGGCCAGGTCATTCCGGGCTACCAGCCGGCGCCACAAGTCGCCAAACTGGCGCTGGGCGCGAAGTAATTCGCATCGTCACGGGCAACCGTTGACGATCGTGGTCCGGCGGCAACAGCGCCGGGCCATCAACAGAGAGCCGCGAGCACGCGGTTGTTTTCCGGCCGACCCTGTGTCGGCCGTTTCATGGGGAGTTCACAGTGAATCCGGTCAAAGTAGGCATCTGTGGGTTAGGGACCGTCGGTGGCGGTACCTTCAACGTACTTCAGCGCAACGCCGAGGAAATTGCTCGTCGTGCCGGGCGTGGAATCGAAGTGGCACAAATTGCCACGCGCACGCCAAAGCCTCAGTTCCAGACGACCGGTATTGCGATTACCAACGATGTCTTCGAAGTGGCCACGAACCCTGAGATCGACATCGTCATAGAGCTGATGGGCGGCTACACCGTTGCCCGCGAGCTGGTACTCAAGGCCATCGAGAATGGCAAGCATGTGGTCACCGCGAACAAGGCGCTGATAGCCGTTCACGGTAATGAGATTTTCGCCAAGGCACGCGAGAAAGGCGTGATCGTGGCATTCGAAGCGGCGGTGGCCGGTGGCATTCCGGTGATCAAGGCGATCCGCGAAGGCCTGTCCGCCAACCGCATCAACTGGGTTGCCGGGATCATCAACGGTACCGGCAACTTCATCCTCACCGAAATGCGCGAGAAGGGCCGTACGTTTGAAGACGTACTCGCCGAAGCGCAAGCGCTGGGTTACGCCGAAGCCGACCCGACCTTCGACGTCGAAGGCATCGATGCCGCGCACAAGCTGACCATTCTGGCGTCTATCGCCTTCGGTATTCCGCTGCAATTCGACAAGGCGTACACCGAAGGCATCACCAAGCTGACCACCGCCGACGTCAACTACGCCGAAGCGCTGGGCTATCGCATCAAGCACCTCGGCGTGGCGCGCAGCACTGACGCCGGCATCGAGTTGCGCGTGCACCCGACGCTGATTCCGGCCGATCGCCTGATCGCCAACGTCAACGGCGTGATGAACGCAGTGATGGTCAACGGCGACGCCGCCGGTTCGACGCTGTTCTACGGTGCCGGCGCTGGCATGGAGCCGACCGCTTCCTCGGTAATCGCCGACCTGGTCGACGTGGTTCGCGCGATGACTTCCGACCCGGAAAACCGTGTGCCGCACCTGGCCTTCCAGCCGGACTCGCTGTCGGCGCATCCGATCCTGCCGATCGAAGCGTGCGAAAGCGCTTACTACCTGCGCATTCACGCCAAGGATCATCCGGGTGTACTGGCGCAGGTGGCGAGCATCCTGTCGGAGCGCGGCATCAATATCGAATCGATCATGCAGAAGGAAGTCGAAGAGCATGACGGCCTGGTGCCGATGATCCTGCTGACCCACCGCGTGGTCGAGCAGCGCATCAACGATGCGATCACCGCGCTGGAAGCACTGGCTGGCGTCGACGGCCCGGTTGTACGGATCCGTGTCGAACATTTGAACTAAAAAGCAGCGGCAAGCTTCGAGCTGCAAGTGGCAAGAGAGAAGCAGTCTGGCTTTTACTTGCGACTTGCAGCTTGCAGTTTGCAGCTCAAACCGAAGGTTTGAAAAAAATGCGATATATCAGTACTCGCGGCCAGGCCCCGGCCCTGAATTTCGAAGAGGTCCTGCTGGCCGGTCTGGCGACCGATGGCGGTCTGTACGTCCCGGAAAACCTGCCACGTTTCACTCAGGAAGAAATCGCTTCCTGGGCCGGCCTGCCGTATCACGAACTGGCCTTCCGGGTGATGCGTCCGTTCGTCACTGGCAGCATTCCGGATGCCGATTTCAAGAAGATTCTCGAAGAAACCTACGGTGTGTTCGCCCACAGCGCCGTTGCGCCACTGCGTCAGTTGAACGGTAATGAATGGGTGCTTGAGCTGTTCCACGGCCCGACCCTGGCGTTCAAGGACTTCGCCCTGCAACTGCTCGGTCGCCTGCTCGATTACGTGCTGGAAAAGCGCGGCGAGCGCGTGGTGATTGTCGGTGCCACCTCTGGTGACACCGGTTCTGCGGCCATCGAAGGCTGCAAGCACTGCGAAAACGTCGACATTTTCATCCTGCACCCGCATCAGCGCGTATCGGAAGTGCAGCGTCGGCAGATGACAACGATCTTCGGCGAGAACATCCACAACATCGCCATCGAAGGCAACTTCGATGACTGCCAGGAAATGGTCAAGAACAGCTTCGCCGACCAGAGCTTCCTCAAAGGCACGCGTCTGGTGGCGGTGAACTCGATCAACTGGGCGCGGATCATGGCCCAGATCGTTTACTACTTCCATGCGTCCCTGCAGTTGGGCGGTCCGGCGCGTTCGGTGTCGTTCTCGGTACCGACCGGTAACTTCGGCGACATCTTCGCCGGTTACCTGGCGCGCAACATGGGCCTGCCGATCAACCAGTTGATCGTCGCGACCAACCGCAACGACATCCTGCACCGCTTCATGAGCGGCAACCAGTACGTCAAGGAAACCCTGCACGCAACGCTGTCGCCGTCGATGGACATCATGGTGTCGTCGAACTTCGAGCGCCTGCTGTTCGACCTGCACGGGCGTAACGGTGCGGCGATTGCCGGCCTGATGGACTCGTTCAAAAAGGACGGCAGTTTCAGCGTCGAGCAAGAGCGCTGGACCGAAGCACGCAAGCTGTTCGATTCGCTGGCGGTGGACGATGCGCAGACCTGCGAAACCATCGCCGACGTCTACGAGCAAACCGGTGAGGTGCTCGACCCGCACACTGCCATCGGTGTGAAAGCCGCGCGCGAATGCCGTCGCAGCCTGGATATCCCGATGGTCATTCTGGGTACTGCCCATCCGGTCAAGTTTCCTGAGGCAGTGGAGAAAGCGGGTGTAGGAAAAGCGCTCGAACTACCTGCTCATCTTTCTGATTTGTTTGAGCGAAACGAGCGCTGCACGGTTCTGCCAAACGACCTGAAAGCCGTGCAAGCCTTTGTCAGCCAGCATGGCAACCGCGGCAAGCCACTCTAAGCCAGTAAAAGCTGTCACATTTTGAAGCCCGTCTCCTGACGGGCTTTTTTGTTTCTGCTGCCACACTGCTCGGGTTTTCACCCACGAAGGACGGGTGAGTCGATCACGAAGGAAATGGCAATGCTGTTTTACAGAGGTTTGAAACCGGCACTGGGCTGGTTGTTTTTGTTGGCGGTGCTGGGGTGGACACACAGCGGCGTGGCAGCGCAAATGGCACTCGATCAGGCCAATGCGTCAGCCAGTGTCCAGGCTATCGAGCTGGATGCGCACGAGCAGCAATGGATACGTGACAACCCCAGAGTGACGGTGGCATCGGTGCAATATCCGTTGTACCTGTTTCAGGACGAACATGGCCAGTGGAGCGGTCTGAACAACGATGTGCTCAAGCGCGTCAGCGCAATGACCGGCCTGCAATTCGAGCACCAGGAATCGTTCTCTACCGACCATATGCTCGATCGCCTGCAAAGCGGGGTCGCGGACATCAGTACGACCTTGGCCATGAGTGATGATCGCAAGGCGTTTCTCGATTTCAGTCATGCTTTTGGAGGGGCAGGCTGGGTTTTTGTCGGACATGCCAATACCCCGCGGGTGGAGTCTTTCGAGCAACTGGCCAAGCGCGTTCTGGTGCTGCCCGCCCGTCATGCCCTGGAGGATGGGATTCGGCGCGATTATCCGTCGATTGAAATACGCTCGGTGAAAACCTACGCCGAAGCGCGGGCGCTGGTCGAGAGCGGTGAAGCCTACGCAACCATCGAAAACGAAATCGGCGCGCAGCTCTATCCGTTGGGCATGCTCAAGGTCGGTGCCCTGGTAGAGGGCAAGTGGGAAGCCGATCATCTGGCTGTACGAAAAGGCATACCGCAACTACTGAGTATTCTCAACAAGGCGCTGGAAGCGTTCCCTGCGGCGGAGTTGCGGGCGATGCGTCTCAAGTGGCTGGCAGGCGTTTCGCCGCCGCCCGTGCCCTCCGTTTGGGAACGGCTGGTCGAGTGGGCATGTTGGGCGATGGGGGTAATCGGCGTTTTCGGAATGCTGTCGCTGGTGTGGAACAGGCGTCTGGCAGCCGTAATCAAGCTGCGCTGCGCAGCGGAAAAGGAGCTGGGTGATCAACTGGCCTTTCAGCACGCCCTGATCGATTCGATGCCGGATCCGGTGTTTGTCCGTGATCTGCACGGGCGCTTGATCATCTGCAATCGCAGTTACGAGGAAGCACTGTCGGTGCGCCTGGACCAGATGCAGGGGCGCCTGCTGATCGAAGTCGATGCGTTTCCGGAAACCACCGCGCGGATGCTGCACGATGAATTCATCGCCCAGTTGCAGACCCGCAAGTCGCGCTTCAGCAAACGACAGCTGCTGTTCAAGGGCGGGTGTCGCGAGGTGTATCAGTGGACCGTGCCGTTTTACAGCGGTGACGGTAAATTGCGCGGCCTGTTGGGTGGCTGGACCGATATCACTCAGCGCAGGACCGAGAGCGGGTGTCGCTGTCTGCAGTAAAGAAGGGAAATGTCCTGCAAGACGCGGCTACTTTTCTGATGGGAGGCTTAAGACGCCTGCCCTAGAGTGAACGACAACTGCGGTGAGAGTCCGCGATGATCGCTCCAGAGGTCGCCCATGCGCTCGCTTAAAGTCCTGATTCTTGAACCCAACCCGTTCCAGCTGATGGCATTGCATCAAATGCTCAATGCCATCGGCATCTACGATGTATTGACCGCGCCTTCGCTGGCGTCAGCCTTGAGTTCACTGGGGCATCGCGGCGCGGTCGATATCGCCATCTGCGATCCGCAGCTCAAGGGTGGCGATGGGCTGGCTTTGATTCATCACCTGGCGGCGCACCATGAGGCGCGTGCCCTGATTCTGCTGGGCTCGGTCGCGCAGAGTTTGATGAGTGATCTGGAGCCGCTGCTCCGCCAGCAACGCCTGCGCCTGCTGGGACGGCTGCAAACGCCGGTTTCGGCGGTGTTGATGAGAGGTCTGCTGGACAGTTATCTGATCACCCCGCAGGAGCTCATCGAGGCCTGAAACCGGCGAATATTTTTCTGTCATCTTCGCCGTGCATGCTCTGTCAGACGCGGACCCGCAAGGTTGGGACGCGACAGGCAGAACTTTCTTCTCGGGCCGGTGGTCATTTAATGTGAACACGCCCCAGGCACTGTGTTTTCGGACTATTGAGTGGAGATCGAGATGGAAAGTATCAGTCTATTGCTCGGTGAGGCTCTGAGCCCGTATCAGGTGACGCTGACCCCTCGCGGCAGCCATGGTGAATGTCTGGTGACGCTGAAGAACAGCAGCGGCGCCATTGTGGTGGAACGCGAATTCAATCAGGCCCAGTTGAGCGACAAGCGCTTGCTGACCGACGTGGTGGACGGCCTGCACCGTGACGTGATGATCGCCGAAGGGCGGTTGGAACCCTGCGTGATTGCGGCGTTGCGCAATGCAGCTCTGGACAAGCGTCCGGCCCTGTAAAGATGAAATATTTTTTGCGGGAACCTTCCTGCATCCCTGTCAGTCAGACCCCATAACAGCGAGATCAAGCATTGTGCTCCGGTGCTTGTCGCTTGCTGCTACGGGTCTCGAAGCAGACCCCGTTTAACCCCGAGTCGTCTCCCCACTTCTCGGGGTTTCTTTTGCCCGGCGTTTGCGCAGTGCGCGGCTTGTTGCTTGAAAAACCGAAGCGCCCGGCGCTGCTCAGATGGCTCCGTCTTCGCGCAGGCGAGCGATTTGCGCCGCGTCGTAGCCCAGATCGCCAAGCACCTGCGCATTGTGTTCGCCCAACTGCGGCCCGACCCATTGGGATGAACCAGGGGTTTCGGAAAGTTTCGGCACGATGCCGGGCATCTTGAAGTCCTTGCCGTCCGGCAGCTTGGCATGCAGGAACATCTCTCGCGCCAGATATTGCGGATCGTTGAACATGTCCTCGGCGCTGAAGATCCGGCTGACCGGTACGTCGGCCTGATTGAGCAAGTCGAGAACAGTCTGCAGTGGTAAGGAATTGACCCAGCGATCAATCACGCCATACAACTCGTCCCGGCGACTGTCGCGCCCGTCGTTACTGGCCAGCAGTGGGTCGTTGGCAAGATCTTCGCGGCCAATCACGAGCATGAAGCGTTTGAAGATCGCATCACCATTGGCACCGATCTGTACATGTTTGCCGTCGGCGCTGGTGTGGATCGAAGAGGGCGTGATGCCCGGCATGATGTTGCCGCTGCGCTCGCGGATGAAACCGAACACGTCGAACTCCGGCACCATGCTTTCCATCATCGCGAAGATAGCTTCATACAGCGCAACGTCGACCACTTGGCCCAG
This sequence comes from Pseudomonas sp. RG1, assembly GCF_025910115.1. NCBI lineage: Bacteria > Pseudomonadati > Pseudomonadota > Gammaproteobacteria > Pseudomonadales > Pseudomonadaceae > Pseudomonas > Pseudomonas sp. RG1. Next base: position 225,724 of record NZ_JAPCIK010000006.1, read on the forward strand.
TCCGCCGTTGACCTCGCGATGACGCAGCGCCATCAGCGCACCGATCACGCCCCACAGCGCGGCAATCGAATCACCGATGGAAATCCCGGTACGCACCGGTGGCCGATCTTCGAAACCGGTGATGTACCGCAGGCCGCCCATGGATTCGCCGACCGCACCGAAACCCGGCTGGTCCTTCATCGGCCCGGTCTGACCGAAACCGGACAGGCGCACCATCACCAGTTTCGGGTTCAGCGCGTGCAGGGTTTCCCAGCTCAGACCTAGTTTTTCCAGGACGCCGGGGCGGAAATTCTCGATGAGGATGTCGGCTTCGCCCAGCAGTTGTTTCAGGATCGCCAAACCGTCGGGGTGTTTCAGATTGAGGGTCAGCGACTTCTTGTTGCGCGCCTGGACAAACCACCACAACGAGGTGCCTTCGTACAATTTGCGCCACTTGCGCAGGGGATCGCCGCCGTCCGGCGACTCGATCTTGATCACTTCGGCGCCGAATTCGCCGCAAATGCGCGAGGCAAACGGCCCGGCGATCAGCGTACCCAATTCAATGACTTTCAGACCCGAGAGCGGTTTGCTGGTGAACGGCATGCGAAATCCTGTAGGACAAGGCTGAACGGATACAGGGTTTTAACATAGCCGGCTGTCAGACGCCGCAGCTCGATCGCCATCAATTCGTTGATTGCCTGTGGCATCGGTTAGACTTGCCGACTTTCCTCGTATCAAGAAGCCCGTTCATGGCCCAGCCGTCCACTACCTACAAATTCGAACTGAACCTCACCGACCTCGACCGCAGCGTCTACGAGAGCGTCAAGCAGACCATCGCCCGTCATCCTTCGGAAACCGAAGAACGCATGACCGTGCGGCTGCTGGCCTACGCGCTCTGGTACAACGAGCAGCTGTCGTTCGGCCGTGGTCTGTCAGACGTGGATGAACCGGCCTTGTGGGAAAAGAGCCTGGACGACCGTGTCCTGCACTGGATCGAAGTCGGCCAGCCGGATGTCGATCGCCTGACCTGGTGCTCGCGCCGCACCGAACGCACCAGCCTGCTGGCCTACGGCAGCCTGCGTGTGTGGGAAACCAAGGTGATCCCGGCGATCAAGAACCTGAAAAACGTCAACATCGCCGCCGTCCCGCAGGAAGTGCTGGAGACCCTGGCCAAGGACATGCCGCGCGTCATCAAGTGGGACGTGATGATCAGCGAAGGCACGATCTTCGTCACCGACGATCGCGGTCAGCACGAAGTCCAGTTGCAATGGCTGCAAGGTGAGCGCGGCTGAGGTCGCGACACCGCTGATATTTCCCACGAATCAAAGAGAAGCCTCCGTCGCCCCATGCGTATCGAACCTCGTCAATTGCCTGCCACGTTGCCTTTCCTCGGTGATCTGCCGCCACTGCTGACCCGCCTGTACGCGGCGCGGGGCGTGCAATCGGAAGCGGAGCTGGACAAAAGTCTGGCGCGCTTGATCCCGTTCCAGCAGCTCAAAGGCATTGATGCGGCTGTTGACCTGCTGGTGACGGCATTGGAGCAACGCCAGCGCATTTTGATCGTCGGCGACTTCGATGCGGACGGCGCCACCGCCAGCACGGTCGGTGTGCTCGGCCTGCGCCTGTTGGGCGCGGCGCATGTCGATTATCTGGTGCCGAACCGTTTCGAATACGGCTATGGCCTGACGCCGGAAATCGTCGAGGTCGCGCTGACCCGTGAACCACAACTATTGATCACCGTCGATAACGGCATCTCCAGCGTCGAAGGCGTCGCGGCGGCCAAGCGCGCCGGACTGAAGGTTTTGATCACCGACCACCACTTGCCCGGCGATGAACTGCCGCAGGCTGATGCGCTGGTCAATCCGAATCAGCCAGGCTGCGAGTTTCCGAGCAAAGCGCTGGCTGGCGTCGGGGTGATTTTTTATGTGTTGATGGCCTTGCGCGCACGCCTGCGCAGCCTTGGCTGGTACGAGAGCAAACCGCAACCGAACATCGGCGAACTGCTCGATCTCGTGGCGCTGGGCAGCGTCGCCGACGTGGTGCCGCTGGATGCCAACAACCGCATTCTTGTGCATCAAGGGCTGGAGCGGATTCGTGCCGGCCGGGCGCGGCCGGGGATCAAGGCGATCCTCGAAGTCGCCAAGCGAGAGGCTGCGCGGATCACTTCCACCGACCTGGGTTTTATTGTCGGCCCTCGCCTGAACGCCGCCGGGCGTCTGGACGACATGAGCCTGGGCATCGAATGCCTGCTCACCGCCGACGCCAATCTGGCGCGGGAAATGGCTGCGCAACTGGACGGCATGAACCAGGATCGCAAATCCATCGAGCAGGGCATGCAGCGTGAAGCGCTGGCGCAGCTCAAGGATCTGCCGGTCGAGTCGATGCCGTTCGGTCTGTGCCTGTTCGACCCGGAGTGGCACCAGGGTGTGATCGGCATCCTCGCCTCGCGGATGAAAGAGCGCTATTTCCGCCCGACCATTGCTTTCGCCGATGCCGGTGATGGTCTGCTCAAGGGCTCCGGTCGCTCGGTGCAGGGCTTCCATATTCGCGATGCGCTGAGTGTGGTCGCGGCGCAGCATCCGAACCTGATCGCCAAGTACGGTGGCCACGCGATGGCCGCTGGTCTGACCTTGCCGCAGGAGAATTTTCCGCTGTTCGCCGAGGCATTCGACGCTGAAGTACGTAGGCAACTTCGCGAAGAAGACCTCACCGGGCGCATGTTGTCGGACGGCACGCTGGCCGTCGAAGAGTTCCACCTCGAACTGGCCCGCGCCTTGCGCCATGCCGGGCCATGGGGGCAGCACTTTCCGGAGCCGCTGTTCCATGGCGTGTTTCAGTTGGTCGAGCAGCGCGTGGTTGGCGAACGGCATTTGAAAGTGGTGCTGAAAAGCGAATGCGGTTCGGTGAAGCTCGATGGCATCGCGTTTGGCATTGATCGCGATGTGTGGCCGAACCCGACGATTCAATGGGTTGAACTGGCTTACAAGCTCGACGTTAACGAGTTTCGTGGCAACGAGACTGTGCAGTTGATGATTGCTCATATCGAACCGCGCTGAAGATCAAAAGATCGCAGCCTTCGGCAGCTCCTACAGGGGATCGCATTCCTCTGTTGGAGCTGCCGAAGGCTGCGATCTTTTCTGGAACCCTCCAAGATCCCCGGTTGTCGACTAGGCTCTAAGCACTGCTTGATTGGCCTTGTGACGTCTTGTCGAATTTTTGCCCGCGGGGGCGGGCGCTGCACCCTTTTTCTGTCACTCGTCGACTTTTCAAACAGAACCCTGGAGCCTGCCCACTGATTCGAGAGGTGCCCCATGAGTCTGCTGCTTGAACCCTTTACCCTGCGCCAACTGACCCTGCCCAACCGCATCGCCGTGTCGCCGATGTGCCAGTACTCCAGCGTCGATGGCCTGGCCAACGACTGGCACCTGGTGCACCTGGGCAGCCGCGCGGTGGGCGGTGCCGGTCTGGTTTTCACCGAAGCCACGGCGGTTACCGCCGACGGGCGTATCACCGCCGAAGACCTTGGCCTGTGGAACGACGAACAGATCGAACCGCTGCAACGCATCACTCGCTTCATCACCGCCCAGGGCGCGGTCGCCGGCATTCAGCTGGCCCACGCCGGGCGCAAGGCCAGCACCCACCGGCCGTGGATCGGCAAGCATGGCAGTGTCAAACCCGAGGATGGCGGCTGGACCCCGGTCGGGCCATCGCCGATTGCTTTCGATCCGCAGCACACCCAGCCGAAACAGCTCGATGAAGGGCAGATCGCCGAAGTGATCCAGGCCTTTGTCGACGCGGCCAAACGCGCGCTGACGGCGGGGTTCAGCGTGGTTGAAGTGCATGCCGCGCATGGCTATCTGCTGCATCAGTTTCTCTCGCCGCTGAGCAATCAACGCCGCGATCAGTACGGTGGTTCGTTCGAAAATCGCATTCGCCTGGTGCTGCAAGTCACTGAAGCGGTGAGGGCGGTATGGCCGGAGGAACTGCCAGTGTTTGTCCGCGTCTCGGCGACCGATTGGGTCGAAGACGGCTGGAATCCGGACGAAACCGTGGAACTGGCGCGTCGCCTTCACACGCTGGGCGCCGATCTCATTGACGTGTCTTCAGGAGGGACAGCTGCAAACGCGGAAATTCCGGTCGGACCCGGTTATCAGACGCGCTTTGCCGAGCGGGTACGCAAAGAGTCAGGCATTGCCACCGGCACTGTCGGCATGATTACCGAGCCTGCCCAGGCCGAGCACATTCTGCGTACCTGTCAGGCCGATATCATTTTCCTCGCCCGAGAGCTGCTGCGCGATCCGTACTGGCCGCTGCACGCCGACGATGATCTGGGTGGGCGCAAAGCAGTGTGGCCGGCGCAGTATCAGCGCGCGACCCATCGGGATCAGCCCATTCATGAGTCGGATTTGCGTGATTGATTGAAGGCTGAAGAACAAAAGCCCCGAGCCGGTGATGGTCGGGGCTTTTCTATTCGGCAGAAATTTGCGTTGTCCAGGCGGGCCTCTTCGCGAGCAGGCTCGCTCCCACGGTAGGAATGCGGACCTCTGTGGGAGCGAGCCTGCTCGCGAATGACGCCAGAACAGCCGCCTTAGAACCTCAAGGGTATTTACGCTTGTCCGGCGCCGGCGGGAAGTACTGGTACAACCAGGTCTCGCTCAACGTGCGGTCATTGGTGCGAATGAACAGGCGCAGTTCCACTGGCTCGACGCTGTCATTGGTCGGGTACCAATCGAACAGGATCCGATAACCCTTGATGTCATCCAGCACCAGCACGCTGAAGTCCTGCACCTTGCCGTTGGAACAGGTAATCACTGGCTCGATCCCGGTGCCCTGTGGCAGGCGCTCAAGGCCGCCACCGGTGAAGTCGACGGCAAAACGGCGCGCCCAGACTGGCGGGTAGTGCTCACCCGGCGCCCAGCCCTCGGTGAAACCGCCCATGCCCGAACGCGTCGCGTGCACTCGCGCCAGTGGCGTGCCGACCGGTGGCAGCGCGCTCCAGTACAGCTTGTATCCGTAGTTCAGCGAATCACCGGCAGCCACGGGTTTCTTCGGCGTCCAGAACGCGACGATGTTATCCAGCGTCTCGCCGGTCGTAGGAATTTCCAGCAGATCGATAGAGCCTTCGCCCCAGGCGGTTGTCGGTTCTACCCACAGGCTCGGGCGCTTGCTGTACCAGTCGACAGTGTCCTGATAGTTGGCGAATTCGTGGTCGGTCTGCACCAGGCCGAAACCCTTCGGGTCCTTGTCGGCAAATGCGTTGAATTGCAGCGTCGCCGGGTTGTTCAACGGACGGCAGATCCACTCGCCATTGCCACGCCACATTGCCAGGCGATCGGAGTCGTGGATTTGCGGGTGAATGGTGTCGCACATGCGCCGTTCGTGGGTGCCGCAGCTGAACATGCTGGTCATCGGCGCCACGCCCAGTTGTTCGATGGTGGTACGCGCGTTGATGTGCGCGTCGATTTCCATCACCACGCGCTCGGCCTGGCAGTCGATGTCGAAGCGATACGCGCCAGTGGCGCTCGGCGAGTCGAGCAGGGCGTAGACCACAAAACGCGTGGCGTTCTTGTCCGGCGTCTCGAACCAGAACTTGGTGAAGTCGGGAAACTCTTCGCGCTTCTTCGCGTAGGTATCAATGGCCAGGCCGCGCGCGGAGAGGCCATATTGGCCAGTAGCATCGACCGCACGGAAATAGCTGGCGCCGAGAAACGACACCACGTCATGCCGATCCAGCTCCGGTGCCTTGAACAGTTTGAAGCCGGCAAAACCCAGATCGCCCTTGAGCTGCTGGGTGTCGACCGAAGTGTTCTCATAATTGAATAGCGCCGGGCGGAAATGCACCTCGCGCGCCATGCGCGTCTTCGGATCAACGCTGTACATGCGCACCGGCTGACGGAAACCCATGCCGACGTGGAAAAACTGCACGTCCAGCTGACCTTTGTTTTCCTTCCACAAGGAATGCTCGCCGTCGTAGCGGATCGCGTTGAAATTCTGCGGAGTCATGGTCGCCAGGGTTGGCGGCAACACCTGTTTCGTATCCTGATAGGCATTGCCGGCGAGCTGCTTGGCCTGACGCTTCAACGCTTCGAAATCGAAAGCCTGGGCCTCGCCATCGGCGGCGCCACCATTGGCCGCCCAGGCGCGAGCGGCCAACAGACCCGACGCGGAAAGACCGGTATAGGCCGCAATGGCCATGGACGCTTTGAGCAAATTCCTGCGGTGCATAAATACAACCTGTCGTGTGCAATCCAGCGCCGTTCCTGGCACCTGTCGGATCGGAAATTACGGTTCGGTCATGCCTTCGGCCAAACGCAACGGACTATAAACAGATGCCCGCTAGCTTAATCGGTTCGATTGTCGGGCAAAAAGGCTTGTTTGCGTTGCGTCATCTGGCAATGAAACAAGACATGTCTGTAATTTTTCTGACAGGGCTCTCTGATTTAGAGGGCATATCTGCTTTTTTCGATTAATTACTCTAAAAACCACTTTTCAACGCCGATTTAATTCCTATTCTATGGGCAAGACCGGATACAAGCCTTCGTGCCGGCGGGGCACACGACGCTGCTCGAAGAGGCAGGGCGATGTGAGGTTCAGCAGTTTCTTGACTCAATAGAGAAGGACATCGTCCATGGCAAAAATACAGGGCATCACCGAAATGTTAGGCATCTTCCCTTGCTTGGGCGGCGGGCGCAGAAGACGCCGTCTCAATTCCGAGGAATTGAAGCTGGTGGAACGTTATCGAGAGCTATCGGAAAGCGACCGGATCGCCATGCGCTATCTGGTGGATGCGATGCGGAGTGTTTCGCGGTTTTAGCGTAAGGGCACAGTGAGAGCCTTTTGGCTTTTGCAGTCGCCCATTTATTCAACCTGCCAGCGTCGGCATCGACGATGCCGACGCTAGTTGCTTTAAGCGTTTTTGTTTTGGTGAAGGTGCCGAGGCAAAAATGCTTCGTAGAGCCGGTTTCCGTTCTGGAGCCGAGGTGACACTTTCGCGAGCAGGCTCGCTCCCACAGGGAATAGAGATCAGATGTGGGGGCGAGCCTGCTCGCGAAGTTTCTGGATCCTAGTGCTTGAACATCACATGCCGAACCGTGGTGTAGTCCTCCAGCCCGAGCATAGACATGTCTTTGCCGTAGCCGGACAGTTTCTGACCGCCGTGGGGCATTTCACTGACGAGCATGAAGTGCGTATTCACCCATGTGCAGCCGTACTGCAAGCGCGCCGACAGACGATGCGCGCGTCCCACATCGCAAGTCCACACGGATGACGCCAGGCCGTAGTCCGAATCGTTGGCCCACTCCAGCGCCTGTGCTTCATCGGTAAATTTCGTCACTGAAACCACCGGCCCGAATACTTCACGGCGGACGATTTCGTCATCCTGCTGCGCGTCGGCCAATACGGTTGGTTCGAAGAAGAAACCATCGCCGTCGACAGATTTACCACCAGTGATCAGGCGAATGTGCGGTTGTGCCACGGCGCGTTCGACGAACCCGGCAACACGGTCGCGATGTTGCGCGGTGATCAATGGGCCGAGTTCGGTCGACGGATCGTCCTGCAAGCCGTACTTGATGCTGCTGACCGCCGCGCCGAGCTTTTCGACGAACATGTCGTAGATGCCTTGCTGTGCGTAGATCCGGCACGCAGCGGTGCAATCCTGACCGGCGTTGTAGAAGCCGAAGGTACGTATACCTTCCACCGCCGCGTCGATATCGGCATCGTCAAAGATGATTACCGGCGCTTTGCCGCCAAGTTCCATGTGCATGCGTTTGACGCTATCGGCGGTGCTGGAAATGATGTTGGCGCCGGTGGCGATCGAACCGGTCAGGGAAACCATGCGCACTTTCGGATGATTCACCAGTGGACTGCCCACCGTAGGACCGCGACCGAATACCAGATTGAGCACGCCGGCCGGGAAGATTTCCGACGCCAGTTCGGCCAGACGCAACGCGGTCAGCGGAGTTTGTTCCGACGGTTTGAGCACCACCGTATTACCGGCAGCCAACGCCGGAGCGATTTTCCAGGCGACCATCATCAGCGGGTAGTTCCACGGTGCGATGGAGGCGATTACACCAACCGGATCGCGGCGAATCATCGAGGTATGCCCGGGCAAGTATTCGCCAGCGGCCGAACCGCCCATGCAACGACTGGCGCCGGCGAAGAAGCGGAACACGTCGGCAATCGCCGGAATCTCGTCGTTGAGCGCGGCGCTGTAGGGTTTGCCGCAGTTGTCGGATTCCAGTTTCGCCAGTTCCTCGCCATGGGCTTCGATGGCATCGGCGAGTTTGAGCAAAAGCAGCGAGCGGTCTTTCGGCGCGGTTTGTGACCACTCGACAAAGGCGTTGTCGGCGGCACGCACGGCGGCATCGACCTGGGCTTCGCTGGCTTCGTTGATCTCCACCAGTATTTCGCCCCGCGCAGGATTGAGCACCGGCTGCGCCGGGCCTTCGCCGTCGACCAGTTGGCCGTTGATCAAGAGTCTGGTTTGCATGGGTTTGTCCTCTTTACAGCAACTGTGGTTTTCCTGAATAAACCGGGACCCTGTGGGAGCGAGCCTGCTCGCGAAAGCGCTGTGTCAGTCGACATCAACGTTGGATGTGCCGGCCACTTCGCGAGCGGGCTCGCTCCCACAAGGGAAAACGGTGTCTGTCAGATATTCATTTCCCGCCACTCCCCGCCACGCTCTCGCCCCCTCGCGTCAAGTAATACGCGCCGAGAATCGGCAACATCGTCACGATCATCACCAGCATCGCCACGACATTGGTCACCGGCACATCCCGTGGGCGGCTCAACTGATTGAGCAGCCACAACGGCAACGTGCGTTCATGCCCGGCGGTGAATGTGGTGACGATGATTTCATCGAACGACAACGCAAACGCCAGCATGCCACCCGCGAGCAACGCCGAGCCGAGGTTCGGCAGGATGATGTAGCGGAAGGTCTGCCAGCCGTCGGCGCCGAGATCAATCGACGCTTCGATCAAACTGTGTGAAGTGCGGCGCAGGCGAGCGATAACGTTGTTGTAGACGATCACCACGCAGAAGGTCGCATGGCCGACGATGATGGTGAACATCCCCGGCTCAATGCCCAGCGACTTGAACGTCGCCAGCAAGGCGATCCCGGTGATGATCCCCGGCAACGCGATCGGCAAAATCAGCATCAGCGATATGCCTTGCTTGCCGAAGAAATCGCGCCGGTACAACGCGGCCGAGGCGAGTGTGCCGAGCACCATGGCGATCAACGTGGCGATGGCTGCGATCTGCAATGACAGCTTGATCGCTTCCAGTACATCCGGCCGGGAAAACGCCACGCTGAACCAGTGCAGCGTGAAGCCCTTCGGCGGAAAACTGAACGCCGCGTCTTCTGTGTTGAAGGCATAGAGGAAGATGATCAGGATCGGGAAATGCAAAAACACCAGCCCGCCCCAGGCTGCGACGCGCAAACCTATAGAAGCATGCCCTTGGGATGAAGATTCAGAGCGCATCGAAGGCCCCCAGACGTTTGACGATGGCCAGGTAAACCGCAATCAGCACGATCGGCACCAGCGTAAACGCCGCCGCCATTGGCATATTGCCAATCGCCCCTTGCTGCGCGTACACCATGCTGCCAATGAAGTAGCCCGGCGGGCCGACCAGTTGCGGCACGATGAAGTCGCCCAGGGTCAGCGAAAAAGTGAAGATCGAACCCGCCGCAATTCCCGGAATCGACAAAGGCAAGATCACTTGCATAAAGGTCTGACGCGGTTTGGCGCCAAGGTCTGCGGAGGCCTGCAACAGCGACGGCGGCAAACGCTCCAGCGAGGCCTGGATTGGCAGGATCATGAACGGCAGCCAGATGTAGACGAACACCATGAACCGCCCCAGATGCGAGGTCGACAAGGTGCTGCCACCAACTCCGGGAATCCCCAGAACCATCTGCAACAGCGGCTCCAGACCCAGGTGCTGAACGAACCATTGCGCCACGCCGCCCTTGGCCAGCAGCAGCGTCCACGCGTAAGCCTTGACGATGTAACTGGCCCACATCGGCAGCATCACCGCGATGTAGAAAAACGCCTTGGTCTTGCCCGTGGTATAGCGCGCCATGTAGTAGGCGATCGGAAATGCAAAGATGGCGCTGGCGATCGAGACGACGATGGCCATGCTCAGCGTGCGCAGGATGATGTCAAAGTTCGACGGCTGGAACAGCGCGGCAAAATTGGCCAGCGTCAGGTCCGGCGTGACCGCCATGGTGAAGTCGTCGAAGGTGTAGAAACCCTGCCACAACAGCATCAGCAACGAGCCGAGATAGATCGCGCCGAACCACAGCAGCGGCGGCACCAGCAGCATCGACAGGTACAGGTTGGGCTTGCGATAGAGCAGGTTGGAAAACCTGCGCAGCGATGGCGACGAAGTCGTCGCGAGGGCGCTCATGTCACACCTCGCTCGCCACGTTGTCATGCAGTTCAACCATCGCTTCCCGTGCCCAGCGCGCACTCAGTCGCTGCCCCGTCTGATGTTGCGCGCTGCTGTCGAGCCATTGATTGTTGGCGTGGCTGATGCTCAGGTTCTGGCCGTTTTCCAGCTTCAGTTCATAACGCGTGGCGCTGCCCTGATACTGGATGTCGTGGAGCAGGCCGCTGACTTCGATTTCGTCGCTGGCGAGCGGGCCATCGGCGAAACGCACGTGTTCCGGGCGGATCGAAAACGCTTGCGAATGACCGCTGATGTGCAGCGCCAGATCGCCACGGATCACGTTCGAAGTGCCGACGAATTCAGCGACGAAAGTGGTGGTCGGCTTCATGTACAGATTGCGCGGCGTGTCGACCTGTTCGATGCGGCCGTCGTTGAACACGGCGACGCGATCGGACATCGACAGCGCTTCGGTCTGATCATGGGTGACGAAGATAAAAGTGATGCCGAGCTGGCGTTGCAGTTTCTTCAGTTCGCTTTGCATCTGTTCGCGCAGTTTCAGATCCAGCGCACCGAGCGGCTCATCGAGCAACAGCACGCGCGGGCGATTGACCAGAGCGCGGGCGAGGGCGACACGCTGGCGCTGGCCACCGGACAACTCCACCGGTTTGCGCGCGCCGTAACCACTGAGGGCGACCATGTCCAGGGTTTCTTCGGCACGTTTGTGACGTTCGGCCTTGCCGACACCTTTGACCTTCAAACCGTAGGCGACGTTATCAAGCACGTTCATGTGCGGGAACAGCGCGTAGTCCTGAAACACTGTGTTGACGTCACGTTGATATGGCGGCAAACCGGCCGCTTCGGCGCCGTGGATGCGGATCGATCCGGCGCTCGGTTGCTCAAAACCGGCAATCAGGCGCAGGCAAGTGGTTTTGCCCGAACCCGAGGGGCCGAGCATGGAAAAGAACTCACCGTCCTCGATGTCGATGGAAACCCGGTCAACGGCCTTCACCTCACCGAACTGCCGGGACACGTTGGTGAACTGGACTGCAAGTGGCATGTTGTGTTGCTCCCCAAAAGGCGAGGGCTGTCGCGCCTGCTCGGCCTTACTGCTGGAAAACCTGAATCTTAAGAGCTTCGCGAGCAGGCTCGCTCCCACAGGAGGAATACAATCCAATGTGGGAGCGAGCCTGCTCGCGAAGAGACTTTAACGGCCGCCCATGATCGCGATGTAGTCCTGCGTCCAGCGGCTATACGGTACGAACTTGCCGCCCTCAGCCTGTGGGGTTTTCCAGAAAGCGATCTTGTCGAACTGATCAAAACCATTGGTCTTGCAGCCCTCAGCACCGAGCAGCTCGCTTTCCTTGCACGCTGCTGGCACCGCCGGCAACGAACCAAACCACGCCGCCACATCACCCTGGACTTTCGGCTTCAGCGACCAGTCCATCCACTTGTACGCGCAGTTCGGATGCTTGGCCTCGGCGTGCAACATGGTGGTGTCGGCCCAGCCGGTGGCGCCTTCTTTGGGGATAGTCGAGGCGATCGGCTGCTTCTCGTTGATCAGGCCGTTGACCTGATACGGCCAGGCGCTGGATGCGACCACACCTTCGTTTTTGAAATCGCTCATCTGCACCGTGGTGTCGTGCCAGTAGCGGTGAATCAGCGGCTGCTGCGCGCGCAATAGATCGAGCACGGCTTTGTACTGCGCTTCGGTAAGCTGATACGGGTCGTCGATGCCCAGTTCCGGCCTGGCGGTCTTCAGATACAAGGCTGCGTCGGCAATATAGATCGGCCCGTCATACGCCTGCACACGACCCTTGTTCGGCTTGCCGTCGGGAAAATTCTGCGCGTCGAACAACACGTTCCAACTGGTCGGCGGTGTCTTGAACACATTGGTGTTGTACATCAACACGTTCGGACCCCACTGGTACGGTGTGCCATAAGTCTGGCTGTTGACCACGTACCACGGCGCATCCTTGAGGCGCGGGTCGAGGGTGTTCCAACTCGGGATCAACGCGGTATTGATCGGCTGCACACGCTTGCCGGCGATCAACCGCAGCGACGCATCACCGGACGCAGTGACCAGGTCATACCCGCCCTTGGCCATCAGGCTGACCATTTCATCGGAGGTCGCCGCTGTCTTGACGTTGACCTTGCAGCCGGTTTCCTTCTCGAAACCGCTGACCCAGTCGTAGGCCTTGTCGCTCTCGCCACGTTCGATGTAACCCGGCCACGCCACGATATCCAGCTGACCTTCGCCAGCGCCGACAGCCTTCAACGGCTCGGCGGCCTGCAAACTGGCGCTGGCCAGGATGGCCGTGGTGATTGCACTGAGCAGTGCGGTCTTGTGCACGAACATGGTTGATCCCTCTTTTTCATATTATGGTCGGGGCAGTTGTGAACGCGGTGCAGCATGCCGTTGGCGGCTTGTTATCAGCGTAGTCAGAAGGCCGAAGCGGGGCGGGCGATCTCGATTACGGCGGCGGATATTGTTTCGCCCGGCTGAAGTGTAGATGGGTTTTTCCAAGGTCAGCTGCGCACTTCAATCCAGAGCGCGAGCAACATCTCGAAGCACACTCGCGGGGCGGGTCCGGGCACTTTCGAACTAGGCTGAGGGCCTTAGATCCGGATAACCCAAGTTTGGAGACGGAACATGAACACCCGTGGATTGCTCGATCAACTGCTCAAGTCCGGGCAGGAAATGCTGCAGAACAAGACTGGCGGCGCTTCCAGCAAATCGGCTGCCAGCGGGCTTGGCGGCTTGCTCGGTGGCTCGTCTGGCTCCAGCGGCCTCGGCGGCCTGCTCTCCGGCGCGGGTGGCGGCGCATTGGCCGCAGGCGCGATGGGCCTGCTGCTCGGCAATAAAAAGGTCCGCAAGGTCGGCGGCAAAGTCGCGATCTACGGCGGCCTCGCTGCGCTGGGCGTACTGGCCTACAAGGCCTACGGCAACTACAACGCCCAAAAAGGCAGCGCACCCCAACGCGAACCGCAAACCCTCGACCGCTTGCCACCCGCTCAAGTCGAGCAGCACAGCCAGGCAATCCTCAAAGCCTTGGTCGCCGCCGCCAAAGCCGACGGCCACATCGACGAGCGCGAGCGCGAACTGATCGAAGGCGAATTCACGAAGCTCGACAACGATCAGGAACTGCAACACTGGCTCCACGCCGAACTCAACAAACCCCTCGACCCCACCGACGTCGCCCGCGCGGCGAGCACGCCGGAAATGGCGGCGGAGATGTACATCGCCAGTGTGATGCTGGTGGATGAGGAGAATTTTATGGAGAAGAGCTATTTGGATGAACTGGCACGGCAGTTGAAATTGGAGCCGGGGTTGAAGGTGGAGTTGGAGAGGCAGGTGCGGTTGGCTGCCGATTGATTCTATGGGGTGAGAAATCGCAGTGTTGTGCTGCGATTTTTCCTGAGTCGCCTAATGACGCTTCAATAAAGATTGAGCTTGGAAAGCTGTTTTAAATCTGTTCCATTGTTGAGCAGCGATTGTACTCAAGTCTCCATCATAAACTCTTCAATTTTTTCAATAAATTCGATTTTGCTGTTGGTCCTGAATTCAGATAGAAAAATTTCGGAGTTTTTAATCGGATTACCTCTTTTATCGTATTCGATCGTTAGCATGTCGATCACAAACTCTCCGTCGGGATCCCCTTCGGGCTCGACTCTCGTGTCAAAGCAATGGCCGGTACTCTGGCGGACTCCTCCGATCAGTACCGAACTAGAGAACCAGTTGCAAGTCTCCGGTGTCAGATCCATCTCAAACAGATTGTTGATTGTTATTGTCCAGCCGCTTGGTACTCTGATAGGTTGGAGCTTGTATTCGAGTTTTGATCTCATTGGGTCTCTTCAAATCTTTGCATTCGTGAATACTTTGCTCTGATCATTCAAACGATAATCGTGCTCACTGCAGCGTTGAATAAATGCGCTGGCAAGTATCAATTTTTTTTACTTTAATTTGTATTCGAATTTCTCATCTAAGCCCAGGGATATGTCCTGATTTTTTGTTCGCTCGAATATAGCTATTATTTTTTTAAACGTTTCACCCATGCTTTGTTCAGATTCTTTCGAATTTTTCCATACTATTTCAATCGGGCGCTCCACGTCCGTACTGAGCAAATCCCACAGAGAGTTTAGGTTGTTTCCATAGTACTGAGCCACGGAAAATGCAAAAGCTATACGCTTATGGAAATCTTGCTCGGAAGAAATGGATAGGCCGTCAAGTTCAATTATCATTCAGGTTATTTCCACTTTCCTATTGGGCTGACAGTTTCATAATTGGGGAAAATTTTTCGCTGATGATTTTTTGATCTTGGATTGGTCGCTGAGTGACGTATCATGTTAATGAGCTCGGTTGCAGTTTTTGATATTCTTTAACCGGTTTGTCGCTATAGTAACTTCCCATTTTTTGTAGATAAATCAAGGTAAATTCAATGTTTGTGAGTGCTTTCAGAGTATCTTCGATGATGAGTGTGAATATCCTGTTTTTATATTTGTTTTCTCTGATTGAATGGCGCAAATGGGGGCGGATTTATTTCAATAGAAAATCGATTTTCCCTGTTTTTCTGCTATGTGTCATGTTTAAGTGGTCTCGCTAAAATTGATTTCGCCCTCGCTGCTTATGCAACCTATCAAACTAAACTGCTCGGAGAAAAAATAGGTGTGTTGCGGTATTTCAGAAAATATCATCATTATTTTTTTAAGATCGGCGGTGTGGAATTTGTAAGCATTCTCTGTTAGCGAGTCGCCGATAAAGGTAATCTCAGTTATTTTGAGATCTTTTGCTTTTTCTGAAATTGCTTCAATGGCTTTGTTTATAGTGTTTTTTGAATGCGATGTGCTGTTGGGGAGTGAGCTCCAAGCAATTTTTGATCCAATAAACGGAAAATTTCCATTGATATGTGAGACGGCGTTGTCATGCGCATCATTGTTAAGTTTCATGTAGTTAATGCTGGATTCTAACAATTCTTTCTCAAGTTCTTCGTCGAAGTAGCTCATTTTTTAAATGCCTTTAGTAATTTTAATACGGTTTTTTCGCTTGCATTGAAAAGGTAATGTGGTGCTGGCTTTTTTCCTGACCAAACGTTTATATGTGCGCCGCTTCTTTCATCATATTCGATTCGATAGCCAGTCTTGCCGTCAGCGGTTTGCATGCCTACAACCTTCCCGGCATTTGTCCCAAACTTCCCAATGGTTGGCTTTTCTGCTTTGAATCCATTGCTTTCAAGCCATTCAAGTGCCTTATTGCGCGCTTGCTCGAAATGCTCAAATTTAAGTGTCTCGCCAACCTCGGGCGGGGTCGTTTTTTGCGGAGGCTTTTTCGGAGTGGCACCCTTTGTCTGTTTACACACCAGCCCCAACGGATCCACCCACCCCGTAGGGTTAGGCACGTACTGGTAGCTGTTCAACCCACCCGCAAGCTTGATCGGGTCCGGCGTCAAGAACCGTCCAGTCCCCGGATTGTAGTAGCGGTGGCGGTTGTAATGTAAGCCTGTCTCGGCGTCGAAATACTGACCCTGGAAGCGCAACGGGTTATCAATTTCGCTGACATCCAGCGCC
>NZ_JAPCIK010000060.1:0-571 GCF_025910115.1 Pseudomonas sp. RG1
ACTTCGGAGCCGGCGTCCAGAACCTTTATTGTCAGGAGGCCGATGGTCACGCCAGTGATTACTCAGCCGCCGGACGGCTCGGAAGTCGGCCGTGTCGTAACGGTCGAGGGCACGATGGGAATGGTGGGTGCTACCTTGCAACTGCGTGACAAACGGTTTGGCCGTCCGTTGGGAGAGCCGAAAGTATTGAGCCAGGACGGCGACTGGTCGATTGACCTGAGCCTTCTGGAATTCAGGCTCTACACCTTCGACGCACAGCAGACACTGGACGGTCGACCGTCGCTGTACAGTGACGAGCATGAATTGACGGTGGTGTTGCTGCCGCCAGAATTTCTCCAGCCGATACCAAACGGCAAGTTGCCACGAACTGCATTGCTCGAGGGTACCGGCATGAGGGGCGGGGTTGTCGAAGTCTGTCTGCTAGGGCTCACCGAACCTCTGCTCAGTAATGTCGATGTCGACTGGCACGGCATTTGGCAAGCCGAAGTGACGTTGCCGGTGGGCAGCAAAACAATCTGGGCTCGGCAAAGGTACATGGATGAAAGCGGCACACTGCAGGAGTCGAAAGACA
>NZ_JAPCIK010000061.1:0-458 GCF_025910115.1 Pseudomonas sp. RG1
TCATCCGCTCGACTTGCATGTGTTAGGCCTGCCGCCAGCGTTCAATCTGAGCCATGATCAAACTCTTCAGTTCAAACATCTTTGGGTTTTTAAGAAACCCTAAACTTGGCTCAGCAATCGTTGGTTACATCTTTGATTTCTCGCGGAGTAACTTGTGATGCTGATAATCTTGTTGACTATCAGTCTGACTGCACAAGCACCCACACGAATTGCTTGATTCAGTTGTTAAAGAGCGGTTGGTTAAGATCTTTCGTCTCAACCGAGGCGCGCATTCTACAGCAGCCTCATTTGCTGTCAAGTGATTATTTTCAGAAGTTTTCGAAGAATTCTTCAACAACTTCAACCACTTGCGCTTCCGATCTCTCGTTAGCGGGAGGCGAATTCTACAGCGTTAATCGCTGCTGTCAACACCTCTTTTTCTCCGCTTTCGACCGAGAAGATCGAACCGTTAAAAGAGC
>NZ_JAPCIK010000062.1:0-326 GCF_025910115.1 Pseudomonas sp. RG1
CAGCCAACCTCGCCAACGTCAAAGGCAATCGCCTGCTCATGCAGGGCGACCGCCACTACGACTACGACGCTTACGGCAACCTGATCCGAGAGCGTCGCGGCACCGGCCAGAAGCTCGTCACCGAGTACCGCTACGACTGCCAGCACCGCCTGATCGGCGTCAGCCTGCCGGGTGGCAGCACCGCATCCTATAAATACGACGCCTTCGGCCGCCGCATCGAGAAAACCGTCGACGGCCACACCACTGAATTCCTCTGGCAAGGCGAACGCCTCATCGCCGAAAGCGCAGAAAATCGTTATCGCAGCTACATCTACGAACCGGGCAGT
>NZ_JAPCIK010000063.1:0-326 GCF_025910115.1 Pseudomonas sp. RG1
GGTGCCCGGTTCGTAGATGTAACTGCGGTAACGGTTCTCGGCGCTTTCAGCGATGAGGCGTTCGCCTTGCCACAGAAACTCGGTGGTGTGACCGTCGACTGACTTTTCAATGCGGCGGCCAAAGGCGTCGTATTTGTAGGTTGCTGTGCTGCCGCCCGGCAGGCTGACGCCGATCAGACGGTGCTGGCAGTCGTAGCGGTATTCGGTGACAAGTTTTTGGCCTGTTCCTCGATTCTCGCGGACTAGGTTGCCATAGGCGTCGTAATCGTAGTGGCGGTCGCCTTGCATGAGCAGGCGATTGCCTTTGATGTTTGCGAGGTTCGCAA
>NZ_JAPCIK010000007.1:0-4751 GCF_025910115.1 Pseudomonas sp. RG1
TAATACCGGCGAGGTTGCCGTTGGCATCGTAGTTGTAGCGACGCTGGAACAGGTGCTTGTCCCGTTGGCTGACGCTGTGGGCCTGTAGTCGGCCCTGTTCATCGTATTGGTATTGGCTAAGCAGCAAGCCTTGTTGGCGTTGTTGCTCGCGACCGGCGTTGAACTGGTGGCTGGTCAGGCGAGAGCCGTTGAGGTCGATGCTGCTCAGCCGTCCACCGGACAAATGACGGTAATCGAGCGTGCAGCCATCGGGCAGACGGCAGTGGCTGAGCTGACCGACTTTGTCGTAAGCGTAACGCGTGGTGCCCCAGCCCTGATGTTCGGTGATCAAGCGATCTTGCACGTCGTATTCATAAGCGAGCGGCCAATGGCCGTCGTCGACGTTTACCAGGCGACCGAGTGCGTCGTAGCTGTAATGAATCTCTTCGCCATCGGGCAGCGTCTTGACCAGCAAACGGCCTGCGGCATCGCGCTGGTATTCGGTAACCAGTTCGCTACCGCCGTCGCCGAACTCGGTTTTCTTCAGCAGTTGGCCGTTCAGGTCGTACTCGTACGCGGTGCGGCGGCCGTCGAAGCCGGTTTCCTGCTGGATCAGGCCGTTCGGGTAATAATCGAGTTGATAGCGTTCGCCGCGCTCGTTTTCGATCTCGGTGAGGTTGAGTTGCGAGTTGTCGTAGCGATAGCGCAGTTGGCTGCCGTCGGGATTAATCCGGCGGCTGACGAGGTGCAGGTTGTCGGCGTATTCGTAGCGGGTGATACGGCCAAGTTCGTCGCGTTCAGCAGTGACATTGCCGTAGGCGTTGTAGCTGAATGCGCGAGTGGCGCCGCCGGGCAGCGTAACTTGGGCAAGGCGATTGGCAGCATCCCATTGGTAATGAGTGATCGCGCCTGACTCTTCCTGGCGAGTGATCTGCCTGCCTAGTGCATCGTAACGGTACTTGCGCTGACCGCCGTCGGGTAGGCGTTCCTCAAGCAATTGACCGAGATTGTTCCAACCGAGTCGAAGCTGAAGTGATAGAACGATGGTCGCTTGCTAGCCTGCGAGAACCAGCTCGGATGGATCGTCAGAAAAAGATGGCCGCGCGCGATAGGCTGTTGGTGATGGCGGGACGCTGCTCACTCGGGAGTGGGGAAACAGTGGAGCGTTTTTCCTGAACGGTTGAGACTTTGATAAGGTTTTTGTAGTTTTTTCAGGTTTTTTTGTATTTGAGGTGTTTGATGACTGACTCGTTTGAAGATTTTAGTAAGTTTATAAGTTATGTGTTACGTCACAAACCCGAGTCGATTGGGTTGCTGCTGGATGTCGAGGGCTGGGCAAATGTAGATGAGTTAATAAAAGGTTCAGAGAGGGTCGGGAAGTTATTAAGCTATGAAGTTATAAGTAATATCGTCTTTCATAGTGATAAAAAGCGTTTTGAGATATCCAGCGATGGAGCATATATTCGAGCAATTCAGGGGCATTCGTCGGAATCGGTGAGCCGCAACTACCCTGAAATTCAACCTCCGGATTTTTTGTATCATGGAACGGCTATACGTTTCCTTGACTCTATTTTGAAAAACGGTCTAATACCCGGGGCTAGGCATCATGTTCATTTAACACAAAGTGAAACGTTAGCATGCGATATCGGACGTCGTTACGGTAAATCTGTGGTTTTACGCATTGATAGTCACGAAATGTTTGTAAAAGGGTTCAAATTTTTTAAAGCTGAAAATGATGTTTGGTTAACAAGCTTCGTGCCTCCGCAATTTATTTATTCGCTTGCAGATGCCTAGTTTGCTCATTCTTCCTCCCATGTAGAATGAGTTTGAATGGCTTCACTCAACCACTCTTTGAAATTCTCATAAGTTCCATGAAGCTCCCAGCCTTCTGAAGCGTAGGCGTGGATTATGAGGACTTCCGGGTTTCCGGATTCATCACGGCCATCGAAGCAGGCTATGTCATCGTTTGCGTTGAACCTCGCAAAGGGGATTAGCTCCCTCTGTGGGTAAAGTTTTTTTAAGGTGTGGTACCAGTAATTTACATCCCCCTCTTCAAAAACAATGAACCACCAAGGTTCAATATCTATGGCAGGTGTTAGGTTGATTGTTTCAATGAAGTCACTTGGATAAGAAAAATGACTTCGGCCTGTGATTTCTAAATAGTTATTCATTCTTTGCCGCTCAATTTTGGTAGTTCGTGAGATCCGTAAGGAGTTTCCTTTCCGAAACGTTTTGGCGACTGCTTTCCAACTCTTAATTCGATCGCCTGGCCCCACGTATCTGGTTTTTTTCCCTTAACAGCAAAGCGTTGTTGTTCTGGCTCAGTTACTGGATCGTTATATCCGCGCTCTCTGGCTTCTACTTTTATACCGGCTTCGCGTGCGGCACGGACCCGGGTGTTATCCATGCTGGTGAGATGGCCGTCCGGCATTCGGACCACATCAATGGGATCACCTTGCCAACCTTTTTCTCTCATGCTCGCGACTAAATTGTCATAGGTGTAATTGTTTCCTGCTCTGTCGACCTTGTTGTATGAGACAGAGGTTTGGGAAAATCTTACCTCATTTGGGTCAATGGATCGCACTTTTGGGCACTGCGCAACATTACAGCTTAAGCCTAACGGGTCCACCCACCCCGTAGGGTTAGGCACGTACTGGTAGCTATTCAACCCACCCGCAAGCTTGATCGGATGCGGCGTCAAAAACCGTCCAGTCCCCGGATTGTAGTAGCGGTGGCGGTTGTAATGTAACCCTGTCTCGGCGTCGAAATACTGACCTTGGAAGCGCAGCGGGTTATCGATTTCGCTGACGTCCAGTGCCGCGAGGTTGCCATAGGCGCGGTACTTCGCCGACCACATGATCTCACCGCTGTAATCGGTCAGTTCCTGCGGCGTGCCGAGGTGGTCGAGTTGGTAATAGAACGGGGCCGCTTTTAGCGGGCCTTCGCCGTCGAGCATTGCCAACGGGCGGAAGGTGCCCGGTTCGTAGATGTAACTGCGGTAGCGGTTCTCGGCGCTTTCAGCGATGAGTCGTTCGCCTTGCCACAGAAACTCGGTGGTGTGATCGTCGACTGACTTTTCAATGCGGCGGCCAAAGGCGTCGTATTTGTAGGTTGCTGTGCTGCCGCCCGGCAGGCTGACGCCGATCAGGCGGTGTTGGCAATCGTAGCGGTATTCGGTGACGAGCTTTTGTCCGGTGCCGCGACTTTCACGGATCAGGTTGCCGTAGGCGTCGTAGTCATAGTGGCGGTCGCCTTGCATCAACAGGCGATTGCCTTTGACGTTGGCGAGATTCGCAACGGGCAGGTCATTTTGTCCGAGCAGGTTGCCCGCCGGGTCGTGGGCGAAGCTCTCTGGCATGGCGCCGCGCACGCTGATCAGGCGATCCAGCGGGTCGTAGTGATAGCTGCGATTGACTTTGCGGCTGTCGTCGATGCCGGCGAGGTTGCCATTGGCGTCGTATTGGTAGCGGCGCTGGAACAGGTGTTTGTCCCGCTGGCTCACGCTGTGCGCTTGCAGGCGGCCCTGTTCATCGTATTGGTATTGGCTGAGTAACAGACCTTGCTGGCGCTGTTGTTCGCGACCGGCGTTGAACTGGTGGCTGGTCAGGCGTGAGCCATTGAGGTCGATGCTGCTCAGGCGTCCACCGGACAAATGACGGTAATCGAGCGTGCAGCCATCCGGCAGACGGCAGTGGCTAAGTTGGCCGACGCTGTCGTATTCGTAGCGCAAGGAGCCCCAGACTTGGTGTTCCTCGATGAGTTGGTCTGCAAGTCATATTTATAGGCGAAAGGCTAACGACCGTCGTCGACGCTGGCTAGTCAACGCGAGCTCGTCGATCCATTAAATTTTTACTTTATTCAATGTATGGTCTAACGCTTTTTCAAGATCGGCCCAGGTTTTGGCCGTTTCGGTGTATATAGGCGATGCCCAATTTTTATTTGCGATTAATGAGATTCTGAAGGCGCCGTGTTCACTGAATTCGGGATACCAACCAATGTCTATTGTTTGCTCGTGCGGGAGTAGCGCTTGCAAAAGATCCTCCCTTAACTCATCTGTAATGAGCGAAATATCCGATCCGACTAGGCTGGATATCTCGTCAAAAGTTATCTTGCCACCAAGTTTTTTTATGTTTTCAAGATTCATAAAACATTTCTTCTTTTTCGTTAGTTTTCTAAACGATTCTTCTGATATTGGATGTCCATGTATTGTGTTTGCACTTAACTCCACTCTCATGTACTGAGTTTCTTTTCCGTCATTGGCGCCTATGGTTTTTCCCATGTCAATTACTTTCCATGGTTTTCCGTTGTTAACATCTTGACCATTTGCAAACGCGTGCCGCTCTAACGCTTCAATGTCCGTGCCGGGTAGATATTTAGCTGCACCTCCATTAGCGGTCGATTTTACAACAGATGGCCAAGGAGCCTTAGGCGCCACATGTTTATTGCCATGATTTGTCCATTGAACGTCGGGAGGAGGCGGGGCTCCATCGCTTACCCTGGCTTTTCCTTCAGGTATTTCAGCGCTTTGCCCCGGAACGCATTTATCTCCGCCTGGACAAGTATTCAACCCTAGGGGATCCACCCACCCCGTAGGGTTAGGCACGTACTGGTAGCTATTCAACCCACCCGCAAGCTTGATCGGATCCGGGGTCAAAAACCGTCCAGTCCCAGGATTGTAATAGCGGTGGCGGTTGTAATGTAACCCTGTCTCGGCGTCGAAATACTGCCCTTGAAAACGCAGCGGATTATCGATCTCGCTGACGTCCAGCGCA
>NZ_JAPCIK010000008.1:0-8978 GCF_025910115.1 Pseudomonas sp. RG1
CGATGCCGGCGAGGTTGCCATTGGCGTCGTATTGGTAGCGGCGCTGGAACAGGTGTTTGTCCCGCTGGCTGACGCTTTGCGCTTGCAGTCGGCCCTGTTCATCGTTATTGGTACTGACTGAGCAGCAAGCCTTGCTGCCGCTCTTGCTCGCGACCGGCGTTGAATTGGTGAGACGTGAGGCGTGAACCTTGAG
Organism: Pseudomonas sp. RG1; assembly: GCF_025910115.1. Lineage (NCBI taxonomy): Bacteria > Pseudomonadati > Pseudomonadota > Gammaproteobacteria > Pseudomonadales > Pseudomonadaceae > Pseudomonas > Pseudomonas sp. RG1. The sequence goes on from NZ_JAPCIK010000008.1 coordinate 194, forward strand.
GCCAATGCTAGTCAGGTGACCGCCAGCTGGCGGTTATACAGTTTTCATTTGATCTGCGTGAATGATTTAGTTTGTATCCCTAAATTCGTAGGGGTTGAAGCCTCTCCGAAGCCCAAGATTTTGTAGGTAACAGTGTTGAGGTTGGTTTTGTTTTTGATGAAAAATAGCATGCGTAGTTTATTAATGATAGGCTCGTTGTTTTCAATTTTCGCGCATGTATTGCTCTATTTTCTCAATATATTTTTTTTTGCATGTTGTTCGGAATATTTCCAAGGTTTTGGCAGAGTCGCCGATTGGTTCGCCTTTTCGATCGTATTTAATTGTAAGAAACTCTACCACGAACTCGCCCTTTGGGTCTCCCTCAGGTTCTACTCTAGAATCGAAGCAATAGCCTGTGCTTTGTCTTGCACCACCTAATAAAACAGAACTGCTAAACCAGTGCGCGGTTTCCGGTGTTAGTTCTATTTCGTACAAATTGTTTATGGTTATTGTCCAGTCACTAGGCACTCGGAGTGGCTGTAGTTCGAATTCTAGTTTTTTCATTTTGCTTTACCCATGTATTTTTTCACTTGCTGTGGTGATGCCGGAAAGCTGTGGATCACAGGCTTATTTCCTCCATCAGTTAGTTCAATTCTTATCCAGTTTGTAAGTTGTCCCTCGTTGTAGCCCACAGGGTGTTCGGATCTGTAAAACATGAATCGAGTGCCACCGTGGTCGAATACGTTTCCATCTTTTATCGCCCCATATGCAGCTTGTTTTTCGAATCCTTTAACATTGTTTGCGATGTCGGGCAGATAAGAAGCTTCGGGTTGACCACCACGTGATCCATTACCCAAACTCAATTCTCTGGCTTGGTCGGCAGATTTCGCATTCAGATGTTTCGTTTTATGGAAACCTCCTGGCCTCTGCGCGTTATAGACGTCGGATCTTAACTCTTTCCGCGTCTGGTAATCGCTAGTGTCAACGCGCTTGGGAGGGCAGTTATTGCTGCTCAGCCCCAACGGATCCACCCACCCAGTAGGGTTAGGCACGTACTGGTAGCTATTCAACCCGCCCGCAAGCTTGATCGGATCCGGCGTTAAGAACCGGCCAGTCCCGGGATTGTAGTAGCGGTGGCGGTTGTAATGTAACCCTGTCTCGGCGTCGAAATACTGCCCTTGAAAACGCAGCGGATTATCGATTTCGCTGACATCCAGCGATGCGAGGTTGCCGTACGCGCGATACTTCGCCGACCACATGATTTCGCCGCTGTAGTCGGTCAGTTCCTGCGGCGTGCCGAGGTGGTCGAGTTGGTAGTAGAACGGGGCCGCTTTTAGCGGGCCTTCGCCGTCGAGCATTGCCAACGGGCGGAAGGTGCCCGGTTCGTAGATGTAACTGCGGTAGCGGTTCTCGGCGCTTTCAGCGATGAGGCGTTCGCCTTGCCACAGAAACTCGGTGGTGTGACCGTCGACTGACTTTTCAATGCGGCGGCTAAAGGCGTCGTATTTGTAGGTTGCTGTGCTGCCGCCCGGCAGGCTGACGCCGATCAGACGGTGCTGGCAGTCGTAGCGGTATTCGGTGACGAGCTTTTGGCCGGTTCCGCGACGCTCGCGGATCAAGTTGCCGTAGGCGTCGTAATCGTAATGGCGGTCGCCTTGCATCAGCAAGCGGTTGCCTTTGACGTTTGCGAGGTTCGCAACGGGCAGGTCATTTTGTCCGAGGAGGTTGCCTGCCGGGTCGTGAGCGAAGCTCTCTGGCATGGCGCCGCGCACGCTGATCAGGCGATCCAGCGGGTCGTAGTGATAGCTGCGGTTGCCTTTGCGGCTGTCGTCGATTCCGGCGAGGTTGCCGTTGGCGTCGTAGTTGTAGCGACGCTGGAGCAGGTGCTTGTCCCGCTGGCTGACACTGTGTGCTTGAAGTCGGCCCTGTTCGTCGTATTGGTACTGGCTGAGCAGCAAGCCTTGTTGGCGCTGTTGTTCGCGGCCGGCACTGAACTGGTGGCTGGTCAGGCGCGAGCCGTTGAGGTCGATGCTGCTGAGTTGCCCGCCAGGTTGGTGGCGGTAATCGAGTTTGCTGCCATCGGGCAAACGGCAGTGCTTGAGCTGGCCGACGCTGTCGTATTCGTAGCGCAGAGTGCCCCAGCCTTGGTGTTCCTCGATGAGTCGGTCTTGGAGATCGTATTTGTAGGCGAGCGGCCAATGGCCGTCGTCAACGTTAACGAGGCGGCCAAGCGCGTCGTAGCTGTAGTGAATCTCTTCGCCGTCGGGTAGCGTTTTTACAAGCAGACGACCTGCGGCGTCACGCTGATATTCGGTGACCAGTTCGCTGCCGTCATCGCCGAACTCGGCTTTCTTCAGCAGTTGGCCGTTGAGGTCGTACTCGTAGGCGGTCCGACGACCATCGAAGCCTGTTTCCTGTTGGATCAGGCCGTTGGCGTAGTAATCGAGGTGGTAGTGCTCGCCGCGCTCGTTTTCGATTTCAGTGAGCAGCAGGCGCGAGTTGTCGTAGCGATAGCGCAGTTGGCTGCCGTCGGGATTGATGCGGCGGCTGACGAGGTGAAGATTGTCGGCATATTCATAGCGGGTGATACGGCCAAGTTCGTCACGTTCAGCAGTGACATTGCCGTAGGCGTTGTAGCTGAATGCGCGAGTGGCGCCGCCGGGCAGCGTAACTTGGGCAAGGCGATTGGCAGCATCCCATTGGTAATGAGTGATCGCGCCGGACTCTTCCTGGCGAGTGATCTGCCTGCCTAGTGCATCGTAACGGTACTTGCGCTGACCGCCGTCGGGAAGACGTTCTTCAAGCAGTTGACCGAGATTGTTCCAACCGAGTTGATGACGGCTGCCGTCCGGGTGACGGATTTCCAACAGACGACCCTGCGGGTCATAGCTGTAATGGGTGGCATTGCCGTCCGGGTCAATCTGCGCAGTGACATCACCCTGTCGGTTGCGTTGATACTTCCAACTGGCTTTGCCGCGACGAACGTCGCTGACGAAGCCGTTGATATATTCGTAAGTTGTAGCTTCGTCTTCTGGGGGGATGACAGCGGTCATCAGTCCGTTGTCGTCGTAGCGGTATTCGGTAACGGCGCCCAATGGGTCCTTTTCCGCGATCAATTGACCCTTGTCGTTATAGGCTTTTTGATGCTCGGCACCATCGGGATCAATTTTGCTGATCAGTCGCGCCTGATCATCGTGGGTGTAGACCTCTTCGCTACCATCGGCGTTGGTAACGGTAACGCTGCCTTTGTCGTCCCAGGCGTATTGCGCTTTCATCTGGGAAAAGTTGGCCCAGTGACGTGTACACCGAGACAGTTTGCCTTCGTTTTCCCACTCCCAATAGAACGCCGCGCCGCCTGCCAATTGCCGCTCGAGAATGACGTGCTGCTCGTTGTAGCGATAACGCTCGGCTTCGCCCGCCGCGTTTTTCGCCTCGATCAGGCGATGTTGCGCGTCGTAGCTATAGGTGACCAACGTCTGCACGGTATTCCAGACGTCTTCCAGATTATCGGCGGGCAGAAACTGCTGATAATCGACGGCGATGATGTGCTTGCGGTCGTAGCGCAGAAGCAGGGCGCGACCGGCGCCGTTGTCGAGGCGCTTGATGCGACCCTGAATGTCGCGGGTGACTTGCAGGCGATTGCCATAGCTGTCGCTGATGGCGATCAGGCTTGCGCCTTTGCTGTCGTGACGGAAATGGTAAAACGATGGGCGCTTGCCAGCCTGAGCCAAAATCAATTCAGCTGGGTCGTCACCCAGGAAAATGGCAGCACGTGAAAGGCTGTTGGTGATGGCCGGACGCTGCTCACTTGGAAGCGGAAATGCGGTGGAGCGGTTTTCCTGGTCGGTCCAGATGACTTCGTCGCCGTTGATCTCGATGCGATGAGCGAGCGCGTGGCTCCAGCCATAGCCGAGACCGCAGTCGATTTCCACAGCACTGGTGCGATAGAGGCGGCTCCATTCAAACGGGAGCAGGCCGTCGAGGTGGCCGTCAGTTAACGTCAGTAACTCTTCGCCAGTGACCATCGAAACAGGGCAGCCGCTAGTGCAAGTCTTTGCAGCAGGCTCTGCGCTCTTTTCGGCGGGATTTGTCGCCTGGGTCGATACATCATCAGCGATTCTGCCTTCAGCAAGTCTGGCGTTTCTCTTGCCATCAAAACGCAACTCGGAAATCCCGTTCCTGACCTTCGCCGTCACCCCTCGGGCCGCCACTGCGGTGTACTTGGCGACATACTCCATAAAGCCGTTGATGATCTTGAACACCGACTTCACGAAGCCGATCACAGCCTTGATGACAAGCTCTCCGTACTTCTTGAGTCGGGCCGCAAGGTAGATGACGCCGGTACCTTCTGCCGCGATGGTCAATACCACGCCGATCACGATGTCGATCGCAATGCCAACGACAATTGCCGTGGTCATCTTCGCTACATCGCCCGCCATCTTCATCGGCGGCAAGCCCGCCAGCCAGATCACCGCGCTGCGCACCAGCAAAAACAAGGCCGCTTCATCACTGGCCAGCAACATGGCTTTTTTCATGATGTCCGGCGAGCTTTTGGCGACTTTGATCAGCTCGTCTGCGCCAGCGCCGAGATCTTTCGCAAACTTTCCTGGGTCTTGGAGGATGTCGAGCACGAGACTGATGCCGTCCCACACGCCCTTGATCGCTTCCCAGCCACCTTCAAGAATGCCGTTGCCGATGGCCATGGCTGTGCCGGAGGTCGAAAGATTCGACCATTGCGGTTTGAAGCCGGCCCATTCCTTGCGCAGGAAACCTTCAAGGTCCGCAGTCACGCCGCTGTAAGAACTGAAGAGGGCGTCGATCTGCGCCGGCGTCACTTCGTTATGGACGCGAATCGTGTAGAACTTGCCGGGCACACCGCCGGTCCATGCGGCTTTGCCTTGGGCGTCGAGTTTGACCTTGCTGACAGCACCACCGTCCACGGCCACGATTTCGACTTCGATATCGCCGACGGGAATGTCGTAAACCGATTCGAATTTGCTCTCGATCAGCAACGGACCCTTGAGCGGACATTGAGCCACGTTCGAGGTGAAGTTACCGTCGGTCATGCTCACCGTTTTACTGGTGTTGCCCACCTTGATGACACGCTCCATACCCAACAAAGACGGCATGTCAGCGGCACGGCTACCCTTGTCGAGGGCCTGTGCATACCAGGTTTTGGTTTGTTCCTGATACAGCTTCAGACTGTCCTTGAAGGTGTTCAGTTGGTTGTCAACAAAGGCAACGCGATCCATCAGCCTTGCTCCAGAATCAGGTGGTTTATCAATGCTTCTTTAAGATTTTGCGGCGCATCCGGGCGGCGCACGAAGCGGGTGATTTTCAGCTTCAGATTGTTCTCGGGCCACGCGGTGTAGAGGTCCGGGCGGTCTTCTTCCAGCCATTGCATCAGGTTGCTGACCAGCGTCGCCGGATTGTCCTTGCTCAACCCCTCCAACAACCCCTTCGGCACCTCCCACCACGGCCAGTCCCGCACCTTCGGCACCACCCGCGTGCCCACTTCCAGCGCCTGCCCATTGATCAGATACCGCTCAAACACCGGCAGCACTTCTCCAGCCTTCTCCCCAAGCCCCCGCAGAATCGGATAAATATGCCGCCCATCCCAAAACCGGAAAAACACCTCGGTGCCATCCGGCATTTTTACCTGCGTCAGGCTGCGCAGATGCTCGAACACTTCGTTCGGTTCTGAACGCGATACCGCCAGCCAGCCCCAGTCGAGGGCGTCGGTTTCGGCGATCCATGGCAGGAAGGCGGAGTTGGCTTTGAGTTCGGTGAGGTAGGGCATCACCGGTTGCCAGGTGGAGTAGGGCGTGCCGCCCCAGATCGGGATGAGCTGGGCGGCGGGTTCGGTGAGGTACAGGGTTTTCAGGGCGTCGGCATCGCTGGCGGCGCTGACGACCAGGTACAAGCGCTCGCCGCTTTGCAGCGGCTGTTGCGCCAGCCAGTCCTCGGGGGAGATTGGTTCAGATGGCACAGGCACCTGCCTTGCATTTTTCGCATTCTTCACAGAACGGCGCGTTACGTTTGAGGGTGTTGATCTGCGCCGGGGTCAGGACTTGGCCAGCCTTGTCGGCATCCGCCTGTTTCAGCACGCCGGGCATCAATGGCGCGGCGCCCGTACCAACGCCGGGGCTGCCGCCGGAGTTCATGTTGATCACCGGCCCACTCATGGTCACGCCACCAGCATCAATCTTGATGAAGCTGCCGCCGCCGATCAGCGTGAGTTCCGCACCAGCCTCCATCACCACTTTCATGCCGCTGCTCAGGTGGATTTCCTGGCCGGCGTCGATGAACTGGCCGGTGCCGATCTTGATGTGCTGGTTGACGCCGACGGTGAGGTGGTCGTTGGCGCGGGTTTCGACTTTGCGGTCGGCGTAGACGGTGTGGTGTTCTTCGGCTTTGAATTCCGTGTAGCTGTTTTGCTCGACGGTGTCGTGGCGTTCGTTGCCGACGCGGATTTTCTGATCGTGCTCGATGTTTTCGTCCCAGTCGCGCTGGGCGTGCAGGTAAATCTGTTCCTGACCTTTTTTGTCTTCGATGCGCAGTTCGTTATAGCCGCCGCCACCCATGGAGCTCAGGGTCTTGAAGGTGCTGCGGGTCTTGTTTGCCGGCAGTGGATAGGGGACGGTGTTTTCCTTGTGGTACAGGCAGCCGCTGATCAAGGGCTGATCGGGGTCGCCTTCAAGGAACGTGACCAGCACTTCCATGCCGATGCGCGGGATGGCGATGCCGCCGTACTGGGCGCCGGCCCAGGCGCTGGAGACGCGCAGCCAGCAGCTGGTCTTGTCGTCGGCCTGGCCTTCGCGATCCCAGTGAAACTGGACTTTGACCCGGCCGTACTCGTCGCAGTGGATTTCTTCACCTTTCGGGCCGGTGACTACTGCGCTCTGGCTGCCGAGGATGCGCGGTTTCGGGTGGCGTAGCGGCGGGCGATTGGGCACGTCCCACGGCGTGGCCTGGAAGCGGTTGCGGTAGCCCTGGTGGAAATCGTCTTTCAGCGCCGTGGTGTCGCTGGTCACCGACTCTTCGAGCACCTGCGGCTGCTTGCCTTCATGCAGCACTTCGGTGAGCAGCCACAGGTCGTTCCACTTGGCTTTCGGGTGTTCGGTCAGGGCGAGAAAGTGGCCGCTGACCAGCAGTGGCTGATCACTCTTGCCTTCGGCCAATTGGAAGTCGCTGCGATGACGTTCGAGGGCGCGTTTGGCCAAATGTTTGCCGCGCTCGCGGTCGATGAAGCGGCCCGGGTAATCGTAGTCTTCGAGGTCGGGCAGGGCGTCGCCACGGTTTTCGCTTTCCAGGGTCAGGCGCGGTTTTTCGAAGTCGTAGTCGCGGCGGGTGGTGCGGCTGGTGCGGGTTTCCAGGCGCAGGTCGAAACGCTTGATCACCGGGTTGCTGGCGACCATGCCGGAGTCTTGCTGATAGGGCACAGGGGCCAGTTTCGGGAACACCGTCTGGTCATCGCCGAAAACGAGCTTGTGCGCGTTGGCGCTGTGCTGGAAGTGGAAGTGAATGCCTTCTTCCTCGCACAGGCGCTGGATGAAGTGCAGATCAGACTCGTCGTATTGCACGCAGTAGATGCGCTCGGGATAGATCGAGCCGGTCTTGAATTCGTAGGCGTTGCCTTGGATGCCGTGCTCTTCCAGCACTTGGCCGATGATTTTCGGCACGCTGAGGTTCTGGAAGATGCGCTGGTTGATGCGGTGCGCGAGATACGCCAGTTGCGGACGCAGCGTCACCGAATAACGGGTCAGGCGTTTGCCCGAGTCACCTTGCGCGGCGCGGTAGATCTGGCCATGGATGCCGCTGCCGTCGGGCGACAGCTGCAGGAAGGCCGGTTTGTGCAGCAGGGTTTCGAGGTCCAGCGACGGCTGCTCACTGACCAGCTCCACCTCAAAGACAAAAGGCTGGCTGATGGCTTCCCGGCCGGTGAGGGTAAACACCTGAAAGTCGGCGGAAAGCCCTTCGATGGTCAGGGCAAAGTGGGTTTCATTGGCCGGCGCGAACATCCCTTGTTCCTCGTGCTGTACAGCGGCGCTCGTCGACGGCCGCAAAAAAGCGGCTCAACGTACGCGAAATTCTGGAGGGGCGTAAACAACATCGACCAGCAGAGCTGGCCGATGCGTGTAACGGTCAGCCGTAATTAAACGACTGGAGCACGCCAGTCATCGGAACCCGAAGTACCGGATACTTCGTGGGTCCAGGTGATTTTGCGGTAGGTGAACTGCACTTCTTCCAGGTGGGTGAAGTGCGCGTTGCCTGGGTCCTGGCAGTTGTGCATTTTGTTGTTGATGGCGACGATGATCGCGTCTTCCAGTTTGGTGGTGTAGTAGTGCTCTTGGGTGCCTTGAGCCGAAGTGCGGTACCACTGGATAACGATTTCGCTCATGCGCTCGCCGGAAGTCAGTGCTGCTTGCAGCAGTGGCGAAGCCTTGTCGTAGACCTTGGTGATCACAACTGGCTTGTGAACGCGCTGACCGGTTGGCTGACCGGATTGCGGGTCACGCGGGATGATCACGTCGTGGGTGAAAGCCTGAACCATGACCTGGTCTTCGTGGCCTTCCTGGTAGGTATTGCCAACGGAGTCGGCGGTGAAAGCGCCGGCAGTGATCAGGCCTTGTTTTTCGCCGGTAACCGACATGTACGCTGGTGTTGCCATGGGGTGCTCTCCTTGCGGATAAAGTTAGGGTGCCCGGAGGCGAAATCGCCCGGTGGGTGGCTGAGGGTTATCAAGGAGCGTGCCAGGTTTTGCGCGGTGCCCGGATGGCGGGGGCGCCACGCTGGTTGGTGACCA
>NZ_JAPCIK010000009.1:0-36576 GCF_025910115.1 Pseudomonas sp. RG1
GCGTCAGATGTGTATAAGAGACAGGTACTGCGCAACTTCTTGCGCACTTGGCTGCAGGGCTTGCGCCGCTTGGGCTGCAGAGGATTTAGGCCCTGAAATATTACGACCAACTGCGCAACTTCTTGCGCAGTTGGGCATTTGCCGGGACCGCGGTGTTGCCTTCGCGAGCAGGCTCGCTCCCACAGGGACAGTGCTGCCAGCGAAAGCGTCTTATAAATGAAACACCGCGCTCGGCTATACTCCCCGCATTTCGATCAGGCACGAGGATTCACTGTGAAGAACTGGACGTTGCGCCAACGCATTTTGGCGAGCTTTGCGGTGATTATCGCCATCATGCTGTTGATGGTGGTGCTGTCCTACTCGCGGTTGTTGAAAATCGAGGCCAGTGAAAACAGCGTGCGCGACGATGCCATCCCCGGCGTCTATTACAGCTCGATGATTCGCGGCGCTTGGGTTGACAGTTATTTGCAGACCCAGGAGCTGCTCGGCCTCAAGGATGGCCAAGGCGTTTCCAGTGAAGACGCTGCCGACTACAAGGCGTTCGAGGCGCGTCTGCAAGAGCAGATGGCCAACTATCGCAAGACCATGGCCACCGATGAAGACCGTTCCGAATTCGCCCTGTTCGAGAAGTACCACGATACCTACATGCAGATTCAGGATGCCGTGCTGGACCTGCACAAGCGCAATCTGGAAGCCGATGCCATCAAGCTGTTCAACGAGAAGCTGACCCCGGCGTGGTACACCGGGCGCATGAAGCTCAACGACATCATTGGCGAGAACAAAGTTGTTGCCGATACCGCCATGGCCAACATCGACGACGCGGTGGCAACGGCCAAAGTCAGCATGGTCATTTCCCTGCTGGTTGCGGTGCTGGCCGCCGGCCTCTGTGGTCTGCTGTTGATGCGCGCGATCATGGCGCCGATGAACCGCATCGTGACCATCCTCGACATCATGCGCACCGGCGATCTGAGTTCGCGCCTGAACCTTGATCGCAAGGACGAATTCGGCGCGGTCGAAACCGGCTTCAACGACATGATGACCGAGCTGACGTCGCTGGTATCCCAGGCCCAGCGCTCCTCGGTGCAGGTGACCACCTCGGTGACCGAAATCGCTGCCACGTCCAAGCAGCAACAGGCCACCGCCACCGAAACCGCAGCGACCACCACCGAAATCGGCGCAACCTCCCGCGAGATTGCTGCGACATCGCGGGATCTGGTGCGCACCATGACCGAAGTGTCCACCGCTGCCGATCAGGCCTCGGTGCTCGCCGGCTCCGGCCAGCAAGGCCTGGCGCGCATGGAAGACACCATGCACTCGGTCATGGGCGCGGCGGATCTGGTCAACGCCAAACTGGCGATCCTCAACGAGAAGGCCGGCAACATCAATCAGGTGGTGGTGACCATCGTCAAAGTGGCTGACCAGACCAACCTGCTGTCGCTCAATGCAGCGATCGAAGCCGAGAAGGCCGGCGAGTACGGTCGCGGTTTTGCCGTGGTCGCCACCGAAGTCCGGCGTCTGGCCGATCAGACCGCCGTGGCCACCTACGACATCGAACAGATGGTTCGCGAGATCCAGTCGGCGGTGTCGGCCGGAGTGATGGGCATGGACAAGTTTTCCGAAGAAGTGCGCCGCGGCATGTCGGAAGTGCAGCAGGTCGGCGAGCAGCTGTCGCAGATCATCCATCAGGTGCAGGCGCTGGCGCCACGGGTGCTGATGGTCAACGAAGGCATGCAGGCCCAGGCCACTGGCGCCGAGCAGATCAACCATGCGCTGGTGCAGTTGGGCGATGCCAGCAGCCAGACCGTCGAATCGCTGCGTCAGGCCAGTTTCGCCATCGACGAACTGAGCCAGGTGGCCGTCGGCCTGCGCAGCGGCGTTTCGCGATTCAAAGTCTGATGAGCGAAATCATCGCCAAGCGTGGCGCCGCGCCAGTGGCGAAGCAGGCGCTGTTTCTGCTGTTTCGCATCGGCAGCGAACGCTACGCCCTGCGTGCCACCGAAGTGGCCGAAGTGCTGCCGCGCCTGCCGTTGAAGCCGGTTGCCCGGGCGCCGCATTGGGTGGCCGGGGTGTTCGCCTATCGCGGGGCGGTGGTGCCGGTGATCGACCTCAGTGCGCTGACTTTTGGCCAGCCCGCCGAGGCGCGCACCAGCACGCGGCTGGTGCTGGTCAATTATCAGCCGGAGCAAGCGCAAGCAGCGCAATGGCTCGGGCTGATCCTCGAACAGGCCACCGACACGCTGCGCTGTCATCCGGACGATTTCCAGCCCTACGGCCTCGACAACCGCGAGGCGCCGTACCTCGGCCCGGTGCGCGAAGATGCGCAGGGATTGCTGCAATGGGTGCGGGTCAATGACTTGCTCGATGACGCCGTGCGCGGTTTGCTGTTCCCCGATCCGCCGCGTGATCCGGCGCAGCTTGAGGCGCAGCCATGAGTGGTGATCAGCGCTTTTTCGATTTCCTCAAGGAACGCATCGGCCTCGATGTCGCTTCGGTGGGCGCGGCGATCATCGAGCGTGCCGTGCGCCAGCGCACGACGTTGTCCCAAGCCGCCCACGCCGACGAATATTGGCAGCTGTTGCAAGGCTCGCGGGATGAACAGCAGGCGCTGATCGAAGCGGTGATCGTTCCGGAAACATGGTTTTTCCGTTACCCGGAATCCTTCGCCACCTTGGGCAAACTGGCCCGTCAGCGTCTCGCCGAGCTGAACAACATGCGCGCGTTGCGCATCCTCAGCCTGCCGTGCTCGACCGGCGAAGAACCCTATTCGATCGCCATGGCCCTGCTTGATGCCGGGCTCAAGCCGCATCAGTTCAAGGTCGATGGCATGGACATCAGCCCGTTGTCGGTGGACAAGGCGCGCCGTGCTGTTTACGGCAAGAACTCGTTTCGCGGGCAGGATCTGCAATTTCGCGATCGGCATTTCATGCCTGAGCAGGACGGCCACCGGGTCAACGAATACGTTCGCGAGCAGGTGCGCTGGCAGGTCGGCAATGTCCTCGATCCGACGCTGTTGGCGAGCGAGCCAGCCTTCGATTTCGTGTTCTGCCGCAACCTGCTGATCTACTTCGACCAGTCGACGCAAAAGCAGGTGTTCGAAGTGCTCAAACGCCTGACTCATGTCGACGGCGTGCTGTTTATCGGCCCGGCGGAGGGCAGTCTGCTCGGGCGTTTGGGCATGCGTTCGATCGGCATCCCGCAATCCTTCGCTTTCAGCCGCCATAGCGAGCCGCACCCGGAACCGCTGCCGATGCCCAAACCGGTCGCCGTGCCGGTCAGCCAACCACTGCGCAGCGCGCCGCCGCCAGCGCCAGTGCGCAATCGGCCGTTCGCTGCCGTGACGGCTTTGCCGGTGACGAAAAAAACTGCCGACCCGGACGCCGCAACACTGCTGGCGCAGATTGCTGCACTGGCCAACGAAGGCAAAAGCGCCGAGGCCCGCGCCGCGTGCGAACACTATCTGCGCAGCCATGAACCCGTGGCGCAGGTGTTCTATTGGCTGGGCCTGCTCAGCGATGTCGCCGGCCTGAGCCTCGAGGCCCAGGGTTTTTATCGCAAGGCTTTGTACCTTGAACCGCAACACCCCGAAGCGCTGATGCACCTGGCCGCGTTGCTACAGGCTCAGGGCGACACGGCGGGTGCCCGACGATTGCAGGAGCGCGCCGCCCGCAGCGGGCGCACCGCCGACAGTGAGCGTAAACGATGAGCGCGTCCGACACCTTGAACGTTACCCACGAAGACGCCCGCGCCATCGACGATTGCTGGAACCGCATCGGCATTCATGGCGACAAGTCCTGCCCGTTGCTGGAAGAGCACATTCATTGCCGCAACTGCTCGGTGTATTCCGCCGCCGCCACACGCCTGCTCGACCGCTATTCGTTGCAGCAGGACCAGCGCGAAGCAGTGGTCAGCAAAGTCGAAATCGACGTCAAGACCCGCTCGCTGCTGATGTTTCGCCTCGGCGAGGAATGGCTCGGACTGGCCACGCGCACGCTTGTCGAAGTTGCGCCGTTGCAGGCGATACATTCGCTGCCGCACCAGCGCTCGCGGGCCTTGCTCGGCGTGGCCAATGTCCGTGGCGCCTTGGTCGCGTGCCTGTCGCTGGTGGAACTGCTTGACCTCGACGGCAGCGTTGCGCCGGTCAGCGGCGGGCGAGTCATGCCGCGCATGCTGATCATCGCTGCCCATGGCGGGCCGGTGGTGGTGCCGGTGGACGAGGTCGACGGCATTCATGCCATCGACGAACGCATCCTCGATGCTGCTTCACAGTCCGGTGCGCAGGCCAGTGCCAAGTACACCCGTGGCGTTCTGCAATATCGCGGTCGCAGCCTGCGCTGGCTGGACGAAGAACAGTTGTTGTCCGCCGTGACCCGGAGCCTGACATGACCCCCGAGCAAATGCGCGACGCCTCTCTGCTCGAACTGTTCAGCCTCGAAGCCGAGGCCCAGACTCAAGTGCTCAGCGCCGGGCTGCTGGCGCTGGAACGCAATCCAACCCAGGCCGATCAACTGGAGTCGTGCATGCGCGCGGCGCACTCCCTCAAAGGTGCGGCGCGCATTGTTGGTATCGACAGCGGCGTCAGCGTCGCCCACGTCATGGAAGATTGCCTGGTCAGCGCCCAGGAAGGGCGTTTGTTGCTGCGTCCCGAGCACATCGATGCATTGTTGCAGGGCACCGACCTGCTGATGCGCATCGCCACGCCGGCCAATGCGCCGCAACCTGCGGACATTGAAGTCTACGTGGCGCTGATGGGACGTTTGCTCGATCCGTCGGCGCCAGCCGCTGTGGTTGCCACGCCGCCGATGGCCGAGTTGTCGATCGAGCCAGCGCCAACAGCGACAGCGCCGATCATGGACGAGCCCGCCGAGCCGACTCCGCGCAAAAACAAACGCACCACCGAGGGCGGCGAGCGCGTCTTGCGCGTTACCGCCGAGCGCCTGAACAGCCTGCTCGATCTGTCGAGCAAATCGCTGGTGGAAACCCAGCGTCTCAAGCCGCACCTGGCGACCATGCAGCGCCTCAAACGCATGCAGAACAACGGCCTGCGCGCACTGGAAAATCTCAATGTGCACCTGAAGGAGCATGCGCTGAGCCTGGAAGCGCTCGAGTCGCTGGAAGATGCGCGACGTTTGCTCGCCGAGTCGCAGCAACTGCTCAGCGAGAAAAACGCCGAACTCGACGAATTCGCCTGGCAGGCCAGTCAGCGCGCGCAAGTGCTCTATGACACCGCGCTGGCCTGTCGCATGCGCCCGTTCGCCGACGTGTTGAGCGGGCAGGCGCGCATGGTTCGCGACCTCGGGCGCAGCCTTGGCAAACAAGTGCGCCTGGAGATCGAAGGCGAGAAAACCCAGGTCGATCGCGACGTGCTGGAAAAGCTTGAAGCACCGCTGACTCATCTGCTGCGCAACGCCGTCGATCACGGCATCGAATCCTCGGAACAACGCCTGCTCAAGGGCAAGCCGGAAGAGGGCCTGATCCGCCTGCGCGCTTCCCACCAAGCCGGTTTGCTGGTGCTGGAATTGAGCGATGACGGCGGTGGCGTCGATCTTGAGAAAGTCCGCCGCAGCATCGTCGAACGGCAGTTATCCCCAGCCGAAACCGCAGCGCAATTGAGCGAAGAGGAACTGCTGACCTTCCTGTTTCTGCCGGGCTTCAGCCTGCGCGACAAGGTTACCGAAGTGTCCGGGCGCGGCGTCGGTCTCGACGCTGTTCAGCACATGGTTCGCCAGTTGCGTGGGGCCGTGGTGCTGGAGCAGACGGCGGGCGAGGGCAGTCGTTTCCATCTGGAGGTGCCGTTGACGCTTTCGGTGGTACGCAGCCTCGTGGTGGAAGTCGGCGAAGAGGCTTACGCATTTCCGTTGGCGCACATTGAACGCATGTGCGATCTGGCCCCCGAAGACATCGTGCAGGTCGAAGGACGCCAGCATTTCTGGCACGAAGGCCAGCATGTCGGGCTGGTTGCGGCCAGCCAGTTGCTCAATCGCCCGGCCAGTCAGAACGATGGCGCTACCCTGAAAGTCGTGGTGATCCGCGAGCGCGAGGCGATTTACGGGGTGGCTGTCGAGCGCTTCGTGGGTGAGCGCACGCTGGTGGTGTTGCCGCTGGACGAGCGTCTGGGCAAGGTTCAGGATATTTCCGCCGGGGCCTTGCTCGATGATGGTTCGGTGGTGCTGATCGTCGATGTCGAAGACATGCTGCGTTCGGTGGACAAGCTGCTCAACACCGGGCGCCTGGAGCGCATTGCCCGACACGGCAATCAAGCTGCCGAAGCGGCGCGCAAACGGGTACTGGTGGTCGACGATTCGCTGACCGTGCGCGAGCTGCAACGCAAACTGCTGCTCAATCGTGGCTACGACGTCGCAGTGGCGGTGGACGGCATGGACGGCTGGAATGCGCTGCGTTCGGAGAACTTCGATCTGCTGATCACCGACATCGACATGCCGCGCATGGACGGCATCGAGCTGGTCACGCTGCTGCGCCGCGACAACCGTCTGCAATCGCTGCCGGTGATGGTCGTGTCGTACAAGGATCGCGAAGAAGACCGCCGCCGTGGACTGGATGCCGGCGCCGACTATTATCTGGCCAAAGCCAGTTTTCATGACGACGCCCTGCTCGATGCAGTGGTCGAGCTCATCGGAGGAGCGCGGACATGAGGATCGCAATCGTCAACGACATGCCCCTGGCGGTGGAGGCTCTGCGCCGGGCGTTGGCCTTCGAGCCGGCGCATCAGGTGATCTGGGTCGCCAGCAACGGCGCCGAGGCGGTGCAACGCTGCGCCGAGTGCACGCCAGACCTGATTTTGATGGATCTGATCATGCCGATCATGGACGGCGTCGAAGCCACGCGGCGGATCATGGCCGAAACGCCGTGCGCGATTGTCATCGTCACCGTGGATCGTCAACAGAACGTGCACCGCGTGTTCGAGGCCATGGGCCACGGCGCGCTGGACGTGGTCGACACGCCGGCGATCGGCGCCGGCAATGCCCAGGAAGCGGCGGCGCCGTTGTTGCGCAAGATCCTCAACATCGGCTGGCTGATCGGCGACAAGGCGCCACGTGCGCGCCCGGCGCCGAGTTCGCCGCGCAGTTCGCCGTCACGTCAGCGGCTAGTGGCGATCGGTTCGTCTGCCGGTGGGCCGGCGGCGCTGGAAGTGTTGCTCAAAGGCCTGCCGAAGGATTTTCCCGCCGCGATCGTGCTGGTGCAGCATGTCGATCAGGTGTTCGCCGCCGGCATGGCCGAATGGCTGGCCAGCGCCAGCGGCCTCGATGTGCGTCTGGCCCGTGAAGGCGAGCCGCCGCAAAGTGGTGCGGTGCTGCTGGCCGGGACCAATCACCATATTCGCCTGTTGAAAAACGGCACGCTGGCCTACACCGCCGAACCGGTCAACGAGATCTATCGCCCCTCGATTGACGTGTTTTTCGAGAGCGTCGCCAGTTACTGGAACGGTGACGCGGTCGGGGTTTTATTGACCGGGATGGGGCGCGATGGCGCGCAAGGGCTTAAGCTCATGCGCCAGCAGGGTTATTTGACCATTGCGCAGGATCAGCACAGCAGTGCGGTGTACGGCATGCCCAAGGCTGCCGCGGCGATTGATGCCGCGGTGGAAATCCGCCCGCTGGAAAAGATAGCGCCACGATTGCTGGAGATTTTCCCCAAATGAACAGGTTGATCGGCAATCCAGGCCCCCGCAGTACTCAGGTGACCGCTCATGAATGATTTACAGATCGACGACATTAAAACCGACGAAAACGCCGCCATGGTGTTGTTGGTGGATGATCAGGCGATGATCGGCGAAGCGGTGCGCCGTGGGCTGTCGAATCAGGAAAACATCGACTTCCACTTCTGCTCCGACCCGCAGCAGGCCATCGCCCAGGCGGTGCGGATCAAGCCGACGGTGATCCTCCAGGACCTGGTGATGCCCGGCCTCGATGGCCTGAGCCTGGTGCGCGAATACCGCAATCACCCGGCGACCAAGGACATCCCGATCATCGTCCTCTCGACCAAGGAAGACCCGCTGATCAAAAGCGCGGCGTTTTCCGCTGGCGCCAACGACTATCTGGTGAAACTGCCGGATACCATCGAACTGGTCGCGCGCATTCGCTACCACTCGCGTTCCTACATGACATTGCTCCAGCGCGACGCCGCTTACCGTGCGTTGCGAGTCAGCCAGCAGCAGTTGCTCGACACCAACCTGGTGCTGCAACGGCTGATGAATTCCGATGGCCTGACCGGGCTGTCCAACCGCCGGCACTTCGACGAGTACCTGGAACTGGAGTGGCGCCGTTCGCTGCGTGATCAGACGCAGCTGTCGTTACTGATGATCGACGTCGATTACTTCAAATCTTACAACGACAGTTTTGGCCACGTTGAAGGCGATGAAGCGTTGCGCAAGGTCGCCGCAGCCATCCGTGACGCCAGCTCGCGGCCATCGGACCTGCCGGCGCGTTATGGCGGCGAGGAGTTTGTGCTGGTCCTGCCAAACACTTCGCCGGGCGGCGCGCGGCTGTTGGCCGAAAAACTGCGCCAGACCGTGGCGGCGTTGAAAATTCCGCACAACACGCCGGCCGAGGGCTCCAGTCTGACCATCAGCATTGGTCTGGCGACCATGGTGCCCCAGGCGGGGAGTGATTGCCGGCTGCTGATCTCGGCGGCGGATCGCGGCTTGTATCTGGCCAAGAAAAATGGGCGCAATCAGGTCGGGATCGAGTAACGGCCGTTGCCCTCACCCCAGCCCTCTCCCGGAGGGAGAGGGGGCCGACCGAGGTGTCTCGGGCCAGACATCGACCTGAGAGATCGCAGCGATTATGGATCTTCAGGCTTGGCGATCACGGATTCGGTGAAGCCATTCTATTCGGCGTATGTTTCAAATATCCCCCGATCGGTCCCCTCTCCCTCCGGGAGAGGGCTAGGGTGAGGGCAGCAATCTCGGCCCATTCACCGCCAGACGGGCTGCCGCGACAGCCTGTTTACGTTATACTCGCCGGCTTTCAAAAGTTCGCCAACGAGTGCTGCCCGTCATGGAAATCAACCCGATCCTGAACACCATCAAGGACCTGTCCGAGCGCTCCGAAACTATTCGGGGGTATCTTTGACTACGATCAAAAGCATGAGCGTCTGACCGAGGTCAACCGCGAGCTTGAAGATCCGAGTGTCTGGAACAAACCTGAATACGCCCAGGAGCTGGGCCGCGAGCGTGCCGCGCTGGCGCAGATCGTCGACACCCTCGACGAACTGAACGGCGGTCTGGCCGATTGCCGCGACCTGCTGGACATGGCCGTCGAAGAGAATGACGAAGGCGCAGTGGGCGATGTCGTCGCCGAGCTGGCCCGTCTCGAGGAAAATCTGGCCAAGCTGGAATTCCGCCGCATGTTCAGCCATGAAATGGACCCGAACAACGCCTACCTGGACATCCAGGCCGGTTCCGGCGGTACCGAAGCGCAGGACTGGGCCAACATCCTGCTGCGCATGTACCTGCGCTGGGCCGACAAACGCGGTTTCGATGCGACCATCATGGAACTGTCCGCCGGTGAAGTCGCCGGGATCAAGGGCGCGACCGTGCACATCAAGGGCGAATACGCCTTTGGCTGGCTGCGTACCGAGATCGGCGTGCACCGTCTGGTGCGCAAGAGCCCGTTCGACTCCGGCAACCGTCGTCACACCTCGTTCTCCGCTGTTTTCGTCTCGCCAGAGATCGATGACAAGGTGGAAATCGAAATCAACCCGGCAGACCTGCGGATCGACACCTATCGTTCCTCCGGTGCCGGTGGTCAGCACGTAAACACCACCGACTCGGCCGTACGTATCACCCACGTACCGACCAACACCGTGGTCAGCTGCCAGAACGAGCGTTCCCAGCACGCCAACAAGGACACCGCGATGAAAATGCTGCGGGCCAAGTTGTACGAGCAGGAAATGCAGAAGCGCAACGCCGCTTCGCAGGCGCTGGAAGACACCAAGTCGGATATCGGCTGGGGTCACCAGATTCGCTCTTACGTGCTCGATGCCTCGCGGATCAAGGATCTGCGTACCAACATCGAACGCAGCGATTGCGACAAGGTGCTCGATGGCGACATCGATGAGTACCTGGAAGCGAGCCTGAAATCCGGCCTGTAACACCCTCTGTGGGAGCGGGCTCGCCCGCGATCCCCAGCCGAAGGCTGGGGGCAACGAACCTGATGGAATACTTAAAGACATGAGCGACCTACAACTCGACCCGCAAGCCCTGCAACAGGAAGAAAACTCCCTGATCGCCCTGCGCAAGGAAAAGCTTGCTGCCGAGCGCGCCAAGGGCAATGCCTTCCCGAACGACTTCCGCCGCGACAACTACTGCGATGCCTTGCAGAAACAGTACGCGGACAAGACCAAGGAAGAGCTGGCAGAGGCTGCAATCCCGGTCAAGGTTGCCGGTCGCATCATGCTCAACCGTGGCTCGTTCATGGTGATCCAGGACATGACCGGGCGCATTCAGGTCTACGTCAACCGCAAGACACTGTCCGAAGAAACCCTGGCCGCGGTGAAAACCTGGGACATGGGCGACATCATTGCCGCCGAAGGCACCCTGGCGCGTTCCGGCAAAGGCGACCTGTACGTTGAAATGACCAACGTGCGCCTGCTGACCAAGTCGCTGCGCCCGCTGCCGGACAAGCACCACGGCCTGACCGACACCGAGCAGCGCTACCGCCAGCGTTACGTCGACCTGATCGTCAACGAAGACGTGCGCCAGACCTTCCGCGTGCGTTCGCAAGTGATCGCGCACATCCGCAGCTTCCTGATGAAGCGCGACTTCCTCGAAGTCGAAACGCCGATGCTGCAGACCATTCCCGGCGGCGCTGCAGCCAAGCCGTTCGAAACCCACCACAACGCGCTGGACATGGAAATGTTCCTGCGTATCGCCCCTGAGCTGTATCTGAAGCGTCTGGTGGTCGGTGGTTTCGAGAAAGTCTTCGAGATCAACCGCAACTTCCGTAACGAAGGCGTTTCGACTCGTCACAATCCTGAATTCACCATGTTGGAGTTCTATCAGGCGTACGCCGATTACGAAGACAACATGGACCTGACCGAAGAACTGTTCCGCGAGCTGGCGCAGCTGGTGCTGGGCAGCACCGACGTGCCGTACGGCGACAAAGTGTTCCACTTCGGCGAGCCGTTCGTGCGTCTGTCGGTGTTCGACTCGATCCTCAAGTACAACCCTGAGCTGACTGCCGATGATCTGAACGACATCGACAAGGCTCGCGCCATCGCCAAGAAGGCCGGCGCCAAGGTGCTGGGCTTCGAAGGTCTGGGCAAATTGCAGGTGATGATTTTCGAAGAACTGGTCGAGCACAAGCTGGAGCAGCCGCACTTCATCACGCAGTACCCGTTCGAAGTGTCGCCGCTGGCCCGTCGTAACGACGAGAACCCGAACGTCACCGACCGCTTCGAGCTGTTCATCGGTGGTCGTGAAATCGCCAACGCCTACTCCGAGTTGAACGACGCCGAAGACCAGGCCGAGCGCTTCATGGCGCAGGTGGCCGACAAGGACGCCGGCGACGACGAAGCCATGCACTACGACGCCGACTTCGTCCGTGCGCTGGAGTACGGCATGCCGCCAACCGCCGGCGAAGGTATCGGCATCGATCGTCTGGTGATGTTGCTCACCAACTCGCCGTCGATCCGCGATGTGATCCTGTTCCCGCACATGCGACCGCAAGCGTAAACGTTTCAGTTAAAAAGCCGCCTAAAACAGGCGGCTTTTTATTGCCTGTCTGGTACAAATGTATCAATTGGTTAATTTGGCATTAGTAGAGGAAGTGCTGTCGTGATGGGTGCATTAGCTCAAGAAGGTGCAGCGTGTATCGCCACTGCGGTCGCTGAAAGTGTTCAGTACCAGGGCCGCAAGGCCAGCCGACAGGGCAGTGAGCAGCGTCGCCAGGACATTCTCGACGCCGCGATGCGCATTGTCGTGCGCGACGGCGTGCGTGCCGTGCGCCATCGTGCGGTCGCGGCGGAGGCCGGCGTGCCGCTGTCGGCGACCACGTATTACTTCAAGGACATCGATGACCTGCTCACCGATACCTTCGCCCAATACGTTGAACGCAGCGCGGCGTACATGGCCAAGTTGTGGATCAATAACGAAGGTCTGCTGCGCGAAATGGTGGTCAGCGCCGACGGCAGCCCGGAGTCGCGCTCACAACTGGCCGATGACATCGCGCGGCTGATGGCCGATTACGTGCACCGGCAATTGATCAATCGGCGCGAGCATCTGATGGCCGAGCAGGCGTTCCGCCAGGAAGCGCTGCTCAACCCGCGTCTGGCCATTCTGGTGCGCTCGCACCAGCAGATTCTGCTGCAGGGCACCTGCCAGTTGTTCCAGGTACTGGGCTCGCGTGAACCGCAGCAGGATGCCAAGGTGTTGACGGCGATTATCGGGCGGATGGAATATCAGGGCCTGCTCAACGACGCCGAGCCTCTGGCCGAAGAGGACATGCTCGGGATTCTGACGCGGTATATGCACCTGGTGCTGGCGTCGGTCTAGCGTTTCACGCTACACGCTCGTGGGAGCGAGCCTGCTCGCGAAAGCACTCTGATATTCAACATCTGCGTTGTCTGACACAGTGCATTCGCGAGCAGGCTCGCTCCCACAGAGGCTTAAAGTCTGAGTTTCAGCACGTCACGTTTTCTACAGGAGTTTCGGGTGGACGATTACCAGCAGACGATACGCATGTTGTCCGATCGCATTGTGCTGGCGCAGACGCCGATCCGCGTGCTCGATGCGGTCAAGTGGGACGACAACGTGCGCAAGGGCTTCCTCAAGGCCAAGGGCAAGGAAATGCCGGCGGTGGATCGCGACTACTACCTCAACCGCCCGCTGTCGTTCGATTCGAGCCAGGTCAAACTGGAATTCCAGAACATCGAGCGCGACATCACCCGCCAGCTCGGCCAGTTCAACCCGGTCGGGCAGATCATGCGGCGCATGTGCAAGGAATACCGCATGGTGGTGCGCATGCTCGAAGCGCGCGGCACCGAGGATTTCGGTCTGATCTCGCAAGAGCTGTACGGCGCGGCGTCCGATGCCTTTCACGCCGGTGACCCGACATTGGCCGACCTCGGCCTGATGATGTCCGACTACCTGAACAACATCGACGGGCGCGGCGATCTGAAGGACGAGCCGAAGATCCTCACCGCCAAAGACGCGGTGCACCTGCTGCAAACCCGACTGAACAAGGTATTCGGTGAGGCCGAAGAGACGATTCGCGTGTTCGAGTCCGACGGCATCGTCGCCGACGCTGCGGCGGGCGCTGACTACATCAAGATCCGCACCGACGCGCTGTTCAACGACCGCGACGTGCGCGCACTGGAAGTCCACGAGGGCCTGGTGCATGTCGGCACCACGCTCAACGGTTTGAACCAGCCGATCTGCACCTTCCTGTCGAAAGGCCCGCCCTCGTCGACGGTGACCCAGGAAGGTCTGGCGATCCTGATGGAAATTATCACCTTCGCTTCTTACCCGAGTCGCCTGCGCAAACTGACCAACCGCACCCGTGCGATTCATATGGTGGAAGAGGGCGCCGACTTTTTGCAGATATACGAATTCTTCCGCGAGCAGGGTTTCGAGATGGCCGAAAGCTACGGCAATGCCAGCCGGGTGTTCCGTGGTTCGACGCCGACCGGTCTGCCATTCACCAAAGACTTGTCCTACCTCAAGGGCTTCATCATGGTTTACAACTACATTCAGTTGGCCGTGCGCAAGGGCAAGCTCGAGCAGATTCCGCTGTTGTTCTGTGGCAAGACCACACTGGAAGACATGCGTACCTTGCGGCAATTGGTGGATGAAGGGCTGGTGGTGCCGCCGAAATATCTGCCGGATCAGTTCCGTGACTTGAATGCGTTGTCGGCGTGGATGTGTTTCTCCAACTTCCTCAACCATTTGAGCCTGGACCGGATTGAGGCGGATTACTCCAATATCCTCTGATAGCTGATCGTTCCCACGCTCCGCGTGGGAATGCATCCCATGACGCTCCGCGTCACGGTGGACGCAGAGCGTCCATGGCGGCATTCCCACGCCGAGCGTGGGAACGATCCAACCGTATTTCAACCTGAAATTTCGCGAGGTTTCACCGGATGAGAATCCTCGGCATCCTTTGCCTGCTCTTGACCCTCGGTGGTTGCAGTTCGCTGCTGTTCTACCCGGAACCGGGCCAGCTCTTCACCCCGGACAAAGCCAAACTCGAATACCGCACCGTCACCCTGACCACCGCCGATGGCTTGAAGCTCAACGCCTGGTGGCTGCCGGCCAAACCTGGCGTCGAGGTCAAAGGCACGGTCCTGCATCTGCACGGCAACGGCGGCAATTTGCCGATGCATCTGGGCGGCAGCTGGTGGTTGCCGAAGAACGGCTATCAGGTCTTGTTGGTCGACTATCGCGGCTACGGTTTGTCCGAGGGCAAGCCGAGCCTGCCGGCGATCTATCAGGACATCGACGCCGCGTTCGCCTGGCTCGACAACGCGCCCGAGGTCAAAGGCAAACCGCTGGTGCTGCTCGGACAGAGTCTGGGCGGCGCGATGTCGGTGCATTGGCTGGCGCAGCACCCGGAGCGGCAAAAACAACTCAAGGCCCTGGTGCTGGATGGCGTGCCGGCCAGTTATCGCAGCGTCGGCCAATTCGCCCTCAGCACTTCGTGGCTGACCTGGCCATTGCAAGTGCCGCTGTCGTGGCTGGTGCCGGACGGCGACAGCGCAATCAACTCGATGGCGCAGCTGACCGGCGTGCCGAAGCTGATCTTCCATAGCATCGACGATCCGCTGGTGCCGATGGCCAACGGCATTCGCCTGTATCAGGCAGCGCCGCCGCCGCGTGTGTTGCAACTGACCCGTGGTGGTCATGTGCAAACCTTCGGCGACCCGGTGTGGCGTCAGGTCATGCTGCGCTATCTCGACGACCCCGAACACTTCGACGGCCTGCGCCGCCTCGGCGAAATCCCCAACTATCCGCCGCCCCCGAATTCCGAAGATGAGACCCCGCAATGACTGAAGAACGTAATGCCATCCCGCTGATCATCACCGGTATCTGCAGCATCCTCGGCACCGTCGGGGCGCTGTGGTACTACGGCTACCTGCATTTTGCCAAGCCGGAGGATGCGTTGCTGCTCAGCGAATTCACCATGCTCAAGACCGTGCCGGGCGAGGACTACAAAGTCTCGCTGACGCCTGCGCCGCAAGTGGCGCAGTGCATCGATGGCGTGCTGGTGCTGTTCGATACCGAACAGAAAGGCCTGACCGGGGTGCTGGTTAATGCGCAGAAGAAAGCCGTGCGGTGTATGGGTGAAGAGACCCCGCAGAAGCTGGAGGAGTGATTCTGCAGGTTCAGCCCTCACCCTAACCCTCTCCCAGAGGGAGAGGGGACTGACCGAGGTGTTTGTTTAAGCTAAGTCGACCTGATC
Organism: Pseudomonas sp. RG1; assembly: GCF_025910115.1. Lineage (NCBI taxonomy): Bacteria > Pseudomonadati > Pseudomonadota > Gammaproteobacteria > Pseudomonadales > Pseudomonadaceae > Pseudomonas > Pseudomonas sp. RG1. The sequence continues at coordinate 15,417 of NZ_JAPCIK010000009.1, forward strand.
CATTGCGCCGAACACAAGTTTTGAAAGCGACACAAATCGGCTCCCTCTCCCTTGGGAGAGGGCTGGGGTGAGGGGCTACGATGTCTGCTCCCACAAAAAAGCCCCGCCTGATCAGTTCAGGCGGGGCTTTTGCGTTACGGGGTGGAGCTTAGTTCGAGCTCACCGAAGAGCGCGGTGCTACTGGCTGGTTGTCGTTGGAAATGGTCACTTCCACACGACGGTTCATCGCACGGCCCGAGACGCTGCCGTTATCCGCTACCGGGTACTCCTTGCCATAACCCTGGGCAACGATGCGCGAAGGATCGACGCCCATCTTGATCAGAGCCATCTGCACGGAAGTCGCGCGGCGCTCGGACAGCGACTGGTTGTAGCTCGCGGTGCCGGTGCTGTCGGTGTAACCCTCGACGATCACTTTGCGATCCGGGTTTTCCTGAAGGAATTGCGCCAGTTTGTTGATGTTCACCAGGCCGCTGGATTTCAGATCAGCCTTGTTGGTGGCGAACAGCACGTCACCGAAAGTCACCAGCGTACCGCGATCAGTCTGCTTGGCGTTGAGGCTGTCCTGCAGCTGTTTGATCTGCTGGTCACGGGCATCCAGACGGGCCTGGGCACGTTGGGCTGCGGCGTTTTTCAGGTTGTTTTCAGCGGTGCGCAGAGCGATTGTCTGCTTGGCCACTTCGACGCGCTGGTTGGTCAGGTAAGCCAGTTGGTCGACCTTGGCGGCGTCTTCCTTGTCCAGATAAGCCTTGTCGGCCTTGTCCAGGTAATCGCTGGCGTCTTTGGTTTCCAGTGCCGCGACTTTGCTCGCCTGTGGGTTGGCCTGCAGGCCGGCGTAGTTGGTGCGCGCCTGTTCCAGGTTCGGGTTAGGCGGGGTGGAGCAGGCAGCCAGTGCAACGCTTGCGGCCAGAAGAGCGGGAATCATCAGTTGCTTACGCATAATTTGTCGTCCTTTCTATCGGTAAGAGTTTCAGCTTTGCGGTCGGGATGCGCGCTTACTGCACGGTGCGCTGGCTTTCCTGACGCAGTTCCTGAACACCTTTCTGGGAATCCTTCACAGCCTGTTCGGCCTTGGCGGCCTGAGCCTTGCGTTCAGCGACGCGAGCGTCCCATTCAGCCTGTTCGGACAGGCGACGGGCCTCGTCATACTTCTTGTCGTGCATGGCGATTTCAGCTTGTTTCAGCTTGTCCTGAGCCTGCTTCATTTCCACCGCAGCGAATTCGGTACCGCCAGCGCTGACGGCGCTGTTGACGGCCGATTGAGTGACGGCGTACTGCTCGGTCGGAGGATTACCGGCGCAACCGGCCAGTACGAAGCTGGTGCCGATGGCCAGAGCGGCCAGTTTCAGACCGCGCAGGTGGGAAAACGAGGTTTGGGTTTTCATGGTCTTCAACTCCATTAGGCATCTCCTGAAAATACAACTGAATCCATCCTGGCAGAGGAGGCGAAAGCATCGCTTGTAGACGCGAATTGAAACGCTCGTTCCAGGCGTGGTTACCTGTTCCGACCGGCGGCATTTTTGAAAAGTTCAGAAAAGATGGCCTATCGCCAAAAATTAAATTGACCGTTTGGACAAGGCTCTGGGACGGGAACTTTGGGGCTTTGGAGCGGTACGCGCGGGTGAGTTTTAAGGTGATATCAGGGGGTGATCAGTACCCTGTGGGAGCTGGCTTGCCAGCGATGAGGCCATCATGCTCAGCACATTTTTGACTGAACTGCCGCCATCGCGGGCAAGCCCGCTCCCACATTTTTCTCGGTGTCAGGAATCAGTGCTTCTGCTTGTTCTCAGCCGAGGACAAATCATGCAGATGCCGCCGCGACAACGCCAGAAAACGCGGCGTCGGGCCGACATCCTCATACAACGGATCACCTTCCTCATCAGTCGCCACCACCGTCGAACCCTTCACATACGGCAGGCTCGCTTCGAACTCCTCGAGCGCGGCGCCGATCAGTTCGCCGAGCAGTTCCTCGGGATGACGTTTGGGATACATCTCGGCAATTGCCGCCAGGCGCGCGGCGGCCTCGACGTCCAGATGAATCGTGTAGCCGGTGTCGGTCAGGCGACCTTTGGCGTTTTCTTCCCAATGCTGGGCGAGTTCACGAATTTTCATGATGACCTCATTTAGCGCCTGCTGATGGCAGGCCTGGGTGAGTGTCCGGCAGCGCCGGCGGCGGGCCGTCGTACGGCTTACTGTTGAGACTAGCTTTCGCCGGCAAGGTTTAAAGTCAATTCGTCGCCTGCTTGTAAGAAGCGGCGCAGAGCGGCACTCTCTGGCAAAGCATTCGTTTCTGCGCTGTCCCCGATTACCGCTGGAGAACTGCTGATGACCGATATTGATGCACGCTTGCGCGAAGATGTTCACCTGCTCGGAGAGCTGTTGGGCAACACCATTCGAGACCAGTACGGCGAGGCGTTCCTCGACAAGATCGAGCAGATTCGCAAAGGCGCCAAGGCCGACCGGCGCGGCTCGATGGACGCTGAACTGAGCGCCAGCCTCAATCAATTGAGTGAAGACGAATTGCTTCCGGTCGCGCGGGCATTCAACCAGTTTCTCAACCTGGCCAACATCGCCGAGCAATATCAGCTGATCCATCGCCGCGAGGAGTCGCAACCGGCGCCGTTCGAATCGCGGGTATTGCCGGAACTGCTCGCGCGCCTGCGCAGTGAAGGGCACAGCGCCGAATCTCTGGCCCGGCAACTGGCGCGGCTGGAAATCGAACTGGTTCTGACCGCGCACCCGACCGAAGTGGCGCGACGCACGTTGATCCAGAAGTACGACGCGATCGCCGCGCAACTCGCCGCGCAGGACCATCGCGACCTGACCAGCGCCGAGCGCGAGCAGATCCAGAGCAAACTGCAACGGCTGATCGCCGAAGCCTGGCACACCGAAGAAATCCGCCGCACCCGCCCGACGCCGGTCGATGAAGCCAAATGGGGCTTTGCGGTGATCGAGCATTCGTTGTGGCAGGCGATCCCCAACCATATGCGCAAGGCCGATCAGGCGCTGTTCGCCGCCACGGGCCTGCGCTTGCCGCTGGAAGCCGCGCCGATCCGCTTCGCCTCATGGATGGGCGGCGACCGTGACGGCAACCCCAATGTCACCGCCGCCGTCACTCGCGAAGTCTTGCTGCTGGCGCGCTGGATGGCCGCTGACTTGTACCTGCGCGACGTCGATCATCTGGCTGCCGAACTGTCGATGCAGCAGGCCAGCGATGCGCTGAAGGCCAAGGCCGGCGACAGCGCCGAACCTTATCGCGCAGTGCTCAAGCAACTGCGCGAACGTCTGCGCGCCACACGCAACTGGGCGCATGCCGCGTTGACCGCGCCGACCCCGGCCACCGCCGATGTGCTGCACGACAATCGCGACCTGCTCGAGCCTTTGCAGTTGTGTTTCAACTCGCTGCACGAGTGCGGCATGGGCGTCATCGCCGACGGGCCGTTGCTCGACTGCCTGCGTCGGGCGGTGACGTTCGGCCTGTTCCTGGTGCGCCTCGATGTGCGTCAGGATTCGACGCGGCACAGCTCGGCAATGACCGAAATCACCGATTACCTCGGCCTCGGCCGCTTCGAAGATTGGGATGAAGAACAGCGCATCAACTTCCTCACCGAGGAGCTGAGCAACCGTCGACCGTTGCTGCCCGCGCATTTCAAACCATCGGCGGATACCGCCGAAGTGCTCAACACCTGCAAGGAAATCGCCGCCGCGCCCGATGCGTCGCTGGGCTCCTACGTGATCTCCATGGCCGGCGCCGCTTCCGACGTGCTCGCGGTGCAACTGCTGCTCAAGGAATCCGGCGTTCTGCGGCCGATGCGCGTGGTGCCGCTGTTCGAAACCCTCGCCGACCTCGACAACGCCGGGCCGGTGATGGAGCGTCTGCTGCTGTTGCCGGGCTATCGCGCGCGTTTGCATGGCCCGCAGGAAGTGATGATCGGCTATTCCGACTCGGCCAAGGACGCCGGTACCACCGCTGCGGCGTGGGCGCAATATCGCGCGCAGGAACGACTGGTGGAAATCTGCCGTGAGCAGCAAGTCGAACTGCTGCTTTTCCACGGTCGCGGCGGCACCGTTGGCCGTGGCGGCGGTCCGGCGCACGCGGCGATTCTGTCGCAACCACCGGGTTCGGTGGCCGGGCGTTTCCGTACGACCGAACAGGGCGAAATGATTCGTTTCAAATTCGGCCTGCCGGACATCGCCGAGCAAAACCTCAATTTGTATCTGGCCGCCGTGCTCGAGGCGACCTTGCTGCCACCGCCGCCGCCGACTCCGGAATGGCGCCATTTGATGGACGAATTGGCGGCGGACGGTGTCAGCGCTTACCGCCAGGTGGTGCGGGAAAATCCGCAATTCGTTGAGTACTTCCGTCAGTCGACCCCAGAGCAGGAGCTGGGACGTTTGCCGCTCGGCAGTCGCCCGGCCAAACGCCGTGCCGGCGGTATCGAAAGCCTGCGGGCGATCCCGTGGATCTTCGGCTGGACTCAAACGCGACTGATGCTGCCGGCCTGGCTGGGCTGGGAGACAGCGCTGAGCAAGGCGCTGGAGCGCGGCGAGGGCGAGTTGCTCGGGCAGATGCGCGAACAGTGGCCGTTCTTCCGCACTCGTATCGACATGCTGGAAATGGTCTTGGCCAAGGCCGACGCGGATATTGCGCAGTCCTACGACGAACGTTTGGTCGAGGCTAATCTGCTGCCGTTGGGCGCGCAGTTACGCGACCTATTGTCGCAGGCATGCACCGTCGTGCTCGGTCTGACCGGGCAGTCCCAACTGCTGGCGCACAGCCCGGACACCCTCGAATTCATCCGCTTGCGCAACACCTACCTCGACCCGCTGCATCTATTGCAGGCGGAACTGTTGGCGCGTTCGCGGCAGCAGGATGTCGAGCAGGGCAGCCCGGTGGAACAGGCGCTGCTGGTGTCTGTGGCGGGGATTGCCGCCGGATTGCGCAATACCGGCTAAGGTTGCTGATCACCTCAGGCGGCATTCGCGACAAGGGTCGGATGCCGCTTCTCCTGCCGTAGGAAAGTGCCGCGAAGCGACAGTTATTGATGGGGTTGCGACTTGGGTTACCGCGTCGCGAGGTCACGGCGGGCGTTGGTTTCTCCGACTTTTGGCGTCTTGTGTGGGCGCAGCCTGCTGTGTATCTTGATCAGCCTTTGGCCGTTTGTGCGGCCACGACCCGTATTTTCAGGATCCGCCGGTTACGAGCGAATCCTTTGTTTTGTAAAGCTTTTATATAAAAAATTGAGGAGCACATCGATGCGCGTCATTCTGCTGGGAGCTCCCGGGGCCGGTAAAGGTACTCAGGCAAAGTTCATCACCGAGAAATTCGGCATTCCGCAAATCTCCACCGGCGACATGCTGCGTGCTGCGGTCAAGGCTGGCACTCCACTGGGCGTGCAAGCCAAGAGCATCATGGATGCCGGCGGCCTGGTGTCGGATGACCTGATCATCGCGCTGGTCAAGGACCGCATCGCTCAACCTGATTGCGCCAACGGTTTCCTGTTCGATGGCTTCCCGCGCACCATTCCGCAGGCTGAAGCACTGGTCACTGCCGGTGTCGAGTTGGATGCCGTGGTCGAGATCGCTGTTGAAGACGAAGAAATCGTCCAGCGCATCGCCGGTCGCCGTGTTCACGAAGCCAGCGGCCGCGTTTACCACATCGTCTACAACCCGCCGAAACTGGCTGGCAAGGACGACATCACCGGCGAAGAGCTGGTGCAGCGCAAGGACGACACCGAAGAAACCGTGCGTCATCGCCTGTCGGTCTACCACTCGCAGACCAAGCCTTTGGTGGAGTTCTATCAGAGCCTGTCCGCCAAAAACGCCGGCAAGCCGAAGTACAGCCACATTCCGGGCGTTGGTTCGGTTGATGCGATCACCGCCAAGGTGCTGGCTGCGCTGAGCTGAAAAGTCTGATCGGCTGCATCATCCACGGCCCGCTTGCGGGCCGTAGTTGTTTATACTGACGCACTTTTTTCCCCACCCCTGTTTTGGAAACATCGATGAGCACCTTGCTGGCCCTGGACACCGCGACTGAAGCTTGCTCCGTTGCCTTGCTGCATGACGGCGAGGTCACGAGCCATTACGAGGTGATCCCGCGTCTGCATGCGCAGAAGCTGCTGCCGATGATCCAGCAATTGCTTGCCGATGCCGGCACCACGTTGCAAGCGGTCGACGCGATTGCCTTCGGCCGTGGCCCGGGTGCGTTCACCGGTGTGCGCATTGCCATCGGTGTGGTGCAGGGTTTGGCCTTTGCTCTGGATCGTCCGGTATTGCCGGTATCCAACCTTGCCGTGCTCGCCCAGCGTGCCTTTCGTGAACGTGGCGTAAGCCAGGTGGCAGCCGCCATCGATGCGCGGATGGATGAAGTGTATTGGGGCTGCTACCGCGAGACGGCGGGGGAGATGCGTCTGGTTGGTGCCGAAGCCGTTCTACCACCGGAAGTCGCCGCGCTGCCGGCTGACGCCAATGGCGATTGGTTCGGTGCCGGTACCGGTTGGGGCTACGGCGAGCGCATTGCGGTCAATCTGAGCGGCTCCGATGCGGGCATGCTGCCCCACGCCGAAGACCTGTTGACCCTGGCGCGTTTCGCCTGGGAGCGCGGTGAGGCGATCCCGGCAGATGACGCCCAGCCGGTCTACCTGCGCGATAAAGTCGCCACCCCCAAAGCCCGCTGACAGACACTTTCTCCTGTGGGAGCGAGCCTGCTCGCGAAGGCTTCTGGTCAGTCAATGCATATGTTGAATGTGCTGGACTCGGCGGGAGCGGGCCCGCTCCCACAGGTTCATTGGTCACATACAAATATCGCCAATCGTCAGTTTCTTCCCCCTCCCTTAAAACCTTTTGCGCTTTCTGTGTTCTAGTTATCACTCGGCGGTTTGCTAAGTCGGTCAAGTGCCGCTAAATTGCCATCATTGATACCGAGCATGACATTATGCGTATAGACGGCGTTTCCACTCAGTCCTACCCCATCAAGCGCAAGCCGCGTAAAGGCAATGCGGCGCTGGATGAATCCGTCGACATCATCGACGGCGAGCTGGAATTCCCGAGCGAAGAGCAGATGGCCGCTCGTGCCGCTCAAGCCACCGCGCAACGCCTGAGCAATCTGCCTGCCCGTCAACAAGACATGATCTACCATCGCGCGATGAAGAAAAGCGTAGCCATGGCCTTGGCCAGCTACCTGAGCACCGCCGGTTTTGTTGATTGGGACGCAGACGTGCTGGGCCTCGATCTGTATATCTGATGGATCTGCCTTACTACCTCGGTTGCCCGTCCTGGAGCGAAAATGCCTGGCGCGAGTATCTGTATCCGGTAGACGCAAAAACCTCCGACTTTCTCGCTCTCTACTGCCAGGTGTTCAACGCCGTCGAAGGCAACACCACCTTCTACGCCAGTCCATCGCCGGCTACCGTCCAGCGCTGGGCCGAGATCATGCCGGCACACTTTCGCTTCACTGCCAAATTCCCCGGCGACATCAGCCACAGCGGCGACTTGCGTGAGCAACTGACCGCTGCCGAAACCTTCCTGCAATTACTCAAGCCGTTAGGCGAACGTGTTTCGCCGCTGTGGCTGCAACTGTCGAAAAGCTTCACGCCGCAGCGTCTCCCGGAGCTCGCGGCGTTTATAGATGCGCTGGATTGCCCGCTTGCGGTCGAGGTGCGCAATGAACAGTTCTTCGCCAAGGGCGAGAGCGAGCGTCTGCTCAATCGTCTGTTGCTGGATCGCGGTGTCGAGCGCATCTGTCTCGACCCGCGCGCGCTGTTCAGTTGCTTGTCGACCGAGTCCTCGGTGATCCACGCGCAGTCGAAAAAGCCGCGAGTGCCGACCCGTCCGGCGGCCTTCACGCAGTTTCCACAGGTGCGTTTCATCGGCCACCCCGAGCTTGAGGCCAACGATGCGTTTCTTGTGCCGTGGGTGGCGAAAGTCGCTGAATGGATCGAAGAGGGCCGCACGCCCTACGTCTTTCTGCATACCGCCGACAACCTGTTGGCAGCGAAGCTGGCGCAACGTTTTCACGCACAACTGATGCAACGTTTGCCTGGCTTGCCCGCGCTGCCTGAGCTATACAGAGAACCCGCCGCCGAGCAGCTTGGCTTGCTCTGAGGCGGGTTTTTTCTGTCCGGGAGCCCGTCGATGAACGTCCAAGTCAGTCAACAGCAACTCCTTAAAGCCCAAGCCTTCAAGGCCCTGCATGATCGCCAGGGGATCTTCGTCATCCCCAATCCGTGGGATGCCGGCTCGGCGAAGATGCTCGCCAGTCTTGGCTATCAGGCCTTGGCCACCACCAGCGCCGGTTACGCGTTTTCCCAGGGCAAGGCTGATGGCGCACTGAGTCTCGACGAAACCTTGGCCAATGTCCGCGCGATTGTCGCAGCGACGGATCTGCCGGTGGCGGTGGATCTGGAAAACGGCTTTGCCGATGACCCGGTCGAGGCTGCGCAGAGCCTTCTGCGCGCCGCCGAAGCGGGCGCGGTGGGCGGGTCGATCGAGGACGCTACGGGACGTCCGGACGCGCCGATCTATTGCTTCGAACACGCCGTGGCGCGGATTGAAGCCGCCGTCGCGGCGGTACGTACGCTGCCGTTTCCCTTCATCCTCACCGCCCGCGCGGAAAATTACCTGCACGGTAATCCCGATCTCGACGACACCATTCGCCGTTTGCAGGCATTTGCCGCGGCGGGTGCCGACGTGCTCTATGCACCGGGTTTGCGCAGCGCCGAAGAAGTGCTGGCAGTGGTGCGAGCCGTGGCGCCGAAACCGATCAACGTCTTGATGTCTGGCGGTTTGAAAATGACCGTGCAACAGCTCGAGGAAATGGGCGTACGCCGCATCAGCACCGGCTCGGCACTGGCGCTGGCGGCGTTCGGCGAGTTCTTCCGCGCAGCTGAAGAAATCCAGCAATCCGGCAGCTTTGGCTTCACGTCACAGTCGATGCCGTATGCCAGGGCCAATCAATTCTTCAAGGACTGAGCATGGGACGTTGGCTGTTCTGGGGGGTGTTGCTCGCGATCGCTGGTGGCGCGGTGAGTGTCTGGCGTGGTTGGCTGGACGTGCCACCACAGTGGAATCCCTGGGCGCCCCTGGACGTAAAAACCGCGCCCAACTGGCTGACCGGTTACAAACTCATGCGCCTGCGCAGTGATTCCGAGCTTTGCGCACAGGCATTGAGCAGCTCGGATCTGCGCGTCAGTCCCCAGGCCGACAGCCCGGGCGCCAAGTGTCCGCTGATCGGTGCTCTGCGGGTGCAGGGCGGTGAAGTGGCGCTGAGCAGCAGTTTCATCGCCAGTTGCCCGCTGGCGGTGGCCTACGCAATGTTTGAACACCACACCCTGCAACCGGCGGCGCAATCGGTTTACGGCCAGAAAATCGCGCGGGTCGATCACCTCGGCAGCTTCGCCTGTCGCAATGTCTACAACCGTGAGAACGGCGCTCTCAGCCGACATGCGAGTGCCGACGCGCTGGACATCGCCGGTTTCCGCCTGTCTGACGGGCGCACGATCAGCGTGCTCAAGGATTGGCCCAAGCAGAGTCAGGACGCAGAGTTTCTGCGCCAGCTGCGTGACGGCGCCTGTGAGTCATTCAGTGTGGTGTTGAGTCCGGACTACAACGCCGCTCATCGCAATCACTTTCATGTCGATGTCGGGCGCTGGAGCGTGTGTCGCTGAGAATCAGGCGGCGAGGCGCAGGTTCTGCAGAACGATCGGGCGAGCCCAGCCGTTATCGAAGTCCAGGGCTTTCTGTTGCTCGACGATTTCTTCCGGCGGGAACGGCGGGTAAGGCTTCTGCAGCAAGTCCAGGTCGAACTCGGCAATCGGCAGGTACAGCGGGCGTTTCTGCGGAGCAGGGCCTGGCTCCGGCACTGGCTGGCCATTGTTGATCACAATCGGGCGCACCCAGCTGCTGTCGAAATCCTGTTGCTCTTGCTGGGCTTTGAGTTCTTCTGGCGGGAACGGTGGGAACGGCTTGTCCAGCAGCTCCATTTCGAACTCGGCGATCGGCAGGAACAGTGGCTCCGGCGGGCGAACCTGGGTTTCGACCACGTCGCACTCACGCTGGCTGACGATGTGCGCGTGCAACTCGCTGCCAACGGTTGGTTCTTCCGGGCTGTTCAGGTCAACCGGAGGAAACGTGCCACAGGCAGGCACCACTTCACTCGTCTGTTCGGCCAGGGCCTGGGCAAAGAAATCCTGCCACAGGTGACTGACGCCGCTCAGTGCTTGAGTGTTATGACGGCTGAAGTCGCCATGGGGCGAAACGTAGCCAATCGATGTGGGAAGAATGCCTGACATTTTTTTCGGTTGACGCTCAGCTCTGGCAAAATGCGCGTTGAATGGTTTATCGGCGGTTTTTGTCGATCCTTAACTTTTTTGAGCGTTTTTTCATGATCGAGTCACCCGCGGCCTGCCGCATCCATGTCCAGGCCCTCGCCCCAGCGTTTCAAACGCAAGCCGCACACTGGGCCGAACGTCTCGGCCTGCCGCTCGGCGAGGCCGACGGTGAGTTCGCCTTGCAGGTCGGCGAGCAGGGTTTGCAGTTGCAGCAGCTTGGCCCGGACGCCCCGGGACCGGTGCGGGTCGATTTCGTCGAAGGCGGCGCGGCGCATCGTCGTTTGTATGGCGGCGGCAGCGGGCAGATGATTGCCAAGGCTGTCGGCATCGCCCAAGGCGTGCGCCCGCGCGTCCTCGATGCCACGGCGGGGCTGGGCAAGGACGCGTTTGTGTTGGCCAGTCTCGGTTGTGAAATGAGCCTGATCGAGCGCCAGCCGCTGATCGGCGCACTGCTTGAGGACGGCTTGGCCCGGGCGGCAGAAGATTTCGATGTAGCGCCGATCGTGGCGCGGATGAAATTGCTCAAGGGCAACTCCATCGAAGTGATGCGCAGTTGGGAAGGGGAACCGCCGCAGGTGATCTACCTCGACCCGATGTTCCCGCATCGCGAGAAAACCGCGCTGGTGAAAAAGGAAATGCGCCTGTTCCGCCCGCTGGTCGGTGATGATCCGGATGCCCCGGCCCTGCTTGAAGCCGCACTGGCACTGGCCACGCACCGGGTGGTGGTCAAGCGCCCGCGCAAGGCACCGTGCATCGAAGGGCCGAAACCGAGCCATGCGCTGGATGGCAAATCGAGCCGGTATGACATTTATCCGAAGAAAGCGCTCAAACCCTGAGAGCGCGTCGCCCCATTCGCGAGCAGGCTCGCTCCCACAGTTGAAATGCATTCCAGTGTGGGAGCGAGCCAGCTCGCGAAGCGGTCTGCACAAGCACCGCAAAACTGTCAGGGTTTGTACGCCCTCATAAACAACCCCACCACCTCCCGCACATGCCGTTCCGCTGCCTCTCCGGTCAGCGGCTCGCCGCAGCCGTACAACAAACGAAAATTTCCCGCCCCTTTGATCAGGCAGAAGAAGTGCTCGGCGGCATTGCGTGGCTGGTCGATGCTCAGCGCGCCGGTTGCATGGATTTTCGTCAGCAGACCTTCCATGCCGTTGACCACGCGCTCGGGGCCGGCCTCGAAGAAGATCAGCGACAGCTTCGGATCCTGGCTGCCCAGCGCCATGATCAGACGGTGCAGGTTCACCGATTCATCGCTGTTGATCAGGTGGTGGAAGCCTCGGGCAATGTTCAGCAATACATTTTCCACCGCGATGCCGTCCGGCAATTCGAAGAACAGCGGTGGCAATTGTTCCTCGCATTTCGCGACGACGGCAGCGGAGAACAGCGTCTCCTTGTCGTTGAAATGGCTGTAGACCGTCAGCTTCGACACGCCGGCCTCGCTGGCCACCGCGTCCATGCTGGTGTTGGCGTAGCCATGGCAGAGAAACAGGGTTTTCGCCGCATCCAGGATCGCTTGGCGTTTGGCCAGATCCTTGGGGCGGCCCGGGCCGTTTGGAGCTGAAAGATTGTTCGACATTCTTCGCTTTTAATACTGGACTGGTGAGTTTGCTATTAATACCATACCCGCCAGTATAAATATTCCAAGCCTCATTCGCGAAAGGTCCGTCACCATGTTCCGCCATGCGTTGTCCTTTGCCGTGCCAGTCAGTCTGGCGTTCCTGTTATCGGCGTGCGGTCAGGAAGAGGTGACCAAAGTCACCGTACGCCCGGCCATGGTGGTACAGCCCGAGCCTTCGGCGCAGGCGATGGAGAGTTATCCGGGCGAGGTGCGTGCCCGTTATGAGCCTGATCTGGCATTCCGCATCGGCGGCAAAGTCAGCCGACGACTGGTCGACGAAGGCCAGCGCGTCAAGGCCGATCAGCCCTTGGCCGAACTCGATCCGCAGGATGTGCGCCTGCAACTGGAAGCCACCCGCGCGCAGGTCGCCGCCGCCGAGGCCAATCTGAACCTGGTGCGCGCCGAGCGGGATCGTTATAAAACCCTGATGGATCGGCAGATGGTCAGCCGCTCGGCCTACGACAACGCCGAAAATCTATATCGCTCCGGCGAAGCCCGCCTTAAACAAATCAAAGCCGAATTCAACGTTTCGACCAACCAGGCCAGTTACGCGGTGCTGCGTGCGCCACAGGATGGCGTGGTGGCCAAGCGTTCGGTGGAAGTCGGGCAGGTGGTCGCTGCCGGGCAAACCGTGTTCACCCTCGCCACCGATGGTGAGCGCGAAGTGTTGATCAGCCTGCCGGAGCAAAGCTTCGGCCGCTTCAAGGTTGGTCAGCCGGTTACCGTGGAATTGTGGGCACAGCAAAATCAACGCTTCGCCGGGCAGATCCGCGAGTTGTCGCCGTCCGCCGATCCGCGCTCGCGCACTTTTGCTGCGCGTATCTCGTTCACCAGCGGCAAAGTCCCGGCTGAACTGGGGCAGAGCGCCCGGGTGTTTGTGCAATCGGCCGACAATGTCTCGTTGTCGATACCGCTTTCCGCGCTGACCGCTGAAAACGGTGCGACTTACGTCTGGGTGGTCAACGGCAACAACACGTTGAAGAAAACCCCGGTGCGGGTCGGTCCGTTCGGCGAGAAAAGCGTGGCGGTGCTCGAGGGCCTGAATGCCAGCGACTGGGTGGTGGCTGCTGGCGTTCACGTATTGCTCGACGGCCAGCAGGTGCGACCAGTGGATCGCTCCAACCGCGTGGTCAATCTGGCGAACAAGGAGTAAGCCCCAATGCGCTTCAACCTCTCCGAATGGGCGTTGCGTAATCGCCAGATCGTGCTGTTCCTGATGCTTTTGCTCGCCGTTGTCGGCGCGTTGTCCTACACCAAGCTCGGCCAGAGCGAAGACCCGCCGTTCACCTTCAAGGCGATGGTCATTCAGACCCGCTGGCCCGGTGCGACCGCGCAAGAAGTCTCGCGTCAGGTCACTGAACGGATCGAAAAGAAACTGATGGAAACCGGCGAGTACGAACGCATCATGTCGTTCTCCCGCCCCGGTGAATCCCAGGTGACCTTCATCGCCCGCGACTCGATGCACTCCAAGCAGATCCCTGACCTCTGGTACCAGTTGCGCAAGAAGGTCGGCGACATTCGCCAGACTTTGCCGCCGGGAATTCAGGGGCCGTTCTTCAACGATGAGTTCGGCACCACCTTCGGCAATATCTATGCGTTGACCGGCGACGGTTTCGACTACGCCGTGCTCAAGGATTACGCCGACCGCATCCAGATCCAGCTGCAGCGGGTCAAGGACGTCGGCAAGGTCGAACTGCTCGGCCTGCAGGACGAGAAAATCTGGGTCGAGCTGTCCAACGTCAAGCTCGCCACCCTCGGCTTGCCGCTGGCGGCAGTGCAGCAGGCGCTGGAGGAACAGAACGCGGTATCCACGGCGGGGTTCTTCGAAACCGGCAGCGAGCGCTTGCAGCTACGTGTCTCGGGGAATTTTCAGACAGTCGATGAGATAAAGAACTTTCCGATCCGCGTCGCCGATCGTACGTTCCGCATCTCCGATATCGCTGATGTGCGTCGCGGTTTCAGCGACCCACCGGCGCCGCGCATGCGTTTCATGGGCGACGACGCGATCGGTCTGGCCGTGGCGATGAAGGACGGCGGCGACATTCTGGTGCTGGGCAAGGCGCTGGAGGGCGAGTTCTCGCGGATCCAGAAAAACCTCCCGGCCGGCATGCAGTTGCGCAAGGTGTCCGATCAGCCGGCAGCGGTAAAAACCGGCGTCGGCGAGTTCGTCCAGGTGTTGGTCGAGGCGTTGGCGATCGTCTTGCTGGTGAGCTTCTTTTCCCTCGGTGTGCGCACCGGCATGGTCGTCGCGCTGACCATTCCGCTGGTGCTGGCGATGACCTTCGCTTGCATGTATTACCTCGGCATCGGTCTGCACAAGATTTCCCTCGGTGCGCTGGTGCTGGCGCTGGGTCTGCTGGTGGACGACGCGATCATCGCCGTGGAAATGATGGCGATCAAAATGGAGCAGGGCTTCGACCGCATTCGCGCGGCGAGTTATGCCTGGACCAGCACCGCATTCCCGATGCTTACCGGCACGCTGATCACCGCCGCCGGCTTCCTGCCGATTGCCACTGCGCAGTCCGGCACCGGTGAATACACCCGCTCGATTTTCCAGGTGGTGACCATTGCCTTGCTCGCCTCATGGGTCGCGGCGGTGATGTTCGTGCCGTATCTGGGGGAAAAACTCCTGCCGGATCTGGCGAAAATTCACGCGGCAAAACACGGCACTGGCGATGGTCAACCGGATCCGTATGCCACGCCGTTCTATCAGCGCGTCCGGCGTCTGGTGGAGTGGTGCGTGGCCCATCGCAAGACGGTGATCGTGCTCACCGTGGGCCTGTTTATCGCCTCGGTGATGTTGTTCCGTTTCGTCCCGCAGCAGTTCTTCCCGGCTTCGAACCGGCTGGAGTTGATGGTCGACCTGAAACTGGCCGAAGGTGTTTCGCTGGCCAACACCACCAGTGAAGTCAAACGCCTCGAAGCGCTGCTCAAGGAGCACGCCGGCATCGACAATTATGTGGCCTATGTCGGCACCGGTTCGCCACGCTTTTATCTGCCGCTGGATCAGCAACTGCCGGCGGCGAGTTTTGCTCAGTTCGTGGTGTTGGCAAAAACCATCGAAGAGCGTGAAGCGCTGCGCAGCTGGTTGATCGAAACCCTCAACGAACAGTTCCCGGCCCTGCGTTCGCGGGTCACCCGTTTGGAAAACGGGCCGCCGGTTGGCTATCCGGTGCAGTTCCGCGTCACTGGCGAGCACATCGAAGAAGTCCGTGCGTTGGCGCGCAAGGTGGCAGCAAAGGTTCGCGAGAATCCGCATGTGGTCAACGTGCATTTGGACTGGGAGGAGCCGAGCAAAGTTGTCTACTTGAATATCGACCAGGATCGCGCCCGTGCGCTTGGTGTGAGCACGGCGAATCTGGCGAAATTCCTGCAGAGTTCGCTGGTCGGCTCGACGGTCAGCCAGTACCGCGAAGACAACGAATTGATCGAGATTCTGCTGCGCGGCACCGTGCACGAGCGCACTGAATTGTCGTTGTTGCCGAGCCTGGCGGTGCCGACCGATAACGGTCGCAGTGTGGCGTTGTCGCAGATTGCCACGCTGGAATATGGTTTCGAGGAAGGCATCATCTGGCACCGCAACCGCCTGCCGAACGTGACCGTACGCGCGGACATTTATGGCAAGGAGCAACCGGCGACGCTGGTCAAGCAGATCATGCCGACGCTGGACCCGATTCGCGCCGAATTGCCTGATGGTTATCTTCTGGATGTCGGCGGCACTGTGGAGGATTCCGAGCGCGGGCAGAAGTCGGTGAATGCCGGGGTGCCGATGTTCATTGTCGTGGTGCTGACCTTGCTGATGGTGCAGTTGCGCAGTTTCTCGCGTACGGCGATGGTGTTTCTGACGGCGCCGTTGGGCTTGATCGGGGTGACGTTGTTTCTGATGGTGTTCCGCCAGCCGTTCGGGTTTGTGGCGATGCTCGGGACGATCGCGTTGTCCGGGATGATCATGCGCAATTCGGTGATTCTGGTCGATCAGATCGAGCAGGATATTGCATCGGGGCTTAAGCCTTGGCAGGCGATTATCGAAGCTACGGTTCGGCGCTTCAGGCCGATTGTATTGACGGCGCTGGCGGCTGTGCTGGCGATGATTCCGCTATCGCGCAGTGTGTTTTTCGGGCCGATGGCGGTGGCGATCATGGGCGGGTTGATTGTTGCGACTGCGCTGACGCTGTTGTTTTTGCCGGCGTTGTATGCGGCCTGGTTTCGGGTGCGTAAGGAGGCTTGAGTTTCTTTGTCTTGGCGGCCTTTGGGCCGACCAGGCTGTTGGGGTTTTGGGTGTATATCCGTTTCTGCGGGGGTTGCGGCTGGCGGTTTCGCCCTTACGGCGAGGCACTTTTTCCAGACGCCGAAAAAGTACCCAAAAAGGCTTGCTCCTGCGTTCGGCCCTCGCAGGCTCGGGTTCCTTCGCTGCGGGATCGATCCGGGCGCAGCGGCTCCGGTTTGCTTCGCTGCACCTCCTTCCGCTGTGTTCGACTGCGTCGAACGGTCGCTGCGCTCCCACGCCCGGATCAATCCCTCCAATCAGCCTTCCGACGTCGCCGGTGGATCAAGATCAAGAGCAGGCGAGCTGACACTCGGCCATTGAGTGGTGAAAAGCGTGGGTGTTCGGCTTTTGATTTGTGTTGTTGCTGCCCCTCACCCCAGCCCTCTCCCGAGGGAGAGGGAGCCGATTTTGGGCGTTCCAAAATCTGCATTCGACTCGGTATCGCAAGTCGGCGTATTTCGCCTGAACACCTCGGTCAGTCCCCTCTCCCTCCGGGAGAGGGCTAGGGTGAGGGGCTTTTGATCTGTTTCTTTTGCGGATACTGACTCGGTATCTCAAGCCGACGTTGCTCTGGTAATCAGCTCGACTTCCCGCTATGACTGCGCATCGGCAGAGGATTTCCCTTGCTGAACTGCGGTGAATCGTGTCCTCGGTCCGGTCGATCCACAAAGCGGATGCGCAAAAAAACCCGCTGAACCGAGGAAGTTGAGCGGGCTTTTTTTGTGGTTCGGAAATTACAACGTACCAAACACCTTCTTCGCCAGACTCGTCGCCGCAGCGGCCGGGTTCTGACGAATTGTTTCTTCCTGCTTGCCGATCATCTCGAACAAACCATTGAGTGCCTGTTCGGTGACGTAGCTTTCAACGTTGGCGCTCTTGGCGTCGACGACACCGAAAGCCGCAGCTTGACCTGCAAAGGCGTTGTACTTCTGCGCGACGCCGACCTTGTCGGTGGCTTGCTTGACGATGGGCAGGAATTTCGCGCGGATCTGTTCGCGGCTGGATTTGTTCAGGTATTGGGTCGCCGAATCGTTGCCGCCGCTGAGGATGCCTTTGGCGTCGGCCACGCTCATTTTCTTCACTGCATCGACGAGGATTGGCTGGGCCTGGGTCACGGCGGATTCGGCGGCTTTGTTCATCGCGGTTTCCAGTTCTTCGACCTGGGCGCCCATGCCGAAGGCTTTCATCTTGCTCGCGGCTTTGCCGAGTTTGCCTGCCAGTTCGATTTTCACTTCGGGGTTATTGCTGAAGCCACCCGGGGTGCCGAGTTGTTTCACGGCGATCTGTGCGCCTTGGGTCAGGGCGTCCTTGAGGCCGCCGGTGGCGTCTTGTTGCGACAGGTCGTTGAGCGACAAGGCCAAGGCGTTGGCGGAGATCAGCAGGCCGGCGCAGGCGGCGGCGAAGCGAAGGGTAGGGCGGCGCATGGCGGCTTCCTTGTGGCGAAAAATGGATTAACGAACGGCGTCGACGCGGATTTTCAGCGGCTGCGGGTCGTTGCCGTCGAGTTGTACGGCGTGGTTTTCGGTGGTGATGAACATCAGCTCGCCGTTGACTTCAATGCGCGCGCTGACCGAGTAACGGTGGCCGGATTTGACCTGCGCCGGATCGTAGCTCAAATGAAGCGGCAGCGGCACCTGGCCTTTGATCGGGCCGTTCTGTTCGGCGAGGACGATGGCGGGTGCATCGGCCAGCGACACATCTTGCAGGCTGACGCTCAGGGTCGCGCTCGGGGGCAGGGCGATGCGTTGCAGGTAGAAGACTTCGCCGTCGAGGCTGGCCTTGCCGGCGGGTGTGGTTGATTGGCAGGCGCTGAGCAGCGTGGCGGCAGCGAAGGTCAGCAGTTTTTTCATGGGTGGAACTCCTTTCAATGTGGGAGCGAGCCTGCTCGCGAAAGCGCTGGTTCAGTCAAACTAAATGTCGACTGACATTCCGTCTTCGCGAGCAGGCTCGCTCCCACAGGTCTAAGGCTTCAAGCCTCAGGCTGTGGCGTGATCTGATCCGCCGCATCTTCACTGCGATGCAGCGCGACCTGGCGGATCGACAGGCGAATCTCCGCCGGCAGCACGCGCTTGGCCGCGCCTTCGGCCAGCTCGCCGAGCAGCTCGTGGTAGCTGAGCTTGCCGGCTTCGTCGCGGCGCAGGACGTCGAGGTCGAGCAGGGTCTGGATGAAGTGGCGGAACAGACTCTTGTCGAAAAACTCTGGGGCGTTCAGGCCATGGAGGATCGACAGACGCTGGGCCATCACTGTGCACAGATCTTCCAGCTCTTCGGCGCTAATGCTGTTCTGGCCGCTGTTGAGCAGCAGGGACACGGTCATGTAGAAGCGCTGCAAGGTCTGCGCGATGCTTTTCGACAGCAGCGTCAGCAGCACGAAATGCCGCGAACTCGGCGCCGGGCGCAGGTAAACGTCCTTCTCGAAACGCAGCAGGCCCTGCTCGACGAACGCTTCCAGCCACTGATCGATCACCGCGTCGAGTTCGTCCAGGCTCCAGCGGATGAACAGCTCCGATTGCAGGTACGGATACAGCGCGCGGGTGTAGCGCAGGATCTGCTCGCGGCTCATGCGCGAGGTGCTCTGGAAGAAACTCGCCAGCAACGACGGCAGAGCGAAAATGTGCAGGACGTTGTTGCGGTAGTAAGTCATCAGGACCGCGTTTTGCTCGTCCAGATACAGAATCTTGCCCAGCGCATCGTTCTGCTCGGCGAGCAGATCCATGTCTTTCACATGCTCGATCAGCGCCCGGCCATCGCCTTCCGGCAAGGTGGTGTGTGGCGAATACGGGACCTTGCGCAGCAGCGCCAGATACAGGTCCAGCACCCGCGCCATGGCTCGATCATCCAGCGCCAGGCGCGTGGTCGACAGCAGGGCCAGCGCCACCAGATTCACCGGATTGATCGCCGCCGCTTCGTTGAGGTGCCGGGCGACTTTCTCGCCGAGGCGGTTGGTGGTTTCGTTGAGCCACGCCGGTTTGAACTGCGGGCCGAGCTCCTGCTGGCGCCAGTCCGGTTGCTCGGCGTCGAGAAATTCCGCCAGTTTGATCGGCTCGCCGAAGTTGACCGCGACCTGACCGAAGCGCTGCTTGAGCGCGCCGATCACTTTGAAAATGTCGAAGATCGATTCTTTTTTCTTGCTCGCCCCACGCAGTTCGCCGAGGTAGGTGCGGCCTTCGAGCACGCGCTCGTATCCGATGTACACCGGCACGAAGACGATCGGCATCCGCGACGAACGCAGGAAACTGCGCAGGGTGATCGCGAGCATGCCGGTTTTCGGTTGCAGCATGCGCCCGGTGCGCGAGCGACCGCCCTCGACGAAATACTCGACCGGGAAACCTTTGGTGAACAGCGTGTGCAGGTATTCGTTGAACACCGAGGTGTACAACGGATTGCCTTTGAAGGTGCGGCGCATGAAGAACGCACCGCCGCGACGCAGCAGGCTGCCGATCACCGGCATGTTCAGGTTGATTCCGGCAGCAATGTGCGGCGGGGTCAGGCCGTTGCGGAACAGCAGATAGGAAAGCAGCAAGTAATCGATGTGGCTGCGGTGGCACGGCACGTAGATCACTTCGTGACCTTGCGCGACGTTCTGCACGCCCTCGATGTGGTTGACCTTGATGCCGTCGTAGATCTTGTTCCAGAACCAGCTCAGCACCACTTCGAGAAAACGGATCGCGGTGTAGGTGTAGTCCGAGGCGATCTCGTTGCCGTAGCGCAGGGCCTGGGCCTTGGCTTTTTCCGGGGAGATTTTTTCGCGCTCGGCTTCGTCGAGGATCGCCTGTTTGACCAACGGCTGATTGAGCAGGCCTTTGACCAGATTGCGCCGGTGAGAAATGTCCGGGCCGATCACCGCAGCTTTGAGATTGCGGAAGTGCACGCGCAGGATGCGCTGGGCCATGCGCACGGTGCGCTCGTGGCCCTTGTTGTGATCGATCAGTTCGCGCAGATGGATCGGCGCGGAAAACTGCACGCGGGTTTTACGCCCGAGGACGATGATGCTCAGCAGCCGGCGCAGGCGTCCGGTGACTGCCCAGCTGTCGGCGAACAACAGTTTCCACGGACTGTTTTCGCTGTCCGGCGACTGGCCCCAGAACACGCTGACCGGAATGATCTGCGCGTCTTCGGCAGCATTCTGAGTCAGCGCGCTGACCAGACGGGTGAGAGTCGGCGGCGCGCCGCGTTTGTCCTGGCGACCGAGCCAGTCCGGGTCCGGCGTCAAATAGAAAAACGCCGCTGGTTCGATGAGTGAACCCACCGACACCGCCAGCACCGGGCGTGGCAAACCGGCCTTGGTGCACTCTGTGTCAACCACCGCCAGATCGGTCAGCGAAGGGTTTTGCAGGACGTAGAACACCGGACGACTGCGGTCGAGGTTAAGAGTGAACGACGACTGATTGATGGTCTCGGAGCGAACCCAGAGATACAACAGGCGGCGCAGGGTGCCAAACACAAGACGGCGGAACGGGGAACGGGTCATACGGCTTCTGCGTGAGTGAATAAAACCGAGCAGGCGCTCGGGGCGGACAGTTTGCCGTATTAGGCGAAAATCGGCAAAAAAGCACCGAAGTAATCTCCTGTTGAGAGTTTTCGCACCTGTCATATACTCGGCGCTCTGTTGCCGGTGCCCTGTCATGGACGTCGGACGCAGGCTGACGTTCCTCGAAGGCTTTCCTGCGAAAAGCCCGTTCAATAATAAAAAAGGAGTATGAACAGATGGCAACACGCGAAACCGGCAACGTGAAGTGGTTCAACGACGCCAAAGGCTATGGCTTTATCCAGCGCGACGACGGCGTGGACGTGTTCGTGCACTACCGCGCAATTCGCGGCGAAGGGCACCGCTCGCTGACTGAAGGTCAACAGGTCGAGTACGCGGTGATCACCGGCGAGAAGGGGTTGCAGGCTGAGGATGTTGTAGGTCTGTAACACAAACTTCTAGAGCGCTAAAAACCACTG